>JBEIGA010000135.1:0-10838 GCA_040382135.1 Acidimicrobiales bacterium
AGGATGATGTCGACGAGGTTCTTGCCGATGTCGTGCACGTCGCCCTTGACGGTGGCGAGCACGATCGAGCCCTTGGCCGAGGAGCCGTCGGCCGACTTCTCCATGTGCGGCTCCAGGTAGGCGACCGCGGTCTTCATGGTCTCGGCGGACTGCAGCACGAACGGAAGCTGCATCTCGCCGGTGGCGAACAGTTTGCCGACGACCTTCATGCCCGACAGCAGGGTGTCGTTCACGATGTCGAGCGCCGGGGTGCCCTGGGCGAGCGCCTCTGCGAGGTCGGCGTCGAGGCCGTCGCGGTCGCCGTCGATGATGCGGGCCTTGAGCCGCTCCTCGACCGGCCAGGCGCTGCGGTCCTCCTTCTCGGCCTTGACCGACTCGACCCCCTCGAACAGGTCGAGCAGCTTGGCCAGCGGGTCGTAGTCCGGATCGGTGTGGTCCCAGCCCTCGAGACCGCGGCGGTCCCAGACGAGGTCGAGGGCCACGGCTCGCTGGTCCTCCGGGATCCGGGCCAGCGGCACGATCTTGCCGGCGTGCACGATGGCGGAGTCGAGGCCCGCCTCCACGCACTCGTGGATGAACACGGAGTTCAGGACGTGGCGGGCCGCCGGCTTCAGGCCGAAGGAGATGTTCGAGACCCCGAGGGTGGTGTAGACCCCCGGCAGCTCCTCCTTGATGCGGCGGATCGCCTCGATGGTGGCGATGCCGTCGCGGCGCAGGTCGTCGTCGCCGGTGGAGAGCGGGAACGTGAGGGCGTCGAAGATCAGGTCCGACGCCTCGAGGCCGTAGCGGTGCACGGCGATGTCGTGGATGCGGTGGGCGACCCGCATCTTCCACTCGACGTCGCGGGCCTGGCCCTCCTCGTCGATCAGCAGGCAGATGACCGCGGCGCCGAACTCCTTCGCCAGCCGCATCACGCGGTCGAGGCGCGAGCCCTCGTGGTCGCCCTCCTCGAGGTTCGCGGAGTTGAGGATGGGGCGGCCGCCGATCCAGCGGAGTCCGGCCTCCATGACCTCGGGCTCGGTGGAGTCGAGCACCAGCGGCGCGGCCACCTGGGTGGCGAAACGTCGGGCGATCTCGTCCATGTCGGCGGTGCCGTCGCGGCCGACGTAGTCGACGCAGACGTCGATCACATGGGCGCCCTCGCGGACCTGGTCCGTGGCCATCTTGAGGCAGGCGTCCCAGTCCCGGGCGAGCATCGACTCGCGGAACGCCTTGGAGCCGTTGGCGTTGGTGCGCTCGCCGATGATCATGAACGAGCTGTCCTGCTCGAACGGGACCAGGCTGTAGATCGAGGTCGCGCCGGGTTCGTGCTTCGGGTCCCGGGGGGCCGGGGTGAGGTCGCGGCAGCGCTCGATGACCGCCTGCAGGTGCTCGGGCGTCGTGCCGCAGCAGCCGCCGATGACGGTGACGCCGAGCTCCGTGACGTAGCGGGCCAGGTACTCGGCCAGCTCGTCGGGGGTGAGGTCGTAGTGCATGTGACCGTCGACGACCGACGGCAGCCCCGCGTTGGGGATGCAGGCGATGGGCAGCCGGGACTGCTGTGACAGCACCCGCAGGTGCTCGCCCATCTCGGCCGGGCCGGTGGCGCAGTTCATGCCGATGACCGCAGGGCCGAGCGGTTCGAGCGCCGCGATGGCCGCGCCGATCTCGGTGCCGGGGAGCATGCGGCCGGTCAGCTCGATGGTGACCTGCGCCTGGACCGGTACCTCCCGACCGACGGCGGCCATGGCCCGCTTGCAACCGTTGATGGCGGCCTTGGTGCCCAGCAGGTCGAACATGGTCTCGACGATGAACAGGTCGACGCCGCCCTCGAGCAGGGCCTTCGCCTGGATCTCGTAGGCGTCGCGCAGCTCGTCGTAGGTGATCTGGCCGAGCGATGCGAACTTGGTCCCCGGACCGATCGAGCCGGCGACCCAGCGGGGCCGTTCCGGGGTGCTGAACCGGTCGGCGGCCTCCCGCGCGAGCCTCGCTGCGGCGAGGTTGATCTCCACCGTGCGTTCGGCGATGCCGTACTCACCGAGGGGGATGGCGAAGGCGCCGAACGTCGCCGTCTCGATGACGTCCACGCCGATCGACAGGAACCGCTCGTGCATCGCCGTGATGACGTCGGGGCGGGTGATCACGAGCAGCTCGTTGCAGCCCTCGAGCTCGGGACCGCCGAAGTCGTCGGCCGTCAGGCCCTGGGTCTGTACGTACGTCCCGAACGCGCCGTCGTAGACGACCACGCGCGAGCTCACTGCGTCGAGGTAGGACTCCACGGTCGTGAGGGTACCTGGGGGTTCCATGGGCCATTCAGCCCCTTTGCGGGCTCTTGTCCCTCCGGCGGGGACGCGGCCGTACGGCCGAGGCCCGGATCGGGCCGGTGGCTACGCTTCCCAAAATCATGCGCGTGTACACACGGACCGGCGACGACGGCACCACAGGGCTCTTCTACGGGGGGCGCGTCCGCAAGGACGACCCCGCACCGGTCGCCTACGGCGACGTCGACGAGGCCCAGGCGGCGATCGGCGTCGCCCGCAGCGAGACCGTGCGGGGCGGCGAGCTCGACCGCATCCTGCTCGGGCTCGAGCGGGACCTCTGGGTCCTCATGGCGGAGCTCGCCACCGCACCGGAGAACCGGACCAAGCTCACCGCGGGCAGCACCCTCGTGACCCCGGACATGGTCGAGGCGCTCGAGCACCGCATCGACGAGGTCAGTGACCGGTTCGAGCCGCCCACCGAGTTCGTCGTGCCCGGCGAGGATCGGGTGAGCGCCCGCCTCGACGTGGCCCGCACCGTGGTGCGTCGGGCCGAGCGCTCGGCGCTCGTGGTGGCGGTCGAGGGCAGCTCGGTCGTTCCGTACCTGAACCGTCTCTCGGACCTGCTCTGGACGCTCGCCCGCTGGCAGGAGGGCACGTCCCTCGCCGCTCGCGACGTCCAGGCCTGACCCTCTGCGCAACCGTCCCGCCAACCCGTCCCGCCAACGAACAGGACCCGCAACATGGCCATCCGCCTCGGTACCGCCCGTTCCGTGCCCGCCACCGCACCCGTGGTCGCCCACGGTGTGACCACCGAGGGTCTCGCCTCGGTGCCCGGACCCGTGGGCCGGGCCGAGCTCGAGCGGTTGGGCTTCGAGGCGAAGGCCGGCCAGGTCCAGGTGCTGCCCCACGACGGGTCGCTGACGGTGCTCGTCGGCCTGGGCGCCGCCGATGCGGTGCATGCCGACGCCCTCCGCAAGGCGGCCGCAGCCATGGCCAAGGCGCTCGGGAAGCACGACAAGGTCGTGACCACGCTGGCGGCCGATGCGGCGAACGGCACCCTGGACGAGGCGGCCGCCGCCCGGGCCGTGGCCGAGGGTGTGCTGCTGGGCTCGTACGCCTACACCGCGCAGAAGTCGGCGCCGAAGCCGCCGGCGCTCGCCCAGGTCACCCTGGCCGGCTCCACCGCGAAGGCGGTGCGGGAGGCCATCGCCGTCGGCGAGGCGATCGCCGCCGCGCAGAACCTCGCCCGCGACTTCGTCAACGAGCCGGGCGGTTCGCTCACGGCGCCGGTGTTCGCCGACCGGGCGGCCGCGCTCGCCAAGGCCTCCGGGCTGAAGGTGAAGGTCATGGACGAGGCCGCCATCCGTCGTGCCGGGCTCGGCGGGCTGCTCGGCGTGAACCGGGGCTCGACCCTCCCGCCCCGCCTGGTGCAGCTCACCTACGAGCCGGCCACCAGGGCCGCGGCGACGCTCGCGTTCGTGGGCAAAGGCCTCACGTTCGACTCGGGCGGCCTCTCCATCAAGCCCGGCACGGGCATGGAGACGATGAAGTCCGACATGGGTGGTGGCGCAGCGGTGATCGCCGCAATGTCGGCGCTCGTCGCCGTCGGTGCCCCCAACCGGGTCCGGGCGTTCGTGCCCATGACCGACAACATGCTGGGTGGTGACGCCACCCGCCCCGGTGACGTCCTGAAGACCCGCAACGGCAAGACCATCGAGGTGCTCAACACCGACGCCGAGGGACGCCTGATCCTTGCCGACGCTCTCGCTCTGGCCTCGGAGGAGAAGCCGGACGGCATCATCGATCTGGCCACGCTCACCGGTGCGTGCATGGTGGCCCTGGGGCTGAAGATCGCCGGGCTCATGGGTCGGGACGCCGCCTTCGTGGACCAGGTCCGGTCGGCCGCCGGCAGGGCGGGCGAGCGGGTGTGGGAGCTGCCCCTGCCCGAGGACTACAAGCAGCTGTACGAGTCCAAGGTCGCTGACATGAAGAACATCGCCGGCCCCTACGGCGGCTCGATCACCGCAGGTCTGATCCTCCAGGAGTTCGTGGGCGACGGCATACCCTGGGCCCACCTCGACATCGCCGGCCCGTCGTGGGCCACCGCCGACGAGCCGGAGTGCCCCACCGGCGGCACCGGGTTCGGCGTGCGCACGCTCATCGAGCTCGCCTGCACGTTCCGCAAGGGCTGAGGCTCCGGGTGGGCCGGTCCGGGTGGTGCACCCGAACCGGCCCCGACCCGGCTCGGGGTCAGACCGGTCGGAGCTGGGCCGGCTGCAGGCGGCTCGGGTGTCGGGACGCACCCCAGGCGCGTGATGCGGCGTCGGCGGCGAGGACCGTCGGCACGCCCCAGCCGACGAGGCGCTGCTCGACCAGGTCGATGCCTTCACCGGCGCGCACGAGGGTGGCGGCGAGGGCGTCCGCCTGCTCGACCGAGGGTGCGGGCGCCGGGCACGCCGCCGCCTCGAGCCACCGGGCGTGTTCGGCCTGGAGCCAGTCGGGCAGGCGCGCCACATGGCTGCGGGTGAGCGGCGCGAGGCGTCGACGCACCTGGATGGCCGCGGGGCCGGCAGGACGGGCGGCGCCGAACTGGCAGGCGCGGACCAGCGACCGGGCGAAGGGTCCGTGCTTGCCGGCCCGGTTGCCGAGACCGAGCGACGCCGCACAGGCCACGAGGTCGAGGTCGAACCCTTGGGGCTCGGCCTCCAGTCCGCCCACGAGCCGGCGCAGCAACCACACGGTGCTGGGGCCCAGGATCGACAACCAGAAGGTCTCGACGTAGGCGGAGCGCGGGTCGTGGCCGAGTCGTTCGACGATGGGGTCCTCCCACGGCTCCACGCGGAGCGCATCGGTGGGGAACGACGGGGTGGTGCGGTCCATGGGCTCCTCCGAGGGACGGAGCGTTCAGTCAGGGAAAGTCAGTACATTTCATGTCTATTCGATATTCGTCGATGCGCGCAAGGGGTTCGGGTGTCGGTGGAGGCCCCCTGGTGTTGCCACGGCATCCGGGCTCGGCAAGGCTTGCCCGCCATGCGACTCCCCGTGGACGAGGCGAAGCGGTTCGTCCGCCGGATCACCGGCCGCGCTGAGCCGCCATGGCCGCCGGAGTGGGCCGTCCCGGTGATCCATGAGCTCGAGGAGACCGGGGTGCTGTGGGCGCTCCGCGACGTCGACCTCGCCGACGTCGCCCCCTTCCTCCGGTGGGCGCCGCCGGGACACTTCTACTCGCCGGTGCCCTCGCTGGCGGAGGCGGCTCGACTCCGATCCATCGACCCGCACACCGCGGAGCTGCCGGGCATCGACCTCGGGCTCGAGCGCCAGCTCGAATGGGTGCGGGCGCTGGGCGCCCACGCCGACTACGACCCGCCGGCGCAGCGCAGCGAGGGGTGGCGGTACTTCACCGACAACGACCAGTACGGCATCGGTGACGCCACGGTCCTGCAGGCGATGCTCCGCCACCTCGGCTCCCGCCGGGTGATCGAGATCGGGTCGGGGTTCAGCTCCGCGGTCATGCTCGACACGGCCGACCGGCACCTCCCGGACCTGGAGCTCACCTTCGTCGAGCCGTACCCGGACCGCCTCCACGCCCTCCTGACCGACGAAGACCGCGCCCGGGCCTCGATCCGCGTGCACCCGGTGCAGGAGCTCGATCCGGACGTCGTCACCTCGCTCGAGGCCGGCGACGTCCTGTTCGTCGACTCGAGCCACGTGGTCCGCCCCGGCAGCGACGTCTGCTTCGAGCTGTTCCAGCTGCTGCCTCGGCTCGCTCCCGGAGTGCTGGTGCACGTCCACGACATCACCCACCCCTTCGAGATCCCGACCGGCTGGCTCGACGAAGGGCGCGGCTGGACGGAGGTGTACCTGCTCCGGGCGTTCCTCCAACACAACGACGCCTTCGAGATCGTCTTCTTCAGCTCGTGCCTCTACCGCCTGGCCTTCGACGAGCTGGTGGCCGCGCTGCCGCAGGTGGCGCCGAACGTGGGGCTCTCCCTGTGGTTGCGCCGACGCTGATCGAGCAGGCCCGAGCGCTCATCGACGCCGCGGCTGCGGTGACGGTGCTCACCGGCGCGGGCATCTCCACGGACTCGGGCATCCCGGACTTCCGCGGTCCGCAGGGGTTGTGGACCCGGGACCCCGACGCGGAGAAGGCGTCGAACATCCGGTTCTACGTCGACGACCCGGAGGTTCGCCGGCGCAACTGGGCCCGCCGGGCGACGGGCGACCTCTGGCCGAACGTGCTGCCGAACGACGGGCACCGGGCGCTGGTCCGCCTCGAGGAGCGGGGCAAGCTCCACACGCTGATCACCCAGAACGTCGACGGCCTGCACCAGCGGGCGGGGAGCTCGCCCGGTCGTGTCGTGGAGATCCACGGCACGACGCGCATGGCCAAGTGCCTCTCCTGCGACTGGCGCGACGACATCGAGGTGGTGCTGGAGCGGGTCCGGGGCGGTGAGGACGACCCGCGTTGCCACGTGTGCACCGGGATCCTCAAGTCCGCCACGGTCTC
Organism: Acidimicrobiales bacterium; assembly: GCA_040382135.1. Taxonomy (GTDB): domain Bacteria; phylum Actinomycetota; class Acidimicrobiia; order Acidimicrobiales; family JBEIGA01; genus JBEIGA01. Next base: position 6,748 of record JBEIGA010000135.1, read on the forward strand.
CTTCGGCGAGGCGCTCGTGCCCGACGACCTCGCCCGGGCGGAGCGGGCCGCCGTCGCCTGCGACGTGTTCCTCGCCGTCGGTTCGAGCCTCGCCGTGTACCCCATCGCTGCTGCCGTCCCGCTCGCCGTGCGGTCCGGGGCGAGGCTCGTCATCGTGAACGGCGAGCCCACGCCGTTCGACCACGACGCCACGGTCGTGCTGCAGGCGTCGATCTCCGAGGTGCTCCCCCTGATCGTCGGGTAGGGCGGGACCGCCGCGGTCGGACGGGTTGCATCGATATCCGACCAACCCGGTAGCATTTCCGGCATGGCGACGTTCCGTGAGCTCCTCTCCACTGCCAAGGCCCAGATCCGCGAGGTCGATCCCGCCGGCGCCGAGGCGCTGATCGCCGGCGGCGCGCTGCTGCTCGACGTCCGCGAGCCGGACGAGTACGAGCAGGGCGCGGTCCCCGGCTCGATGCACATCCCTCGAGGTCACCTCGAGGCCCAGATCGAGAACCGCATCACCGACCGCTCCGCGCCCATCGTCGTGATGTGCGCCGGAGGGGTCCGCTCGGCCTTCGCGGCCAAGACCCTCGGCGAGCTCGGCTACACCGACGTGGTGTCCATGGACGGTGGCTTCAACGCCTGGAAGGACCAGGGCCGGAACTGGGCGACGCCGCGCACCCTCGAGCCCAACCAGCGCACCCGCTACCACCGCCACCTGCTCCTGCCCGAGGTGGGGGAGGAGGGCCAGCTCAAGCTGCTCGACGCGAAGGTCCTCTGCCTCGGCGCCGGCGGCCTCGGTTCGCCCGCCGCCCTGTACCTCGCCGCCGCCGGCGTCGGCACCATCGGCATCGTCGACATGGACGTCGTCGACGAGTCGAACCTGCAACGGCAGATCCTCCACAACCTCGAGCGGGTCGGGGAACGCAAGGTCGACTCGGCGAAGAAGACCCTCGCCCTGCTGAACCCGGACGTCAACGTCGTCACCTACGACGTCCGGCTCGGTGCCGACAACATCATGGACATCATCGCCGGGTACGACGTCATCATCGACGGTGCCGACAACTTCCCGAGCCGGTACCTGCTCAACGACGCGTCGGTGAAGCTCGGCATCCCCGTGGTCCACGGCTCGATCTTCCGGTTCGAGGGCCAGGTCACGGTGTTCGACCCGAAGCGTGGCGTCACCTACCGCGACATGCTGCCCGAGGCGCCTCCGGCCGAGTTCGCCCCCAGCTGCGCCGAGGCCGGCGTCCTCGGCGTGCTGCCCGGCATCGTGGGCTCCATCCAGGCGCTCGAGGCCATCAAGCTCATCCTCGGGCTCGGCACGCCCCTGTCGGGGCGCCTCCTCGCCTTCGACGCGATGGACCTCACCTTCCACGAGTACAAGCTGCGTCGGGACCCGAACCTCCAGGTGACCTGGGAGAACCGGGACCAGATCCAGATCGCCGAGCTGGACGGGCTGTGCATGCCCCACCTCTCGGCACCGTCCGCATCCTGATCCCTGCGCTCCGCGGCCTGATCCCTGCGCTCCGCGGCCTTGCGGCGTGACGGGCGTCGGGTGGCCCGCTCGTGCGCGTCCGTGGTCCTAGACTGCCCCGGTCCTGGGTCGTCGGGTCGTCGCGCCCGTTCCCCAACCGCGGGGTCGTGTGAATCGTCGCAATCCGTTCTCGATGGGCATGCTCGTCATGGCGGCCGGGCTGGGGCTGAACGGCATCGCCGCCTACGCCTTCCTGGCCATCGCGGCGCGGCAACTGCCCACTCCGGAGCACGACGCCCTCGCGGTGCTGTGGGCGTTCACGTTCCTCATGGGGCCGGGGTTCTTCGCTCCGCTCGAGCAGGAGCTCAGCCGCATCATCTCCTCACGGCGGAGCGTCGGCACGGGCGCCGGCCCCGTGCTGCGACAGGCGGCCTTCATCGGCGCCGGCGTGCTCGGTGCGCTGATCCTGCTGACCCTCGTCTTCAGCCCGTTCATCGTCGACCGCATCTTCGACGGCCACTGGGTGTTGCTGATCGGCTTGGAGCTGTCGCTCCTGGGGTACTGCCTCGGCCACCTCGTCCGTGGCGTGCTCGCCGGCCACGGCCGTTTCGTGCCCTACGCCCGGTTCTTCGTCGGTGAGGGCATCGGCCGCCTCGCAGTCATCGCCATCCCGGTCGCTGCGGGTTCCGAGAGCCTGCTGGCCTACGCCCTTGCCATGGGCCTCGCGCCGTTCATCGGCGTGGTGCTCGCCGCGTGGGGGCAGCGGGGCATCTCCGAGCCGGGTCCCGACGCCCACCTGGGCGACCTGTCGCGAGCGCTGGGGTCGTTGCTCGCCGCATCGGTCCTCACCGCCGCCCTCCTCAACATGGGTCCCATCGTGGTCAAGCTGCTCGCCGACAGCGACGGCGACCACGAGGCGGGCCGGTTCCTGAACGCGCTGGTCGTGTCCCGGGTCCCGCTGTTCTTCTTCCAGGCGGTGCAGGCGGCCCTGTTGCCCCAGCTCGCCGCGCTCGCGGGTACCGGCCGGCACGACGAGCTCTGGCGCGCCCTGCGTCGCATCCTCTACGCGGTCGGCGCACTGCTGGTGGTCGGTGTCCTGGGGGCTGCCGTGCTCGGCCCGTTCGTGGTCGAGACCATGTTCGGCGAGGACTTCGCGGTCGCCGGGCTCGACATGGCCCTGCTCGCGCTCTCGAGCGCCCTGTTCATGGCCGGAGTCGCCATCGCCCAGGGCCTGATCGCTCTCGGCGGACAGGGGCCCACGGCGCTCGGCTGGCTCGCGGGCGTCCTCGTCTTCCCGGTGGCCCTGCTCTTCGGCTCGGACGTCTTCCTCCGGGTGGAGATCGCCCTCGTCTGCGCGGTCGGAACCGCCGCCGTCGCGATGTTCGTGCAGTTCCGCTGGTTGCTGCGCGCCGAGTCGGGGCAACGGCTCCGGACGCTCTCGCCGTCCCGAGCCTGAGGTCGGTAGCCTCAACCCGCACCGTCCGACGGCCGATACGAGTCGTGGCGGGTGGTCTTCGCCCGCCACGTCGGGATCCAGCGCTGACCGAGGGAGATGCCGTGTCGAAGCCTCGCACCCGCCGTCAGGTCGCTCTGATCGGGGTCCTTGGCATCGTCGCAGGCCTGTTCGCCGGCGCGACCCCTGCAGCGGCCCAGGTGTCCGACGCCATGGCAGCAGAGGACGAGGCCGGCGGTGCTGCTGTGCCGGCTGGTGGCCAGATCGCCGAGGTCTCGCCCCAGAACGTGCCGGCGCTCAGCGTGTCGGGGTACGGCTGGGGCCACGGGCGCGGCCTCGGGCAGTACGGCGCACTCGGCTACGCCACCGAGCAGGGCTGGACCCGCGACCAGATCCTCGACCACTTCTACGGGCAGACCACCGGCGCCGTCGTGGACAGCGGCACGATGAGCGTGCGCCTGATGGCGCAGGACGGGGCGCCCCTCATCGTGGCGCTCGCCGACGCGAACCGCGTGGGGATCCTCAAGCCGACGGGCGACCCCTTGAACCCGTCGTGGGTCCTCGAGCCGATGCCGGCGTCGGCCACGGCCGCTCGGATCACCCTCACCGTGGGCCCGTTCGGGACCTGGTGGTGGGTGGAGCCGGCCACGGGTTGCAACGCGGCGCCCGCCGGTGCCGGGTTCCCGCTGTTCGAAGGCGAGCTGCGCGTCGTGGCCCTCGACCCCGCGGGCAACCCGATCGACGGCGCCCACCCGGACCTGACCCTGCAGCAGAGCCTGCAGGTCTGCACCGGCGCCACGGCCAGCACCACCTACCGCGGCGAACTGAAGCTCGTGAACGACGCCGGCGTCCAGCGCACCGTGAACGTGCTGCCCACCGAGCTCTACCTCCGGGGCGTCGTGACCCGGGAGATGCCGTCGAGCTGGGCCGACCTCGGCGGCGGTACGGGTGTGCACGCCCTCCAGGCCCAGGCCGTGGCTGCCAGGTCCTACGCCCTTGCCCAGAACCGCTGGTCGTATGCGAAGACCTGCGACACGACGGCCTGCCAGGTCTACGGAGGCCGGGCCACCACGGCGAACGGGGTGCGCGAGGACAGCCGCGCCAACGCCGCCATCGATGCCACCGCCGGCCTCGTCCGGCTCCGCAACGACCAGGTCGTCGCCACGGAGTTCAGCG
>JBEIGA010000136.1:0-10709 GCA_040382135.1 Acidimicrobiales bacterium
CCGCCTCGTCGACCTCGCCGCCGCCGTGGTGCTCCTGGAGGCGGCGGGTGGCGCGGTGGTCGACGCCCTGGGCCGGCCGATCGAGTTCGACGTGGACCTGACGCGCCGGTGGAGCGGCATCGCCGCGGCGACGCCCGCCCTGGCCGCCGAGCTCGCCGACCTGGTCGCCGAGACCCTCGAGCCCGCCGCGGGCTGAGCCGTCGTTGGAAGGGCTCAGCCGAGGTCCTGCACCGCCCGATACCTCCTGCGGGGCGCTCAGCCCCGCGCTGCGTACTCGGCGCTCGCGATGAGCTCGGACAGCAGGGTGAGCGACCCGCCGCCGGCCACCGTCGCCGACCAGGTGCCGAGCTCGGCCTCGGTCGGCATCCGCCGCAGCAGAGCGTAGAACGCGAGGGCGGTCCCGACCTGTCCGGCGGTGATCGTCCGGTACTCCGCCGAGTCCGAGAACAGCAGCAGCAGGCGACCCCGGTCGATCTTCCCGGTGGCGAGCTGGTCGAGCCAGTACAGGTACCCGGCGAAGTCGGGGCTGCGGCCGAGCACGTTGCGGTAGACGAGGTCGACGAACTGGGTGTCGTTCACGTTGCCGTAGCGGGTGCGGAACTCCTGGGACTGGGTGAAGAAGGCGGCGATCCAATCGAGGTCGCGGCCCGCGACCCGCTCGCGCATCCAGTAGTCGAGGCCGCCGAAGTCCGGCGTCCGCACGTAGGCGGCGAAGTAGAGCCGGGCGAGGGTGGCGATCCGGCCCTCGAACTCGGGGGACTCGAGGAAGATCTTGGCGATGTCGGCGCCCGTGCTGCCCCCCACGATCATGGCGGCGCCCCACGCGACCCCGGCGGCGTCGGGCTCGCGCAGCAGGAAGTCCCGGTACATCTGGGCGACGAGCGCCTCGGGTGACGCCTTGGGCAGGTAGCGCTGGGGCGTGACGGCGATCCCGTTCGAGGCGCCCGATGGGCCGCCCGGGCCGTCGGCGCGGACCCGGAGCGTCCTCGTCACGCCGTCGGCGAGACCGGTGACCGTCGCCTCCCGGGCGCCGGCCGGGACGGTCGCCACCGCGCCGAGACCGTCGGCCAGGACCGTGAAGCCGGACACGGCGCCGCCGCCGGGGGCAGCCGTCCAGGCGACGATGGCCCGTCCCTGGGCGGCCCTGGCGCCGGTGAGCGTCGGCGCGTTCGGCGCGTCCGGAGGCGACGGCACGGCCGGCGGTGGCGGCGGTGGTGGTGGCACGGCCGGTGGTGGCGGCGGTGGTGGTGGCACGGCCGGTGGTGGTGGGGTCGGCGGCACGGCCGGTGGCGGTGGCACGGGCGGCAGCGGTGGCACCGCCGGTGGCGGTGGCACGGAGTCCAGGACACCGATGTCGGCGAGGAGCTCCGGGAGGTCGAGGGTGCCGGCGCCGGTCCCCGAGTCCCAGCCCGGCGTCTGCACGTCCCGGACACCGGCGACGAGGTGGGACCGGACCGTCGCCGCGCTCGCCGACGGCAGGTGACGGGTCACCAGCGCGGCCGCAGCGGCGACCATCGGCGCCGAGTACGAGGTGCCCGAACCGGAGGAGACACCGCCGGCGCTGTTCGTGGAGACGACCGACTGGCCGGGGGCGGCGAGGTCGATCCAGGAACCAAACGACGCCCAGCTCGGCCGGACCTCCGCGGTGGTGATGGCGCCCACGCCGACCACCGTCGGGAGCGCCGCCGGGTACACCACGGGGTTGCCACTGCTGCCCGTGTTCCCGCCGGCGGCGACCACGACCACGCCCTTGCTCTCGGCGTAGGCGAGCGCTGCGTCGACCACGGTCGAGTACGAGGGGCCGCCGAGGGAGAGGTTGATCACCCGCGCGCCGTTGTCGACGGCCCAGACGATGCCCTCGGCGACGTCGTCCCAGGCGCAGCCGTTGCTGCCGCAGACGGTGACCGGCAGGATGCGCAGGTTCCGCACGGTCGCGTCGATCGCGACCCCGTTGTTCGACCCGGCGGTGACCATGCCGGCCACGAAGGTGCCGTGGCCGATCGGGTCGGTCGTCGCCGCCGCCCCGCTCCCCGTGACGTTGGCGCCCGGCAGGACGAGGCCGGCGAGGTCGGGGTGGTTTGCGGCCACGCCGGTGTCGAGCACGGCCACGATCCGGGCCTGCCCGTCCCGATCGGCGGCGGCGACGGTGTCCGCCCGCACGCTGTCCAGCTGCCACTGGCTCGGCCGGAACGGGTCGGCGGCGAGGGGTGCCGGGTCGTCCATGAGCCTCCAGGAGCCGGTCGCCTCGACCGCGACGACGTCGGGGTCGGCGTCGAGGGCGGCGATCCGCTCGTCGGCGACGGGCCCAGGGACCGTCTCGGTGACGACCTCGAGCGAGCCGTCCGGCTGCACCTCGACGGCGACGAGCTCGACCGGAGCCGTCTCGGGGCCCGGCGCGCCCGCAGGGACGCCCGCCTCCTGGGCGGCTGCTGGGAGCGCCGACGCGGTGACTGCCAGAGTGGCGGCGAACGCCACCACCGCCCTTCGGGCGCCTCGACGGACCGGTCGCTCCGTCATCGGCCGGACCTCACCATCGGTGGTGGAGCCTGATCTCGCCCTCATGACGACGTCTACGACCCGTGGCGTCCGGCCGGATGCGCCGGACATCGGCGGCGGGAACGGTCCCGGTCCGCCGTTCCCCCGGGTGCCCGCCGAGACCCTGGAGCCCGCCGAGACCCTGGAGCCCGCCGCGGGCTGCACCGCGCGGCCGGCGACTCAGCCGAGGTCGGGCCAGCGGCGACGGGACCGGGCGCGGTCCTTCTCGCCGAGGGCCCAGGCACGGCGCCAGGCGCCGGTGGCCGGGCCGGTGAGCGACGGGCTCGACGCCTTCGCCGCCCGCTGGCGGGCCTGCCACCAGTCGGTGGCGGCCTCGTCGGCCAGCGCGGCGACGGCGGCCTCGATGCGCGCCGCGAGGTCGCGGGAGTCCTCGTCGGGTCCCGGGACGATCGGCCGGCCGAAGGTGACCGTGGTCCGCGACCGCTTGGGGAGCCCGCCGCCCTTCGGGAGGATCTTGCCGGTGCCCTCGATGTGCACCGGCACCACGGGGACGCCGCAGCGCTTGGCGAGGAACGCAGCGCCGCCGCGGAAGGGCTGGCCCCAACCGTCCTTGGAACGGCCGCCCTCCGGGTAGATGAGCAGGCTCCAGCCCTCGTCGATCAGGGACTTGGCGAGCTCGGCGGAGCGCCGGCCCACCTTGGCCCGCTCGATGGGGATGGCCCCGATGGCGAGCGCCGCCATGGCGCCGGTGACCCGGGTGGAGAAGAAGTAGTCGGCCGCCGCGCCCACGACCAGTTGGTGCCGCCACGGCTCGGGGATGGACGTGAGCAGCAGGGGCGTGTCGGCGTGGCTGTGGTGGTTCGCGGCGAAGATCAGCGGACCGTCGAGGTCGGCGAGGAGGTCGGCGCCGCGGCGGTCCGGCGAGGCGTAGAGCGCCATCGTGGGCCGCATCAGGTACTCGACGATGACCGCCCGGCCGAGGCGCGCCGGGTACTTCCGGGCCCAGGCCGTGTCGTAGTCGGCGCCGGTGCGCTTCTCCACGGGCAGCGGCTCGACCCCGCCCGGTGTGGTGGGGGCGCGCAGCGGGAACTGCATCCCCCGGACCAGGCGGGTGGGGGAGACCTTCATCGGCCGGCTCCGCCCATCAGGACACGTCCGCCATGAGGATCGGCGGGTTGTGCACGTGGGTGATGGTGGCGTTGCGGCCCACGACGTCGGAGGCCATCTCCAGCGCGTCCTGCAGGGTGGACGCGGGCTGGAACCCGAGGCGCCGCACCGCCCGGACGTCGCCGCCGACGATGATCACGCGGCCGACGTGCTGCATCGCGTGGCTGCCCCAGTACCACATGTAGAACGGGTGGACGCCGTGGTAGGCGTACGAGGTCCGGTACAGGTGCCGGTACCACTCGTCCTCCGCGAACTTCTTCTCGTACTTCGCCTCGAGCACCAGCGGGTCGGTGGTCTCGGCGAGGACCTGCTCGAAGAAGTCGATGTAGCTCGGGTGGTGCACCGGGTGGAAGTCCCAGGGCGTGGGGTGGCTCATGATGACCACGCCGCCCTCGCGCACCAGCGGCTTGCCGCGGTAGAGGTTGAAGTAGTACCCGAGCCCGAGGCACATCACGAGGATCGGGTTCATCACCGAGTTCACGTTGTAGGGGCAGATGTACGGCAGCCCCATCGTGAGGATGTCGGTCTGGCCCTGCACCGGGACGAGGTGCTGGCGGTACACGTGCTCGGTGGTCACCTTGTGCACGGACTCGACGTCGCCGGCCTGCACCGAGGTGAGCTCGTAGGGCGCCCTCCAGGAGTGGAAGATCTTCCGGCGGGCCGACACCGGCATCCGGTTGAGGCCCGCCTGCATGCCCATGTAGAGGGCCCGGTCCTTCGAGGTCCACTCCCACTCCCGCTTCTGCAGCATGGAGAGCGGTCCCTCGCGCCCGAAGGTGTTGTTGTTGACCGTGGTCTCGATCTGGAAGATCTTGATCCCGGCCTCGCGGATCACCTTGCCCTGGCGCCAGTTCGAGCGGTGCAGCTCCGACGCGTGCTGGTCCATGAACGACTTGGACTCGCGCATCGTCTTGACGTTGTGGTGGTGCTTCAGCGCCGTGTAGCCCGAGAGGCCGGTGGCGGTGGACTTCCAGCCGCCGTCCATCGAGACGAGGTTGATGTTCACGTACACGATGAGGTCGGACTCGGCGGCCCGCCGGTTCATCTGCACGTCCTCGCCGTGCGGCGTCTGGCCGAGGATGACCATGCCGTCGGGGTCCTCGGCGTCGTGGTTGTAGAGCAGGCCGTGCGGGGCGAAGGCGTCGTAGACCCGGTCGCCGACGGCGTGGCGCAGCTCGTCCTCGGTCATCCGGCGGTGCAGGGCGAGGGCGGCGATGATGTGGACGTCGTCCACGCCGGCCTCGGCGGCGAGGTCGAGCACCGCCTCGATGACCCGCTGGCGGATGTCGGGCTTCTCCATCGGCGGCAACGGCAGCGAGATGTCGTCGAACGCGATGGTGAGCTTCATGCCCGGGAACAGCAGGGCGGGCAACGGGTCCGAGTCGTACGGCTCGAGGAGGGCCCGGCGGATCTCGGCGTCGGGGTCGCGCAGGCCGGCCAGCGGCTCGGCCGGGTAGATCACGCGGGACCGGCCCGCCGGGAGCTTCTCCATGCGGAAGCCCTCGCCGTGGTGGAACAGGATCGGCGGCGTCGACCGGTCCACCTCCAGCACGAAGCCGGGGCGGGGGGCGATGTGGGACAGGCTCACGCCGTTCTCCGGGGTGCGAGGGGGACGGTGCGACGGGGGGCGCCGGAGGACTTGGCGAAGTCCTCGACGAGCCAGCCCCGCTTACGGGCGATGGCCGCGAGCTTGGGCTCGGGGTTGACCGCCACGGGGAAGCCGACGACCTCGAGCATCGGGAGGTCGCTCGACGAGTCGGCGTAGGCGACCGCCTCGCGGAGGTCGAGGCCGTGCGCGGCGGCGTAGTCGGCGATGGCCTGGTAGCGGGCCTCGCCGGTGGGCGGCACCTCGACCATCTTGCCGTCGTAGGTTCCGGCGGCGGTGGTGCCGAGGCTGGCGCAGACGATGTCGTCGAAGAGCGGCCGCAGCGGCTCGATGACGAAGTCGAGGGCGCCGGTGATGAGCAGGGTCCGGTGGCCGAGGGCCCGGTGCTCGCGCACCCGGCGGATCGCCGCCGGGAACGACTTGGCGAGGATGAAGTGGTTGAACATCTCCGCCGAGTCCTCGGCGAGCTGCCCCACCGGCGCGTCCTCGTAGCGGCGGTAGAAGAACCGCAGGAAGTCGCTGCGGTCCTTGCGGTCGAGGGCCAGCAGGGACGGGGCCTCGACGAGGGTGCGGGCCACGAACCGGGCACGGTCGCGGGGGTCCAGGCGGCGGCTGGCGAGCCAGGCGTACGAGGCCACGACGTTGGACGCGATCAGCGTGTTCTCGAGGTCGAACGCCGCGAGCTGGCGCTGCGGGTCGAGGACCTGGGCGCGGAGGCGATCGGACCGCGACGGGCCGACCTTGCCGCCCGGCGTGGTGCGGACCCGGGCCTGCTTGACGATCGACGGCAGGTGGACCTCGTGGGCGTAGTGGGCCCAGTCCACGACCCGCGGGTCGAAGCAGAACGCGGCCTGGTCGTCTGCCGGGAGCGAGTCCCAGAGGGCGAGCAGGCGGTCGACCTTGTAGAGGGCCTCGCACTCGGCGTAGGCGCCGTAGAGCTCCACGTACCCGAGGGCGCGGTCGACGAGCTCCTTCTTCTCCTCGATGCCGGCGCCGATGTCGGCCTGCTTGCCGCGCACCGGGAGCTTGCCGAGGATGCGCTCGGCACGGTCGAGGTTGGTCTTGGCCCGGTCGAGCTGCTTCTGCACCCGGCCCCGGCCGGGGAACGACCAGTCGGGCACGGCGATCGGCTGGCCCCGCTCGTCGTAGATGGGGTGGGCGGTGAACCAGTCGCGGACGAGGTTCACGAGCTGGCTGTACCGGAGCGGGTTCGTGCTGCCGGAGGCGACCTGCACGATGTCCTGGAACGGCTCACCCTTCGGCCACGGCTCCGGGCCGCGGGCGGCGACGGCGAGGATGGCGGCGACCACGAGGTCGACCGGGATCACGTCGATGATCCCCTCGGGGACGCCCGGGAACTCCTTCAGCATCCCCTTGGCGTAGGAGATGATCACCGGCTCGGCCATGGCGAAGCCGCGGATCCACCCGGGGAACGGCTCGGCCAGCGCGGACTCGATGATGGAGGGGCGCACCACCGAGACCGGGATGTCGCCGTGCTCCTCGATGAGCGCCTTCTCACCGAGCGACTTGGTGAACGCATAGGCGTCCGGGAAGCCGAGGCTCGACGCCCGGGCCCGCCCGTGGACGGCCATCTGGTCGTCGACCCAGCGCTGGCGGATCTGCTCGGTCTTGGCGGCGAGCGCCGGGGTGCCGGCAGCGCCGAGCTCACGACGGGCGTCGGCGCGGCAGCCGGCGAGCCGGTCCGGACCGCGGGACTGCGTCTCGACGTCGAGGCGGGCCCGGCGGGCGGCGTCGACCTCGGTGCGCCAGTCGATCTCGACGAAGAACGGGCTCTGGTCGACCGCCTGCTCGGGGGCGGCGCCGCGACGGCTGCCGGCGATGTAGCAGGTGGACACGGCCACCAGGTGGGGCGTGACCTGCAGCTCGCGCAGGGTGCGGGCGATGCGGACCGGGCCGAGGAGGTTGATCTCGACGGCCTGGTCGAGGGGGGAGTCGAACGACACGGCGGCGGCCGAGTGGATCACGACGTCGCAGGTGGCGAGCAGGGCCCGCCCGGCGTCGTCGAGGCCCAGGCCGTCGACCGACACGTCGCCGGCGACGGCGTGGACCCGGGTGGCGGCGATCTCCTCGAACGCGGCCTTCCCGATGTCCTTGCGGAGTCGGTCGAAGGCGTCGTTGCGGAGCAGGTCGCGGTCGACCCGCTGACGCGCCCCGCGACGACCCGGTCGGACCAGCAGCACCAGCTCGACGTCGGGGACGCAACGGAGCAGGCGCTCGACGAGCGCCGTCCCGAGGAACCCGGTCGACCCGGTGACCGCGATCCGCTTTCCGGCGAGAGCCTCGGAGATCACGCCGGGGTTTCTAGCACCCGTCCCCGCTCCGACCCGTACCCGTGGCCGCCGTCGCCCTCATCGGCCCGGAGCGCGGTCCGGTACAGCGTCCGGGCCAGCGCCGCCCGCTGCGGCCACTGCCCGGACTCGAAGTCGATGCTCACCGAGCCGCCCGCGGTGCCCGTGCTGCGGCCCACGATGCGCACGACGCCCTCGTCGGTGAGCAGGTGCAGCTCGTAGAGGTCGCGGGGGATGGGGTGCACCAGCCGCCCGCCGGTGGTGGACGTGCAGACGAAATGGAGCCACGAGTTGCCGACTCGGACGGGCAGTCCCCGGTCGAAGCGTTGCGCCCGCCGGCGGTCGTTGGCGAAGGAGGGGTGGCGGATCCGTTCGATCGCGGTGAGCAGCACGCCCGCCTGCACGAGCAGGACCACTGCGGCCAGCGTGACGTGCGGGCCGGTCGGTCCGGGGAGGAGCCCGAGGTTCCGGAGCAGCACGACCATCCAGGCCGAGACCGCGGCCGCGGTGGCGACCACCAACGAACGCGGGACCCGGCCCGCCGAGCGTTCGACGCCCGTACGTCCCTTGCGCGTCACCGCGAATGCGAGGTCGCCCGGGAGGACCAGTCGTCGGAGCGCAGCGAGGCCCACCGGGATGCGGAGCGCGTCGAACACCACGGCGGGGAGGATGCGGAACCGACCGTCGGTGAGCGTCGCCATCGCCGCCTGGCCGAGGGCGATCGCCGTGCACGCGGCGACGGCGAAGACCATCGGATCCGCGTCGACCGGCGGCGAGCCGGTGATCGCGACCATGACCGCAACGGCGACGAGGCCGAGCGTCCGCACCCCGTCGAACCACCCCAGCGCCGACGCCGTGAACGCGACCCGCTGCGTCGGCGAGAGCCCGGGCGCGACGAGCGGGTTGTCGCGGCTCCGCAGCACCTGCATGGCCCCCGCGGCCCAACGCCGCCGCTGGACGAGGTACTCGCGGTAGGTCCCCGGCGCCAGGCCTCTGCACAGCACCTCGTCGTGGTAGACGGTCCGCCAGCCCGCGCCGCAGAGGCGGATGGTGGTCAGGTAGTCCTCGGTGACCGAGGAGGTGGCGACCCCACCCACCGAGCGGAGCGCGTCGACCCGCAGGACGGCGGAGGTGCCGCACCAGAAGGCGGCGCGCCAGCGGTTCTTGCCGGGCTGGATCGCACGGTAGAAGAGCGTTTCGTCGTGCTCGTCGCCCACGTGCTCGAAGGAGGTCCGGTTGGTGAAGTCCTGCGGCGTCTGCACCAGCGCCACAGTTGGATCCGCGAAGTACGGCAGGGTGCGCTCGAGGAAGCCCGCCGACGGCACATGGTCGGCGTCGAGCACCGCCACCAGCTCGGCGTTCACCAGAGCGAGCGCGTGGTTGAGGTTGCCCGCCTTCGCGTGGTGGCGGTTCGGCCGGGTCACGTAGCGGGCGCCGAGCGCAGCCGCCATCTCCCGCACCCACGGCCGGTCGCCGTCGTCGAGCACCCAGGTCTCGTGCACCGGGGTCAGCGCCACCGCACCGGCGACCGTGGGGAGCAGGACGTTCTCCTCCTCGTCGAAGGTGCAGACGAGCACCGCGACCCGGAGCGGTGGGGCGCCTGCGGCTGGGCCCATGGGCCTCACGGGGCGACGGTCCCAGACGGAGAACACGAACAGGGCGAGGCCGAGCGTCCCGTACGCCTCGAGGACGAGGAGCCCCACCCCGGCGGGGCTGGGGACCGTGGTCGTGAGCCGCCAGAGGACGTAGGCGAGGTTCACGACGACGGCGAGGATGCCCAGCACCTGGGCGCGCCGGGAGGTGCTCACCACCCGACCCCGCACGCTTCTCCCGTGAGGCACTCCATCCTCTTCGGCACCTGCCGACCTTGACTCCAGGAATCGGTGCCGGGAGCACCCGGCGAGAGGTGGAGCTCGATCGTGATCGAAACCCGCCCGTTGGTGCGGGCGTTGGCGCTGCTCGTCCTGGTCGTGGTGACCATCGGCGCGGCCGTCGTGGGCCCCGACCGGGGCGCCCCGGCGACCGATGCCCTCCCGACCACCCCTGCGCCACCGGCCACGTCACCCGCCGCGGCGACCGACCCCGCGGGGGCGGTGCCGACGACCACCGACCCCTCGGCCGGAACCGGTCCCGCGGCGTCCGCCCGGGCGGCGCTGCTCGAACGGCTCCGCTCCCCGTCGACCGACCCGGTCGGGGTGATGACCGAGCGCGGCACCGAGGCCGAGATCGACGCCTTCGCCGCGGCGATCGGCCGGCAACCCGACATCGTGAGCGTGGCCGTCGGCTGGGCCGCCGACCGCTTCGACCCGGGCCTCGTGGATCGCATCGTCGCCCGGGGCGCGGTGCCGATGATCGCCTGGGAGCCCTACGACGCGACGCAGCCCCAGGAGCCGGAGGCGCAGGCCGGGTGGACGCTCGACCGCATCCTCGACGGCTCCCACGACGCCTACATCGACGAGTGGGCCGCCGGACTCGCGGCCGAGGCCACCCCCGTGATCGTCCGGTTCGCACACGAGATGAACGGCGACTGGTACCCATGGGCGGAGCAGGGCTACCCGAACCCGCCCGGTTCGTACGTCGCCGCCTGGCGGTACGTCCACGACCGGTTCGTCGCCGCCGGTGCCACCGAGGTGCTGTGGCTCTGGAGCCCGAACATCGCCTACGACGGATCGACCCCCTTGGCGCAGGTCTGGCCCGGTCCCGAGTACGTGGACCTCGCCGGCGTGGTCGGCTACTTCGGCCACGGCCGCACCGACCCGACCCGCGCCCGGACCTTCGGCGAGGTCTTCGACGGCACGATCGCCGAGATCGTGGCCCTGACGGGGCTGCCGGTGATGATCACCGAGACGGCGGGGACCGAGCGCGGCGGGTTCAAGGACGACTGGGTGACCGACCTGCTGTCGACGGTCGCGGCCCGCCCCGACGTCACCGGGTTCGTCTGGTTCGACGTCGAGAAGGAGGCGGACTGGCGGGTCGACTCCTCGCTCGAAGCGCTCGCCGCCTTCCGCGCCGCCCTCGAGCTCCCCGCCTACACCTGGTGACCGTTTGTGCAGTTCGTCGCGAAAAGCGCGACGAACGGCACAAACGGGAGGGGGTCCGCGGTCGGTGCGGCGGCGGCGGCGGTCCTGGCG
>JBEIGA010000137.1:0-10676 GCA_040382135.1 Acidimicrobiales bacterium
CCATTCGATCCGTTCGAACGGCGCGAGGGCGGCGTCGATGGCGGCGCCTTCGTCGGCGGGGGCGAGGAGGCGGCCGTCCCATTCGCCGTCGGGTCCGCGGCGCAGGTCGAACCGGCGCCGCGGGACCCGGGGTTCGGGTCCGTCGGGGTCCGCGGCGAGCTTCCAGGCGCGGAGGATGCGTTCGAAGGTGGCGTGGTCGTCGGTGGCGGCGTGTTCGACGAGGTAGTGCTCGCCCTTCTCGAGGTTCTCGGCGGTGCGTTCGTTGTCGACACGGGCCAGGGCGAGCACCTGGGCCTTGCCGATCCGCCCCGCCGCGAACGCCGCCTCGGCATGCGGCAGGTGCCGCAGCGAGGCGGCGGCGTTGATCCGTTCCCGAGCGTCCGCGGTCGGCACCAGCGTCTTGTGGGCGAGCCATTGGATGGTGGTGAGCGCGTCGGCTTCGCCGAGCTTCTTCGCGTGGAACACGCCGACGAGGCGGACATCCGCGGCGTCGAGCAGGTTCCGGGCTCGTTGCACCGTGGGCATCAACTGGCGCAGCGTCTCATCCGCGACGCCGTGCGGGTCCGCGCCGAGCGCCTGCTCCAGCGCGGCGACCGCGGTCTCGATCGACTCCACCAGTGTCGAACACATGTGCGAAGTCTACCGGTCGGGTGTGACAGCACCGCCCGAACAACACTGGTATTGCAGCGATCTTGAGGTTCGATCGCCAGAAGGAACTGGGTGTGGTCCGAAGGCGCCGGCAGCCTCCGGTCACCCCGGCGCTGTCGGAAAGCCGAGGGTCCGGGGGAGTGGGCTGAGGAGGGTGGGAGGACGGCGGGACGATCCGGGCTCTCCGCCGACCCGCTCGGCCCGTTCAACGGCATGCTCTCCAGTCGACCGGACCCAGGCGGACGTTCTGCGTTCAGCGCTCCGAGGGCGCGCCAACGGGCGTTGCCTCCCGGGCTCGCCCGCGTGCTGTGAGCAGCTTGTAGACCTCGAACCAGGTGATGCCGATGGCGGCGGCGAACACCGGCACGAGCGCCTCGCCCGCGGCGAGCGGGCCGAGGTGGAACGCGCGACGGAGCGCGGGCACGGTAAGGAGCAGCACGAGCAGGCCGGTGGTGATCGGCAGGATCCATCGCATGGTTGGGTTGCGGCGCTGGGCGAAGGTCTGGGTGACCGAGAGCCGCCAGGAGCGGTTCACGAGGATCAGTCCGATGTTCGACAGCACGAGGGTGGCGAAGGCGAGGGAGCGCACCGAGTCGTCGGGCCGGTCGCCGAGGACCGCCCAGAGGTAGACCGCAAGCACGACGGCGAGGACGGACAGCCCCTGCAGCGTGGCGACCACCAGGGTGCGCAGGTCGAGGATCGGCTCGCCGGGTCGCCGCGGAGGGATGTCCATGATCCGCGGGTCGATCTCCTCCGCCTCGAACACGACCGAGCACGCGGGGTCGATCACGAGCTCGAGCAGGGCGAGCTGGACCGGGAGCAGGACGAGGGGCCAGTCGACGACCACGAGCGGGAACAGGGCCATGCCCACGATCGAGACGTGGACCGCGACGATGTAGGCCATCGCCTTGCGGAGGTTGTCGAAGATGCCGCGGCCGCGCCGGATCCCCTGTGCGATCGAGCCGAAGTCGTCGTCGGTGATCACGAGGTGCGCCGCCTCGCGGGCGACGTCGGTCCCACGGGCGCCCATGGCGATGCCGATGTCCGCCGCGCGCAGCGCCGGCGCGTCGTTGACCCCGTCGCCGGTCATCCCAACCACCTCGCCGTTGGCCTGCAGGGCGCGGACGAGGCGCAGCTTCTGCTCGGGGACCATGCGAGCGAAGACGTCGACGTCCCGGACCCGGGTGGCGAGCTCGTCGTCGGACAGCGCGGCGAGCTCCGGGCCCGTGACGCAGCCGTGTCCGTCGCCGATGCCGACCTCGCCGGCGATCGCGAGCGCCGTGCCGGGGTAGTCCCCCGTGATCATGACCGTGCGGACCCCCGCCCGGGCGCAGGCGGCCACCGCGTCCCGGACGCCCGGCCGGACCGGGTCGTGCAGGCCGACCAGACCGAGCAGGTCGAACGCGAAGTCGTGCTGCTCCGCCGGCAGCGGCGCCGTGCGGTCGAAACGAGCGCAGGCGACGGCGAGGACCCGCTGACCCTGGCGTGCGGCCTCCGCCACCTGCGCGTCGAGCTCCCGGCGCCGCTCCGCGTCCAGGTGGCACAGGTCGGCGATCGCTTCGGGTGCGCCCTTGGCCGCGACGACGAACCGGCCGCTGTCCGGTGAGCGCCACACGTGGGAGAGGGCGAGCAGCCGCTCCGACAGCGGGTACTCGCGGACCAGCTCCCACTCGGCGTGCAGGTGCTCGGTCCCGGCCAGGACGCGGTCGCCGAGGGCGCGGAAGGCGCGGTCCATCGGGTCGAAGGGGTCGACGGGCGAGGCGAGCACGGCGAACTCGGCCAGCGGGTGGAACCGCTCCGGCAACGGCCGGTCGTCGACGATCCAGGTCTCGTCGCCCGCGACGAGCGAGCGCACGGTCATCGCGTTGAGGGTGAGGGTCCCGGTCTTGTCGACGCACACGACGGTCGCGGTCCCGAGGGTCTCGATCACGGCGGAACGCCGGGCGAGGACCTGCCGCTGCGACATGCGCCAGGCGCCGAGCGCGAGGAAGACGGTGAGGACGACCGGGAACTCCTCGGGCAGCATCGCCATGGCCGTCGCGATCCCTGCGAGCAGGCCTTCGACCCAGTCGCCCCGCGTGCTCCCGTAGACGACCACGACCGCCAGCGCCGCGGTGACGCCCACGACCGCGACCACCCGGACGAGGCGGTCGACCTCCTGCTGCAGGGGTGTCCGCCCGCTGCGGACCGAGCGGAGCGCGGTCCCGATCCGGCCGAGCTCGGTGGCCGCACCGGTGGAGCGCACGCAGGCGATCCCGTGCCCCTTCACGACGAGGGTCCCCGAGAAGACCCAGGGCGTCCCGTCGCCGCCGGGGGCACCCATGGGCAGGTCGGGGTCCTCCGCCGCGGCCTTGCGGACCGGGACCGACTCACCGGTGAGGGCCGATTCGTCCACCGAGACGTTCACGGCGTCGAGCAGCACCGCGTCGGCCGGGACGCGGTCGCCTTCCGCAAGCAGCACCGTGTCCCCACGCGCGACGTCGCGTCCCGGGATCCGCACCTGGCGTCCGTCGCGGATCACCAGCGCCCGGGGCGAGGAGAGGTCGCGCAGGGCGGTGAGGGCGTTCTCGGTCTTGTGCTCCTGGTACGTCGAGATCGCGATCACCACGACGACCGACGCCATGAGGATCATCCCGTCGAGCGGCTCGGCGAGGACGAAGTTGACCGTGCCCGCGGCGAGCAGCAGGAGGAGCATCGGCTCTCGGGCGACGTCGACGAACTGGCGCAGCGTGCTCCGCGGTCGGGCGGTCGGCAGCTCGTTCGGACCGTCGGTGGCGAGCCGGGCTGCGGCCTCGCGATCGGTGAGCCCGGGCAGGGCGGCGAGCTCCGCCGTGGTGCCGTCGGTGTCGCTCGGGTCGCCGCGCATCGGGCCATCCGACCCCGGCGACCGTCTCGGGCACCAGGGTCGAACGGCTCCGGTCTCAGCCCTCGAGCCCCCAGCGGCGACGGACCGCCCGCTCCTGACCATCCCGATCGGCGCCCGCACCGGAGACGCTTGGCGCGCCGACGCCACGGGTAGGCCCGGGGCATGCCAGCGTCGAAGATCGACTTGCCGGCGACCCTGCGCCGCTCGCCCGCCAAGGCACAGCGCACGTACGCCAAGGCCCTGGAGAGCGCCCTCGAGACCTACGACGGTGACGAGGCCCGGGCGCACCGGGTCGCGTTCGCGGCGCTGAAACACCCGTTCCGGAAGGTGGGCGACCACTGGGAGCCCAAGCAGCGGCGCGGTCCCTCGGACCCGCAGGCGGCGAAGGGCGGCGCCGAGGCGCTCGCCGGCACCACCCCGACCGCGGGCGGGAAGGAGGTCGGGGTCACGAAGGCCGAGCTCCTGGAGCGGGCACGTGCCCTCGACATCCCCGGCCGGTCGCGGATGGACCGGGACGAGCTCGTGCGGGCGATCGCCAAGGCGCAGGACTGACCGGCCCCCGTCCGGCCGGTCACCGACGTCGCGCGAGCGCGCGGCCTCAGAACGTGGTGGCGGGGCCGGTTAGCCTGCGCGCCGGCGCGGGCGAGGGCCCGCCGTGTGGGGAGGACCTGCCGTCGTGCTGCTCGATCATCCGCACCCGTTCGCCGGCGCCTGGCAGGCCCGATGGATCTGGGACCGGCCGCCGGCGATGACCCTCGAGTCGGCCACCCGGCCCGTGCTCGCCGATCCGGTCGACCGGGTGGTGCTGCTGCGCCGCACGCTGTCGCTCGAGACGGTCCCCACGGCGGCGCCCGCCCGGCTCTGGACCGACGGTCGCCACATCCTGTGGGTGAACGGCGAGGAGGTCGCCCGCGGTCCCGTGCGCGCCCATCCGCGCACGGCCCGATACGACCTGGTGGACCTCGCCCCGTACCTCCGGCCGGGCGAGAACGTGATCGCCGTCGCCGCCCGCCACTTCGGCACCGCCACCTCGTGGTGGATGCCCGTGCCGCCGAGCTACTCCATGGGCGCCGGATCGCTGGTGTTCGAGGCGCTGGTCGGCGACGAGTGGGTCGTGTCCGATCGCTCCTGGAAGGCCAGGGCGGGCGAGGCCTGGACGCCGGTCAAGGTGCCCGGCGACGTGGCGTGCCTGCCCCTCGAGTCCTTCGACGCCCGCGCCGCCGAGCCCGGCTGGCAGCTGCCCGGCTTCGACGACGCCGAGTGGGGCAAGGCGTTCGAGATCACGCCGTACAGCACGGGCGGCCACGGGCGTCCCAGCCCGCCGAGCGAGCCCTACGGGATGCTGCGCCCGCCGGTGCGCACCGCCTACCAGGGCGGGGCCGTCCACCCGGCCACCCTGACCGACCGGCTGTCGATCGTCGGGTCCGCACCGAACGAGGACCCGGTCCGCCAGGTGCTCGAGGACGAGGCGGCGGGAGCGTCGGAGTCGGGCGGCCCGGTCGCGCTCCTGCGCTTCGACCTCGGCCGGATCGCGGCGGGCAACGTCCGGCTCCACGTCCGTGGCGCCGCTCCTGGCACCGTGATCGACGTCGCCGCGGCCGAGCACCTCGACGACCGCGGGATGCTCGTCACCCTCGGCCAGCACGCCGGCCTGCGCTACGTGTGCGCCGGCGGCGACGAGGAGCGGTTCGAGTCGTTCGACATCATCGGCACCCGCTTCCTGCACGCGTCGGTGCGGACCCCCGACGGCTCGGCGGCGCCCGAGCTGGAGCTCGCGATCGCCGACCGGCACCGGCCCCGCCCCGACGGCGCGTCGTTCGCCTGCTCGGACCCGCTGCTCGAGGAGATCCACGCGGTCGGCCTCCGCACGGTGGACCTCTGCGCCCTCGACGCCTACGTCGACTGCCCCACCCGCGAGCAGCGCGCCTGGACGGGCGACTCCGTGGTGCACCAGATGGTCGACCTCGTCACCAACCCCGACTGGGCCATGGCGCTGTGGCACCCGCAGATGGCGGGCGTGGACCGCGCCGACGGCATGCTCCCCATGGCCGCCGCCTCGGACTTCGCCGCCGACGACCGCACCATCGTCCCCGACTGGTCGCTGCACTGGATCCACTCGGTCTGGTACATCCACCGCTACACGGGTGACCGCGAGCTGGTTGCGGAGCTGCTCCCGCTGGCCGAGCGGGCGCTGCGGTGGTTCGAGTCGTTCCGGCAGGCCGACGGCCTCCTGCACGACGTCACCGGCTGGGTGCTGCTCGACTGGTCGAGCGTCTACTCGGTGGGCTGCTCCTCCACGCTCAACGGGCTGTGGGCGCGTGCGCTCGACGAGTTCGCCGAGATGAGCGACTGGCTCGGCAACGCCGGCTCGGCCCGCTGGGCTCGGGAGCGGTTCGCCGCGGTCCGTGTCGGCTTCGAGGCCTTCTGGGACGAGGGCCGCGGCGTCTACATCGACCACATCCTCGACGGCGTGCCGCAGCGCCCGGCCGCGCAGCACCCGGGTGCCATCGCCCTCGCCGCCGGCATCGTCCCCGAGGAGCGCGTCGCCCGGGTGGTGGAGCGCATCACGGACCGCTCGCGGCTCGTCCGCCACTCCTTCGTGATGGACCCGGTCACCCCCACCGGCGGCTCCACCGGTTACGGCTACATGCTCACCGGCTACCCCGCCCCCGAGTGGGACGCCGAGGAGCAGATGGTCGAGGCCCAGCCCTTCTTCCGGTACGTGGTGCACGACGGCCTCGCCCGCGCCGGGCGCGCCGACCTCGTCGCCGACCTCTGCCGTGACTGGGAGGTCTTCCTCGACGCCGGCGAGACCTCGTGGCCGGAGTGCTGGAAGGGCGGCACCCGCTGCCACGGCTGGTCGTCGACCCCGACGCGCGACCTGATCGTCCACGTCCTCGGGATCACGCCGGCCGAGCCGGGCTACGCCGCGGTGCGGGTGGCGCCGAACCTCGGCGGTCTCGAGTGGGCGCGGGCCACGGTGCCCACGCCCCACGGGTTCGTCACGGTCGAGGCGCGCGCGGACGGGACCGTCGAGATCGACAGCCCCGTCCCCGTGGTGCGCGGCTGAGCCCGGCCGGTCGGGGCGGCCGGTCTCAGGCCTGTCTGTTCAGCTCTGGGCCGAGCCGTCGAGGTTGCGGACCTCGACGCCGAACTCGTCGAGCAGGTCGAGGCTCACGCCGATCCGGCCGGTGACCTCGGCCGGGCAGTCGCACAGCACCAGCAGGCCCTCGACCATCTGCTCCATGGTCTCGATCTGGTCGGGCCGGAGGGTGCCGCCGACGAGCTTGTCGGCGCCCTCGCTCAGCACCGCCGCCCGGGGCTCCACGGTGTTCACGCGGATCCCGGTGCCGAACAGCTCCACGGCGAGCCCGTCGGTGAGGCGGTTCAGCGCCGCCTTCGACGCGCCGTACATGGTGAGGGTGGTGCCCTGGGCGCCGAGGGTCACCGGCGGTGGGCCCCAGAGCTTCCCGGTGGCGCTCGAGACGTTGACGATCCAGCCCTCGCCCGCCGCGGCCATGCCCGGGATCGCCGCCTGGGCGAGGTCGAGCGGGGCGTGGACGTTGGCCTCGAACAGGATCCGGCGCCGCTTGATCGGCATGGTCGCGACCGGCATGTAGATCGCCGCGGCGGCGTTGTTCACGAGGATCTCGACGTGCCCGCCGAGCGCGGCCTCGGCCTCGGGGATGATGCGGGCGCGGTCGTCGGCGTCGGTGAGGTCTGCGGCGATGCGGACCACGGCGCCGCCGTAGGGCGCCATGCGCTCGGCCGTCTCGGCCAGGGTGCCGGGGATGCCCACCGGCTCGGTGTCGGTGCGCGCCACGATCGCCACGTGGGCGCCCTCCGCCGCGAACCGCTCGGCCGTGGCGGCGCCGATGCCCCTGCTCGCCCCGGTGACGACGACGCGCCGTCCTTCGAACCGCCTGCTCATGCCAGCCCCTTCTCGGTCACGAACGCCTCGATGCACTCGCCCATGTACGCGCAGTCGTCGTCGGTGAGCGAGTGGTTGTTGGGCAGGATCAGGCCCCACTCCATGACGCGGTCGGCGTTGGGAAGGCCGCCGGCGGGGACCCGCATCGGCTTGTCGACGAAGGCCGGCTGCCGGGTGGCGTTGCCGGTCCACACCATGCGGGTGTCGACGCCGCGGCGCTCCATCCACTGCTGCAGCTCGCCGCGGCGGATGCCCGACTCGGGGTTGATCACGAAGGGGAACATGTGCCATCCGGTCTCGATGCCGGGGGTCAGCTCCGGGAGCGTGAACAGGTGCGGCCACCGGGCGAGCGCACGGGAGGTGAGCT
Organism: Acidimicrobiales bacterium; assembly: GCA_040382135.1. Lineage (GTDB taxonomy): Bacteria > Actinomycetota > Acidimicrobiia > Acidimicrobiales > JBEIGA01 > JBEIGA01. Next base: position 7,813 of record JBEIGA010000137.1, read on the forward strand.
CGAAGCTGCGCTGGCGGCGGGCGATGTTCTCCGACAGCTTGTCGAGCTGGACGCAGCCGAACGCCGCCGAGAGCTCCGACGGCTCGAAGTTCCAGCCGATCTCGTCGAAGATGAACAGGTTGTCGTACTCGAGACCGTCGGGGATGGTGGAGAAGAAGCGGTCGCCGGCGCCCTTGCGGGAGCCGAACAGCTGGATCTCCGAGCGGCGGCCCCAGCGGCGCAGCAGCAGGGCCTTGTCGGCGAGCTCGTCGTCGTGGGTGCAGAGCATCCCGCCCGTGCCCGCCGCCGTGATGATGTGCGACAGGGCGAAGCTCGTGACCGTGATGTCGGCGCGGGTACCGGTGGGGGTCCCCCGCAGGGTGAGGCCGAGGGCGTCGCAGGAGTCCTCCACGACCATGAGGCCGTGCCGGTCGGCGATCTCGCGGATGCGGTCCCAGTCGGGGGCGTTGCCGATCAGGTTGGGGGTGAGGATCGCCTTCGTGCGAGGGCCGATCATCTCCTCGATGGCGTCGACGTCGATCTGGAAGGTGTTCGGCGTGACGTCCACGTAGACGGGCACGATCCCGGCCTTGACCATGGGGGCGATGTCGGTCGAGAACGTCACCGCCGAGGTGATGATCTCGTCGCCCGGCTCGAGCCCGAGCAGCTCGACCGCGAGGTAGAGGGCGGAGGAGCCGGAGTTCACCATCACGCCGCGGCGCATGCCGTAGAGCTCGGCGACCCGGCGCTCCATCTCGCGCACGTGCTTGCCGATGCGCAGCGCGGTCGGTCCGCCCTGCAGCACCGACAGCACGGCGTCGATCTCGCGCTGGTCGTGGACGGAACCGGCGTATTCGATCCGGCGGTCGGTCATCGTGGATCTCCTGGGAGGCGGGGGTGGGGTCAGGCGCTGCGGTCGGCGCGGGGGAGGGGAGCGGCGGACAGGTCGGCGGTGAGGCGCTCGACGAGCCGGGCCAGGTCCGACCGGTCATCGGCGGGCCAGGCGGCGAGCACGCCGGAGAGGAGGGCGAGTCGGTGGTCGACGATGCGCTCGTAGACCGCTCGACCCTGCGGGGTGAGGGAGAGCTCGACGGCACGGGCGTCGTCCGCTGCGGTGCGGCGATCCACGAGGCCGTCGTCCACGAGGGCGCCCACCTGTCGGCTGGCGGTTGCGCCGTCCATCGCACACGCGTCGGCCACGGCCTTCAGGCCCAGGGTGCCGGCGTCGGCCAGGCAGCGCAGGACGGCGTAGCCCGCGCGGGTGACGTCGGCCCCGACGACCTCGGCCTGGCGCGCGTCGAACCGCCGGTTGGCGCCGAGACGGAAGAGCCCCTCGAGCGCCCGCTCGAGCGCCCGGTTCAGCTCGGGTTCGCCCGCCCACCCATTGGTTGACTTAGTCATCAAAGAGAGCGTACGGCCGGCGTCGCCCCCTGTCCAGCGCGCAGGTCAACCTGCGGTCGGGAGAGCGACCAGCCCCGCAGTGCCGGTCGGCGCGACGGCGGTTCGGCTCCGGCGCCGGGACCACCGCCAGCACGCGAAGCACGCCGTGCCCAGCAGGAGGGGCAGCAGGAACGTCACCGCTCGGAACGCCACGATCGCGGCGACGGCCGCGGGCTCGGTGGCGCCGGCCCGCACCAGCAGGACGCTGAGGCCGAGCTCGGTCACGCCGATGCCGCCGGGCACCGGCGAGAAGGCGGCGGCCAGCCGGACCAGTCCGAACACGAGCACCACCTCGGCCGTCGACACCGCCGCGGCGTCGATGCCGGCCGCGCGCACGGCGACGACGGGAAGCAGGATCAGGACTGCGAGCTCCAGCACCGCAGCGCCGCCGATCGCCCACCCGTGCCCCTGCACCAGCGCACGGGCATCGCCGCGGAGCCGCACCGCAAGGGCCGGCAGGTCGAGCTCCGGGAGCCGGCGGATCCGCCGCCGCAGACGAGGGAGGAGGCGCTGCGCCCGGAGGGCGAGGGCGTCAGCCAAGGTGGGGTGGCGGAGCAGCAGCCACCAGAGCGCCGAGCTCGCACCGAGCACCACGACCGCCACGGCGCCCGCCAGCGGGAAGATCCGGGCGTCGGCCACGCCTTCGGTGACCCCGGCGGAGCCGACGACGGCCACGACGAGGACCGAGATCCAGAGCTTGTACGCGCCGAGGACGTTGAGGGCCACGACGGTGAGGCCGATGCGGTGGGGGTCGACGCCCCAACCGTGCAGCATCGCCACCCGGATGCCCACGCTCGTCGGCCCGCTCGCCACCACCGTGTACGTGGCTGCGGTCGTGGCCTGGTGGACCATCACCCCCTGCCTGCCCGAGAGCCCCGGGGTGACGGCCCGGGTGGTGAGGCCGGCGGTCAGGACCAGGAGGACCGCCGCTGCGCCGAGCGCCGCCGCCTCCAACGCCGACAGCGACCCACCGAGCTCGAGCGCCGAGGCCAGCTCGTCGCGGTGCAGCACGAGCGCGGCTGCGTAGACGAGGAGGACCGCCACGGCGACGAGCCGACGCCACATGTCCCCACCAGACCGCACGCCGGCCGTCGATGTCGAGGCCAACGGCGGACTTGTCGGACGGCCGACGTGACGTCGGTCCCTCAGCCGGCGAGCAGGGCGTCCAGCGAGCGGTGGAAGGCGATGGCCGCGGGCTCGTTGCGCCCGAACACCACCTCGGGCAGCAGCCCCGAGGCCAGCCCTCGCTGGACGTGCTCCTGCATGGTGAAGTCCTCGCCGCCGCTGACCCGTCGGTGGAGGTCGAGGGTGCGCCGCCAGTGCTCGTCGTCGTCGGGTGCGTCCGCCGGTGCGTAGAGCGTGAGCTCGACCTCGGTGCGGTCGACCGCCGCCGGCAGGAGGCGGTAGAGCGCGAGGTGGTCGACGCTGAAGTTGAGGATCGTGGC
>JBEIGA010000138.1:0-10611 GCA_040382135.1 Acidimicrobiales bacterium
GAGCCGCTGCTCGGCCTCGCCACGGAAGGCGATCACGTCGGCAAGCGTGTCGCCGTACTTGCGGCGTAGCTCACGCAGGAGCTGCCGGCGCACCCGGATCTCCGCCAGACGCTCGGGATCGTCCTCCACCGCCTCACCCGCAGCCCGGAGGTCCCGGACGAGGTCGGCGAGCTCGTCGGCGAGCGATCGGAGACGGACCGCCACAGCCGTGAACGGGGTGCGCCCGTCGAGCGCGTGCACGGCCGCACCGAGCCGGTCGGTGGCGGCGTCGTCGCCGCCGAGCAGCTCGAGGGCCAGCGCAGCGGCCTCCTGGTGGGCCACGGCGTCGGAGAGGACGTCCTCCTCGGTCTCGAGGGCGTCGTCCTCGTCCGGTGCGGTCAGCCCGGCGTCCCGGAGCTCACCCACCTGGAACCGCAACAGGTCGATCTCGCGCGCCCGGCTCCGCTCGTCACCGCCCATGGTGGCGAGGGACTCCTCGACGGCCCTCAGCGAATCGACGGCAGTCCGACGTGCGGTGAGGTCGACCCGGCCGAAGCGATCGAGGCAGTCGCGCTGGGCACCCTGGCGCAACAGCGACTGGTGGGCGTGCTGCCCGTGGAGGTCGACGAGCGCCGCCCCCAGCTCGGCGAGCTCCGCCACGGTGGCGAGCCGACCGTCGATGTAGGCACGGGACCGCCCATCGCGGGGCACGACCCGACGGACCACGATCTCCTCGCCATCTCCCCCGCCATCACCCCGGAGGAACCGGCCCTCCACCACCGCCTCGGTCGCGCCCGGCCGCACGAGGTCGGCGTGGGACCGCCCGCCCACGAGCAGGTCGATCGCGCCCACGATCATGGTCTTCCCGGCGCCGGTCTCCCCGGTCACCGCCGTCATCCCGGGCCCCAGCACGAGCGCGGCGTGCTCGATGACGCCCAGGTCACGGATCGCCAGCTCCAGCAGCACGCCGTGCCTCCCGGTCGGACGAGATGGTGCGCGGCGCTCGGCGCCGCTAGCGGTCGTTGAGGCCGAACTTGGTCTTCAGGACCCGATGGAAGTCACGCGGCCCGAACGTGACCAGCCGGGCGACACGATCGCTGATCGTGCACTCGATGGCGTCGCCGTCACCGAGGACCGCAACTCTACGACCGTCCACCGACAGCGCCGCCGGGCGACCGCCCCGGACCTCCAGCCGGACCACCGTCTCGGGATCGAGCACGAGGGTGCGGTCGAAGAGCATGTGCGGCGAGACCGGGGTGAGCTGGATGGAGCGGTGGGTGGAGGCGACGATCGGCCCGCGGGCCGAGAGGGCGTAGGCCGTGGACCCCGTGGGCGTGGCGACGATCAGACCGTCCGCTGCGTAGCTGGTGAAGAACTGCCCGTCGAGGCTCACGCCGAGCTGCACCGTTGCCGACGAGACCGTGCGCTCGAGCACCGCCTCGTTGAGGGCGTGGAACCGCCGGGGTGCGTCATCGGGTGGCGCAGCGGCGAGCGCGCAGGCGACGTCGAGCATCGCCCGCTCCTCGATGTCGAAGCGACCCTCGAGGACCCGGCGGATGGCCTCGTGGGTCTCCCCCGGCTCGATCACGGTCAGGTACCCGAGGTGACCGAAGTTGACGCCGAGCACCGGCACGCCGTCCGCAGCGACGAGCTCGACCGCCCGCAGCATGGAGCCGTCGCCGCCGAGGCTCACGGCGAGGTCGAGGCCGGCGCCGAAGGCGTGGTCGGCCACGGCGAGGTCGGCGTGGCCGAGCACGGCGATGTCCGAAGTGGGGACGCGCACGTCGTGCCCCTGGGCCGCCAGCCAATCGGCGAGCTCGCGAGCCTGGGCGGCGGCCTCGTCCCGCTCCTGGTGCACGATCAGTCCGACCCTGGCCACCTCAGACCTCCGCCCCGGTGGGACCTGCCGCCGCGCCTGCAGCCGTAGCGACCACGGCGTCGAGGTCGACGGAGGGTGTCCTGCCCGACCCCGGACCAGCGGGCCGGGCATGGATGAGGAACTCGACGTTGCCGTCGGCGCCGGTGAGGGGCGAGACCATGGCCCCCATCATGGCCGCGCTGCGTGCCACGAGCGCGTCCCGCACCCGTTCGAGCACCGACCGCCACACCGCCGGGTCGCGGACGACGCCGCGCCCCCGGCTCACCTCCGCCCGCCCCGCCTCGAACTGGGGCTTGACCAGCAGCACCAGGTCCCCGTCCGGCTCGACCAGCCCGAGCAGGGCGTCGAGGACCGTGACGAGCGAGATGAACGACAGGTCGGCGACGAGCAGCGACACCGGACCACCGACCTGCTCGGCCGTCACGTGGCGCACGTTGGTGCGCTCGCGCACCGCCACCCGGGGATCGGCGCGCAGCCGGGCGTGGAGCTGCCCGTGCCCGACGTCGAGCGCGACCACCGAGCGAGCGCCGTGCTGCAGGAGGCAGTCCGTGAACCCACCCGTCGAGGCACCGGCATCGAGCGTCCTCCGGTCGGTGGGGTCGACGCCGAAGCGCTCGAGCGCGGCCTCGAGCTTGTGGCCGCCGCGGCCCACGTATCGGCTGGGCGGCGACGCAACGTGGACGGGCTCCGACGCCGCCACCAACCGGGCGGCTTTCGTCGTCGGCGCGCCACCCACCGTGACGAGCCCTGCCTCGATCGCGGCGCGCGCCTGCTCACGGCTGGTCACGAGGCCCCGGGCGACGAGCTCCTGGTCGAGCCGGCGACGGGCGGTCACGCGTCCCCCGGTTCGGCCCTTCGGCCACAACCCGTGACAGCTTCGCCGATGCTCCACCACGCACCGAGCGTGGTGCCCGCTGGCAACTGAGCACGGGACCGCGCGAAGCTCAAGGTGTCGTCAGGAGCACGCACGGTGACCGTCCCCACCCGAACGCCCGTCCTCGAGACCGAGACCGCTCAGTTCGCCGAACACTACGAGCACCTCGTCGCCAACATCGAGACCCTGATCCGCGGCAAGCCCGACGTCGTGCGCCTCGCGCTCGCTTGTCTGCTCGCCGAAGGCCACATCCTGATCGAAGACGTGCCCGGCGTGGGGAAGACCACGCTCGCGAAGTCCGTCGCCGAGTCCATCGACGGCACCTGGCAGCGCATCCAGTTCACCCCGGACCTCCTCCCCACCGACGTCACCGGTGTCCAGATCTACAACCGGGCCCGCAACGAGTTCGAGTTCCGCCCGGGTGGCGTCTTCGCGAACGTGGTCCTTGCGGACGAGATCAACCGTGCCTCGCCGAAGACCCAGTCCGCGCTCCTCGAGGTGATGGCCGAGCAGCAGGTGACCGTCGACGCCACCACGTACCCGGTCCCCGACCCCTTCATCGTGATCGCCACCCAGAACCCGATCGAGCAGGAGGGCACCTACAACCTGCCCGAGGCGCAGATCGACCGGTTCATGATGCGGCTCCGCATCGGCTACCCGGACAAGGTCGCCGAGATGGAGATCATCGGCAACGCGCTCGCCGGCGTCTCCCGCAGCCACCTCCGGCCGGTGGTCTCCGCCGAGCAGATCGGCTGGATGATCGACCTGGTCCAGCGGGTCTTCGTCTCGCCGGGCATCCGCCAGTACGTCGTCGCCCTGGTCCGGGCCACCCGCGACCTCGGCGACCTCCGCCTCGGCGTCAGCCCCCGCGGCAGTGTGGCCCTCACCCGGGCCGCTCAGGCGGTCGCCGCAGCGCAGGGACGACCCTTCGTTACCGCCGACGACATCAAGCTGCTCGCCGAGCCGGTCCTGGCGCACCGGATGCTGGTGTCCGCCGAGGCCGAGCTCCAGGGGGTCAAGGCCGAGTCCCTCCTCCGTCGGGTCGTCGAGTCCATCCCGGTGCCCAAGCGGCGCGACGAGGAGTGACCTCCTCATGCTGACGACGGCGGGACGGCTCCTCGGTTCGCTCGCGGTCGCGCTGACTGGGCTCGGCCTCCTGCTCGGCCACCGGCCCCTCGTCGGGTTCGGCATCGCCTGCGCGGTGCTCATCGTCCTCGCCGTCCTCCTGGTGGTGCGTCCCGGCGGTCTGGAGGCCGCGCGCATCGTCCGGCCCGAGCGGGTCGCGGTCGGCGCTCCCGCCCGCTGCGACCTGCGCCTACGCAACCGGAGTCGCCGAGGGAGCAGCGGCGGTGTGGCGCTCGAGGTGTTCGGCACCACGGCCCTGCCCGTGGAGCTGCCCCCGTTGGCTCCCGGCGCCGAGGCCGTCGTCACCCACGAGCTCCCCACGGACCACCGTGGCGTCTTCCAGGTCGGACCCCTCCTCGTCGACCGCTCCGATCCGTTCGGGATCATCCGCCTCGGCCAGCGGCACCAGACCACGGCCGTCCTCCGCGTCCACCCGATGACCCTGCCGCTCGATCCCTTCCCGTCGGGCATCACCCGCGACCTCGACGGCCCCTACTCCGGCGAGGCGCCCGAAGGGGGCATCACCTTCCAGTCGCTGCGCGAGTACGTCGAGGGCGACGACCTGCGCCTCGTGCACTGGCGGTCGTTCGCCCGCACCGATCGCCTCATGGTCCGCCACAACGTGGACACCCACCAGCCGCGCAGCCTCGTGCTCCTCGACACCCGGCCCCACTACTACGACGGCCCGTCCTTCGAGGCCGCCGTCGTCGCCGCCGCCTCGATCATCGTGGCCAACATGGAGCGCCGCTTCCCGTTCCGGCTCCGCACCACCTGCGGCCGCACCCTGGACAGCTCCATGACCCGGCCCCGGATCCTCGACGAGCTGGCCGGCCTCGGCATGCGTTCCAGCGGCTCGATCGACCGGGCGGTCGAGGCGTCCCGCAAGGAACCCGGCGGGCTCTCACTGGCCGTGATCACCGGCCGATGCCCCGCCGACGACCTCGCGGTACTCGGCCCGCTCCGGTCCAAGTTCGACGCCATCACCATCGCCCGGATCGGCGCCGAGGGGCGCACCGGTCTCGTCGACCTGCCCGGCGCCGTGCTCCTGAACGCCCGCGACGCGTTCGACTTCGCCCGCGGCTGGAACCAGCGGGTGCACCGATGACCCTCACCGTCACGCCGCGCGCCGCCGTCGTCGCCCGCGCCGAGCCGCAGGCGCCGCCTCCCCCACCGGCGCCGTTGCGCCTCGCCGAGAGCCTCCTGGTCGCCCTTGCGGTCGGCGTGGTCGCCGCGGCCGGGGGTTCGCTGTTCGAGCAGCGCACGGTGGCGTTCGAGCTCGCAGCTGCGGGCGCACTGCCGGTGCTGCTGGCCGCCGGCCTGCAGGCCCGACGCTGGCGTCCGCTCCGATCGGTGGGCGTGTCCGTCGCCGCATGGCTGGTCTTCGTGGTCTTCGCGGTGCTGGTCGACACCCTTGCGGGCGGCCTGCTCCCCACCACGGACACCGTCCGCGCCATCCGCGACGGCATGTTCGATGGGTGGGCGATCCTGCTCGACTCGCTCCTTCCCCTCGGCGAGGCACCCGAAGCCCGGGTCTTCCTGACCGCAGCGTGCTGGGCCACCGGGCTCGCCACCGGGGAGCTCGCCGGCCGGACCCGGCTCGTCGCCCACCCCGTCCTGCCGCCGGTTGCGCTCGCCACCGTGCTGGTGCTGCTGCACCAGCCGCTCGGACGTCCCACCCCGTTGGGAGCCGGCGTCGTCACCGGCGCCCTCCTGCTGATCCCGCTCGTCCGAGCCACGCCGGAACGGCTCCTCAGCGACCGGCGCAGCGTCGAACGCCGCACGCTCGCCACGTTCCAGGCCGGCGGTGACCTGCGTCGCCGCCTCGCTGTGGGCGTGCCCCTGCTGGTCGTCGCCGCCACCGTGGGCACGCTGGCGTCGCAGGTCGTCCACCTCGGCACCGACGACGAACCCTTCGACCCCCGCGAGCTGCGGGACGAGACGGTCCGGACCACCGACGTCCTCAACCCGTTGGTCCAGCTGAAGGCGTTGGTGCTCCAGGACCCATCCGTCCCGGCCATGACGATCTCCTTCGCCGACCCCGCCGACGCCCTCCAGGTCGCACGGGTCCCGCTCGTGCGGTTCGACGCATGGGACGGCGCGGTCTGGACCTCCACCAGCCGCTACCGCCGCACGACCGGCGATCTCGGCCTGGAGCAGCCGACCGTTGCCGCCCGCTCGGTCGAGGCGACCGTGGTGCTCGCCGACCCGGCCGGGCCATGGCTGCCCGCGCCCGCGCACACGGTGCGGATCGACGCCGACGGCGAGCTCCTCGTCGACGCTGCGACCGGGAACCTCCTGCCGGCGACCCGCGGCGACGTGCAGCGCTACGAGCTCACCTCGCTCGTCGTCCTGCCCAGCGAGGCCGAGCTCGACGCGGCGCTGCCGGCGACGGGCGACGCCGAGGCGCCCTTCCTCGCCCTGGGGGCACCGGTGCCCCCCGAGCTCGCATCCACCAGGGACGAGGCGATCGCGGGGGCGTCGGGTACGTGGGAGCAGCTCGCAGCGATCGAGCGCTGGCTCACCACCAACGTGACCTACGACGTCGAGGCCCCGGCGGGGCACTCGAGCGCACGTCTCGTCGACCTGGTGGGTCCCGACGGCAGGGGCGGCGACGAGCAGCTGGCCGCGGCCTTCACGGTCATGGCCCGGTCGCTCGGGGTGCCGTCACGGCTGGTCGTGGGCTACCGGGTCGTGGCCCTCGACGAGGCCGGCGTCGCCCAGCCGCTGGAACAGGTCACCTCCGCCGAGCTGCACGCGTGGTCCGAGGCCCACCTCGCCGGTCTCGGTTGGGTCGCGTTCGACCCATCCCCCCTCGACCCGACCGCCGGCAAACCGGAACCCAGCGAGCCCGAGCAGGGTCCGGGCACGACGATCGCCCAGGGTCAGGTGGTCGACGCGGGTGGCGACGGCCCCGAGGAGACCGGCCCCACCGAGGCGGACACCCCTCGGTCCTCGGAGGGCTTCGCCGGCATCCTGCGGCTCGCGATCGCCATCATGGGGCTCGCCCTCGCCCTGGTCGTGGGGGCGGCGGGGTTCGTGCTGGTGGCCAAGCGCCGTCGGCGGCGGCGGCGGCAGACGGCCCTCACACCTGCGGCACGCCTCCTCGGCGCCTGGGACGAGGCCCAGGACCGTCTGACGGAGACCGGGCTCGAGATCCACCCGAGCATGACCGCCGCCGAGATCGGTCGAGCGGCGTCCACCGCGATGTCCCGGGCGGCGGTGGGACCGCTGATCGCCTTGGTGCCGGACGTCCGCCGGGCCATGTTCGCCGCGCAGCCCCCGAACGCCGCGATGGCCGACCAGGCCTGGGCGCGGGTGGCCGAGCTCGAGCAAGGACTGCGCATCGAGCACGGCCGGTTGCGGACCCTGCGCAACCGCCTCGACCCCCGCCCCCTCCGCAGACGCTGAGACCGGAGGGGTCGGCGCCTCCACCCGACCGCCGAGGGCTAGGGCGGCGGGAGCGGTCCGGTGGTGGTCGTGGAGGCGGGCGGGATGGTCACGACCACGGTGAACGGGTCGGACCAGTCGCCGGCCTCGTTGCGGGCGGAGACCGCGATCGTGGCGACCGTGTCGGCGACGTAGTCGTGGGTGACGGAGGCGCCCGGTGCGGCCGCCTGCAGCGGGGACCCGTCGCCCCAGTCGATGCGGATGGCCTCCGCCCCGGTCGAGCCGTCCTGGAGCAGCACCTGGGTGCCGGTCACCGAGGTCGTGAACGACGCCTGGGCCGGCGCGACGACCTTGACCTGGGCGGTGGCGGTGTCGCTGCCGCCGGCGTTCGTGACCACGAGGGTGACGGTGTAGGTCCCGGGCGCCGGGAAGGCGAACGACGGCGAGACCGCCGTCGACGTGCCGGCCCCGCCGAAGGTCCACGCGTACGAGGCGTCGACGGCGACCGACGTGTTGGTGAAGGCCACGGGCTGGCCGACGGTGACCACGGCGCGGCCCGCGGTGAACGCGGCCTGCGGTGCCGGCGGGTTCGTCACCTGCACCGTCCGGGTCGCGGTGTCGCTGCCGCCGGCGTTCGTGACCACGAGGGTGACGGTGTAGGTCCCCGGCGCCGGGAAGGCGAACGACGGCGAGCGCACCGTGGATGAGCCCAGGTCCCCGAAGTTCCACGCGTACGAGGCGTCGACGGCGGTCGAGGTGTCGGTGAACACCACCGCCTCGTTGGTCAGCGCGGTGGCCGGAGCGGTGAACGCGGCGACCGGTGGGGGTGGGTTGACCGCGACGGTCCGCTGCGTCGTGCTCGAACCACCGGCGTTGGTGACCGTGAGCGTCACCTCGTAGGCGCCGGCCGACGCGTAGGCGATCGAGGGTTCCCGCTGCGAGGAGGTGCGACCGTCGCCGAAGTCCCACGACCAGGCGTCGATGGTCCCGGTCGAGGTGTCGGTGAACTGGATCGGGGCGCCCGCCGCGGGGGCCGATGGCGCCAGGGTGAAGCCGGCCACCGGCCGTGCCGGCAGCACGACGACGGACCGGGAGGTCGAGGCGCTCCCGGCCAGGTTCTCCGTGGTGAGAGTCACGGTGAAGGTGCCGGCGTCGGCGAACACCCGCCCGGGGTTCTGCTGCGAGGACCCGGTGCCGCCGTCACCGAAGCTCCACGACCAGGACGAGACGGGTCCCCCGGTCGACGACCCGCCGAACTGGACGGGATCGCCGACCCGGATGGTGTCGGGCGAGACGGAGATCACCGGCACGGGCGGCGGCACGTTCGCCACCACGCTCACCGAGCGGGTGGTGGCGCTCGTGCCCACGGCGTTGGTGGCGGTGAGGCGCACCGTGTAGACGCCCGGGCGGGCGTAGGTCCTGGACACGGCGGCTCCCGACCCGGTGGTGCCGTCGCCGAAGTCCCAGACGAGGGAGGTGGGGTCACCGGTCGACGTGCTGGTGAAGACCACCGTGGTGCCGGCCTCCACGGTGGTGGCGCTGACCGTGAACCGAGCCGTCGGCGCCAGCACGAGGGGAGCGACCGTCACGGTCACGGTCGTGCGGTCCCGTCCGGCGCCGTTCGCGACGGTCAGGCCGACCGTGTAGGTGCCTGGAGCGTCCCAGGTGTGGCGGACCTCGGTGCCGCGTGCCGTGGTGCCGTCGCCGAAGTCCCAGTCCGTGCTCGTGGGGTTGCCGGTCGAGCGGCTGGCGAACAGGGTGTTCTGTCCGACGATGAGGTTGACCGGGCCAGGGGCGATCACCGCAGTCGGCGGCTCGACCTCGTCGACGACGGTGACGACGACCTCGGCGGTGTCGACGCCGAGCGAGTTGGAGGCCGTGAGGCGCACCCGGTACTCGCCCGGAGCCGACCAGGCCATGCGCGCCGTGGGTCCGGTGGCGGTGGTGCCCTCGCCGAACTCCCAACGCAGGTCGAGGTCCCGCCCGGTGGAGGTGCTGGTGAAGGTGACCGGATCGCCGACCTCGGCCCGGGTGGAGCTGAGGGTGAAGTCCGCGCGTGGCGGGAGCTGGTCGGGCGGCACCACCCGGATGACGGCCGTCGCCTGGTCGGCCGCCGAGGCGTTCTCCACCAGCAGCGTGACCGTGTAGACGCCGGTGTCCGACCAGGTGTGGGCGGCCTGCGGGCCGGTCGCCACCGCCCCGTCGCCGAAGTCCCATGTCCAGGCAGTGGGAGCGCCGGTGCTCCGATCGGTGAACGTCACGGTGTCGCCGACACCCACGAGCCCGCTCGAGTAGGTGAAGTCCGCGACCAACCCACCGGACAGCGGGGTGGGTGGCGTCGGGCTCTGTGGATCCGGCGCTGACGGGGCGATGATGCGCCCGAGGTCGTCGAGCAGCAGGTCGGCCGACATCTCGTCGCCGGGGGCAGCGCCGTCGCCCGCGGCGGCGCCGTCGCCCGCACCGCTCTGGTCGCCACCGTCCCCCGACGAACCGGAACCGGACGAGCCCGGGCCGTCCCCTGCGGCCACGAGGTCGTCCTCGTCCTCGCCGCCACCGGCGATGACGCCACCGATGCCCGCGCCGGCGGCATCGCCGGCGAGCTTGTCGACCGCCCGCACCACCCGGTCGTCGTCGAGGATGCCCGTGATGCTGCCGTCGGGCTCGTCGAACCAGACGATGCGGTCCTTCACGAACAGCTCGATGCGGTTCCCCGGCCCGACGCCCGGCAACGGGATCCGGGCCCGTACCTCACCCGCCGCCACGTCGACCACGACCACCTGCGCGGTGGCGAGGTCCGGGACGAAGACCTGGCCACCGAACACCAGCGGACGTCCGAGCGGCGAGTCGGCGGCGGTGAGCTCCACGATCCGACAGTCGTCGGCGTCCGGGCCAACCAGGTGGAGGACCCCGCGGGCCGGGTCCGTGACGGCCACGAGCGACGCTCCTGAGGCGGACCCCGCCGCGGCTTCGAGCGCCCCGTCGATCTGCTCGGCGAGACAGCCGGCGGCCTCCAGTCGGCCGTCGCGCACTGCGGCGACCGCCGCAGCGGGGCCGTCGACGACCAGGACGTCACCCCCGACGGCGACGAGCGACGCCACCCCCGGCGAGACGTCCGCCACGCCCGTCACCACCACACCGTCTGCGAGGTGGCGCACCGACGCCGTGCCGCGCTCGACGAACCAGGGCGTCCCCGCGCCGTCGACCACTGCGGCGCCTGCGTCCTGGAGCGCACGTTCGAGCTCGACCGAGACATGGTCGGGGTCGACGGAGGTCAGGCGGTCCGCAGCCACCACGTGGACACGGTCCCCGCCGTCGAGCAGCGCGGCGGCACCGGAGGTCGAGACCGCCACCACCGCGACCTGCTGCA
>JBEIGA010000139.1:0-10582 GCA_040382135.1 Acidimicrobiales bacterium
AGCGAGAACCAGACGAAGTACAACAGCGACTCGCCGAGCGCGCTCGTCCCGGCCACGCCGCCGACGACGAAGGCCGAGATGATGAGCGGCCCGGTGCACGGGAGGGTCATCGGGGCGAGGAGGAACCCGTAGGCGTAGGCGGCGGCTGCGGGGCGTCGGAGCACCGGCACGCCGCCGGCTCCGAGCGTCGCGAACGGGTTGCGGCCGAGGAGCATCGCCACACCGAGGGCCAGGACGAGCAGGTACATGGCGGGCAGCAGCCAGTCGAGGATGTCGGCGGCGGTGCGGCTCAGCTGGAAGAGCACGAAGCCGATCACGACCATGCACGAGACGATCCCCGCCAGCACCAGCACCCCGAACCATCGGACCGAACGCGGGCTCGCCCCGTCCCCCGACCGGTTCGCCAGCAGGACGAACAGGCCGGGGTACAGGGGGAGCATGCAGACGTTGCCGAGGATGGCGGCGTTCCCGAGCGAGAACGCCTGCAGGTACTGGCCCACCTCAGAGGTCCAGGCCGAGCTTCATCGCCAGGGTCTCGACGCTCGCGCTCCCGGTGCTGAGCTCACCGGCGTGCCCCATCGCGTCGATGACCAGCTTCGGCGTACTGGGAGCGTTCGCGATCGTGTTGCCGTAGGCGTCGACGAGTGCGGCGAGGAGATCCGGGGTCATGACCGCGAAGCGGACGTCGTCGAAGCCGTTGTCCGCCGCGTAGGCGCGGACCTCGTCCGGCGAGAGGTCCGTCTCGATGCTCAGCGCGATCACCTGCACGTCGTCGCCGGCGGCGGCGGCGAGGGCGTTCGTGTCCTGCAGTTGCTCCCGGCAGTTGGGGCACCACGTGGCGAACGTCTCGACGAGCACCGGCGTGCCGTGGAAGTCGTCGAGCGTGAAGGTGGCGCCGTCGACGTCGGTGATCGTCATCGTCTGCCAGGCGGGGACGTCCATGGTCTCGTCGTCCATGGTCTCGTCGTCCATGGTCTCGTCGTCCATGGCCTCCTCGTCCATGGTCTCCTCGGTCATGGTCTCCTCGGTCATGGGCGCCGTGGTGTCCGTCGTGACCGCCTCGTCGTCATCCCCCCCGCAGGCTGCGGCCGCGGCAGCGATCGCGAGGGACAGGGCGAGGATCGTGCGTCGTCGGGTCATGGTGGTGCTCCATTCGTGGTGGGTGGTCGGGGGTTCACGACACGCGCACACGGCGCGTGTGCCATCCGGTGGCGCCATCCGGCGCAGGCTCGGCGATCTCGCCGGTCTGGGTCGCGCCTGCGGCGTCGGTGGCGCGGACACGGAGCTCGTGGTCGCCCGGCGTGGCGTCCCAGTCGAGGCGCCACTGGACCCAGGTGTCCTCACCGGCGACCGGGCCGAGCGTGGCCCGCTCCCACGGCCCGTCGTCCACCTGCACCTCCACGACGGAGATGCCGATCGAGGGATTCCACGCCACGCCGGCGATCGGGATCCTGCCGGCAGCGGGTCGGTCGCCGTCACGGGGGACATCGATCCTGGAGGCCGTCTTGATCGGACCCTCCTTCGACCAGCCCCGTGGGACCCAGTAGCCGTCGAACGCCTCCCAGGTGGTGAGCTCGATCTCCCGCAGCCACTTGGTCGCCGACACGTAGCCGTAGAGGCCGGAGACGACGAGCCGTGCCGGGAACCCGTGGTCGAACGGGAGGACCTCGCCGTTCATGGCGTAGGCGACGACGGCGGTACGGCCGTCGAGGCCCACCCCGGTCGGGAACCCTGCGGTCCAGTCGTCGACCGAGCGTCCGACGATCTGGGTGGCGCCCGGTTGCACGCCGGCGCGGTCGAGGATCGCGGAGAGGGGCACGCCCTGCCAGACCGCGGTCCCGACCAGGTCGCCGCCGACCTCGTTCGAGACGCACTGGATCGTGACCGGGACCTCGACGGACGGGAGGGCGAGGAGCTCCTCGTAGCCGATCTCGTAGGGCCGGTCGACCATGCCCGTCACGGCGAGCCGCCACGAGGCGGGGTCCACCTGCGGCGTCGAGAGCGCCGTGTCGATCCGGTAGAAGTCGTCGATCGGGGTGATGTACGGCGAGATGCCCGGCACGGTCAGCTGCGCATCCGGCACGGGCACCGTCCGCGAGGGGACCGGAAGGCCCGACGCGAGCCGCACCAGGTCGAGGACGCGGCTCGCCCGGATCGAGCGGGCCAGTGCAGCCGCGCCGATGCTCATCACCACGACGGCGCCGGATCCGAGGAGGAAGGCGCGCCGATCGGCGGTGGGCCGGGGATCGGCGGGTTCTCCGGCGGAGGGCTCGGTGCCGGAGGACTCGGTGGCGGCGTGCCCGCCGGCGAGCCGGGACACCAGGAACCGGTGCACGCCGACCCCGGCCGCAACGGCCAGGGTCGCGGACACGACGGCAACCCCGGGGGAACCCTGGGGATCCGTGGCGAGCGCGAGCCCGCCGACGACGCCGAACGCGGAGAACCCGATCGGGAGGGCGGCAGGCCGGCGACGGGCGAGCAGGCCGAGCAGACCGCCGAGCAGGACCGAGGTGACCACCACGCCCACGACCAGCGCGGCCTTGTCGTTGGTGCCGAACAGCGCAACGGCCAGGTCCTTGAGGGCGGCGGCATACCGGTCGATGAACTCGCTGCCCACGGCGGTGACGAGCGACGGGCCGGAGCCGAGCACCGCCGGCACGAGCTCGCCGACGGCGAGCGCTGCGGTCGCTGCGGTCGCTCCTGCAACGAAGCCCTTTCGTCGGTCGATCACGGTGATGAGCATCCGGGACGGATCTGTCGCGCCGCGCAGCAGGTTCGCAACATCTGCGAAACCTTCGGACCGCCCCTGGTCCCCGGTTCGACCGCGCCCGTACGCTGCGCCGATGGCAAGCGCCGCTCGCCCCATGGAGGTGCTCGTCGTCGACGACGAGCCGATGGTGCGCGAGGTCGTCGCCCGCTACCTGACCCTCGACGGCATCAGCGTGACGGAGGCGGGCGACGGCGACGAGGCCATGGCCTGGTTGGCCGGCCATCGGCCCGATCTGGTCGTCCTCGACGTGATGCTGCCCGGCGCGGACGGGCTGACGATCCTCCGACACCTCCGGTCGGTCGGCGACATCCCCGTCATCCTCCTGACCGCCCGGGCCGAAGAGGTCGACCGGATCGTCGGGCTGGAGCTCGGTGCGGACGACTACGTCGTCAAGCCCTTCTCCCCCCGGGAGCTCGCGGTGCGCGTCCGCAACCTGCTCCGCCGCAGCACCACGGCGTCCGACACCGCACGGGGCGATCTGCGCTTCGGCCCGTTGCACATCGATGCCGGTGCCCGTGAGGTCCGGGTCGACGGGAACGTGGTCACCCTCACCCCCAAGGAGTTCGACCTCCTGCTCCTCCTGGCGCACTCGCCGCGGCAGGTCTTCTCCCGCCGCCAGCTGCTCGACCTCGTCTGGGACTCCTCGCCCGACTACCAGGATCCCGCCACCGTCACCGTGCACGTCGGGCGGTTGCGGCAGAAGATCGAGGCCGAGCCCGACCAGCCGCGGTTCATCGTGACCGTCTGGGGTGTCGGCTACCGGTTCGAGCCGTGAAGCCCTGGACCGAGGTGATCGCCACCTACCCGCTGCGGGCGGCGGTCGCGGCGTTCGTCGTGCTCGCGCTGACTGCTGCCTCGGGTCTGGCGTTGCGTGCGATCACCCGCCGCACCCGTTCGCTCCACCACCTGGTGCTCGCCATCACGCTGACGTCGCTCGGGGTGGGCGCAGTCGCAACGCTCGCGCTCGGGCAACTGATGGTCCTCGAGCCGGACGAGCGCGACATCGCTCTGGGCGTCATCGCCATCACCGCGGTCCTGTCCGTGATCGTCGCCCTGGTGGCCTCCGTGCCGCTCGCACGCGACGCCCGCAACGTGGAGGCGACGGTCCGGCGCATCGAGGCCGGCGACCGGACCGTGCGAACCGGTGTGGTTCGGGCCGACGAGCTCGGTCACGTCGCCAGAGCGCTCGACGACCTCACCGCCCGGCTCGACGCGTTGGAGCGCCAGCGCGCCGCTGCGGACGAGGAACGCCGGACCATGTTCTCGAGCATCAGCCACGACCTCCGGACACCGCTCGCCGCGCTGCGGGCGGCGGTGGAGGCCCTGGCCGACGGGATCGCCCCCGACCCGCAGCGCTACCTGCGCTCGATGGTCCACGACGTCGAGGCGCTCGGCATGCTGATCGAGGACCTGTTCCTGCTGACGAGCCTCGACGCCGGTCGGCACGAGCTCGTCCGCGAGCGCATCGACGTCGCCGAGATCGCCGACACGGCGGTCGAGGCGCTGGCTCCGATCGCCGAGCGCCACGGGGTCACCCTGACCGCATCGCTCTCCGGTGCCTGCCCGGTCGACGGCTGCGCACAGGCGATCGGCAGGGTGCTGCGCAACCTGATCGAGAACGCGGTGGGTCACGCCCCGCCGGGGACGACCGTGACCGTGCACGTCTCGACGGAGCCCGACGGATCGGTCGTCCGTGTCATCGACGAGGGCCCGGGGTTCCCGGCAGCGTTCACCTCGCAGGCCTTCGACGCGTTCACCCGTGCCGACGAGAGCCGGACGAGGGCGACGGGTGGGGCGGGACTCGGGCTCGCCATCGCCCGTGGGCTCGTCGAGGCCCATGGGGGACGCATCTGGATCGAGGCGCCGGGATCGGAACACCGTGGGGGTGAGGTCGTGTTCAGCATCCCCGGGACACGGCGTTGACCCGACCACTGGTCTGCCCCGACCTGCGCGGCCGGTGCTCGTGCCTCACGTGCACGCGCACGAGTTCCGGGACCGACCTCGGGGTCCGGATCGCAGGTGTCCGCTGATCCCTGGGGGAGACCCGAGCGGTGATCCCCACGTTCGAGCATCGTGGTGGGGAATCGCCGCACCCAGGCTGCGCCCCGGTTCAGCATGGTCCCGGGCGTTCGGCAGCAGTCCCTCTGCGACACCGCGCCGGTCGCCCGTCGTAGGGTTGGCCGATGAACTGGGCAGACGTGCAGTCAGGCCCGGCGTTCGGCTTCACCGTCGTCGGGCTCGTCATCGTGTTCGGACCGCTGATCGCGGAGCGCCTCAGACTTCCCGGACTGCTCGGGTTGCTGATGTTCGGGGCGGTGATCGGACCGAACATGCTCGACGTGCTGCCCCGTTTCGCAGGGCTGCAGGCGGTCGGGAGCATCGGGGTGCTCTACCTGATCTTCCTCGCGGGCCTGCAGCTCGACATCGAGGCGTTCGTGCGGTTCCGCGTCATCTCGGGCGGGTTCGGTCTGCTCACCTCGGTCATACCGATGGCGCTGGGCACCGGTGCGGCGCTGCTGCTGGACATCGAGCTCCGCCCCGCGATCCTGATCGGCTCGTTCTGGGCGTCGTTCACCCTCATCGCCTACCCGACGGTGGCGAAGTACGGCCTGACGAAGACCCGGCCCGTCGCCGCCATCGTCGGCGCCAGCGCGATCACCGACGGCGTCTCGCTCGTCGTGCTGGCGCTCATCGTGGGTGCCGAGACCGGCGACGCGAGCGGTCCACGGCTCGTGCTCGACATCGCCGTGGGGTTCGTGGTGCTCGGCATCTACTGCTTCCTCGTGGTCCCGGCGATCGCCCGCTGGTTCTTCACCGGGCTCGGCCAGGAACGGACCCTCCGGTACGTCCTCGTGTTCATCAGCCTCACGTCCTCGGCGGTCGTCGCGCAGCTGGTGCAGGTGGAGCCGTTGATCGGCGCGTTCTTCGTGGGTGTCGGGCTGAACCGCCTCGTCCCCAACGCCAGCCCGCTGATGGCGGTGACCGACTTCTTCGGCAACGCCTTCTTCATCCCGACGTTCCTCGTCTCGGTGGGGCTGCTCTTCGATCCCGAGGTCATGTTCGACTGGTCCACCATCCGCCTGGCGCTCGGGTTCGTGACGGCGCTGGTCCTCGGCAAGGCGATCGCAGCGTGGATCACGGGCCGGATCTTCGGCCTCGCCCGGGCCGAGATCGGTCTGTTGTTCTCCATGTCGGTCGCGCAGGCGGCGGCGACGCTCGCCGCCACCGTCATCGGCTACGACATCGGCCTGTACGGCAGCGACGTCGTCAACGCCGTCATGGTCGTCGTGGCCGTGAGCCTGATCGTGACCTCGATCGGCACGAACCGGTTCGCTCCGGAGATCCCCCCGCCCGTCGAGGAACGGCGCCGCGTCGGGGAGGCCGTCCTCGTTCCGGTCCTCGGGGACGTCGCCGGGCTCTCCGACGTCCTGCGCCTCGGCCGGGACCTCGCCGACCCCGCCGGCGGCATCGTCCAGCCCCTGGTGCCCGTGACCGCATCCAACGGCGACGACGTCCGGGAAGGGCGGGCGACGCAGGGCGCGGTCGATCGCGTGCTCCGCGAGCTGGGCGGCGACGAGGAGACGCTGCTCCGGGTCGACCGCTCGGTTGCGACCGGCCTGCACCAGGCGGCCATCGAGATCGACGCGTCGCTGCTCCTGCTGGGATGGCCGGGCCCGGGCGACCTGCGGGCACGGATGGTCGGCGCGAACTACAGCGAGATCATCGCGGCCACGTCGGTCCCGGTGGCGATCGCTGCGCTGCACCCCAACAGCGAGAAGGCGCGCATCGTCCTGCACACCGTCGAGCGTGAGCTCGTCCCGGGGAACCTGCCCACCATGGCGTTGGCGCTCGAGCTCGCGACGATCCTCTGCCGGAAGCGGGAGTTGCCACTCGCTGTCGGCCCGGTCGCGCCCGCCGAACTGGCGGCTGCAGGGCTCACCGTTCCGCCCGATGCCCAGCACCTCGAGGGCCCCACGGACCTCGAGGCGTGGGTGGCGGCGGTCAGCCGTCCCGGCGACCTCGTGGTCGTGCCCATCCACGACACCGCCGTCGGCCCCGCAGCCGTCCGGGTCCACAACTCGGGGCGGTCGGTGATCGCGGTCAGCAAGAACCCGGAGACCTCGGCGGCCTCGGTGGTGAGCCCCATGAACCTGCCGTTGGGTCGGTCGCTCGGGGGTTGAGGCCGGCTCAGTCAGCGGCCGAAGCCCTCGAGTGCTCGTTGGGGTTCGAGTACTCGACCCACCGGACGATCCTGCCGTCCTCGACGGTGAGGCAGTGGAAGTAGTGGTTCCGGTATGGCCGTCCGGTCGCCCGGATCACGTGGTCGCCCTGGACCTCGATCACGAACCGGTTCGGGTCCGGGGTGGCGAGCAGTTGGTGGAACGGGAACGCCTGACGGCTGAAGTACGAGTGCTCGCCCTGGTCCATCGAGCGCATCATGGTGCCGACGACGTCCTTGCCGACCCGCGGCGCGAAGTCGTCGTAGAAGGGGCACTCGAACACGACGTCGTCGTGCAGCACGGCGACCACGCCCTCCACCGCGGTGCCCGGCGACCGGAACAGCTCGTAGGCCGCGGCGGCGGCCTCCTGGTTGGTCATGCTCCCGCTCCTGTGGCTCGTGCGACGGCGAAGGCGGCGAGGTCCTGGTCCTCGCCCACGCACACGCGGCGCAGCGATCGCGGCGCGTCGCTCCCGACCGGAGGACGGGCGTGCTGCAGTGCGTGGTTGTCCCAGAGCACCAGGTCGTTCGTGCGCCAGTGGTGCACGTAGACGTGCTCCGGCCGGTACAGATGGGCGAAGAGCTCCTCGAGGAGGGCGTCGCTCGCCTCCGGCCCGAGCGGGAGCAGCGCGTCGGTCTGCTGCTCCCAGACCGCCAGGATCGGCTCGCCCGTCGACCGGTGCGGCCAGAGCACCGGACGGACCTGCTGGATCACGGCGTCGTCCCGGCGGCCCAGCCGGTAGCGGACGCCGTCGGTGAGGGACCCGCCGTCGAAGGCGAGCACGGCGCGGGCCTGCAGCCCCTCCACCCGCCGACGGAGCTGCACCGGGAGGGTGCGGGCGGCGAGCACGCCGTTCACGAACGACGTCTGCGTGCCGGCGTCGGGGATCTCGAGCCCGTAGAGCGAGAGCGCCTCGTAGGGCGCCGGGAAGAACGTGTAGTCGGCGTGCCAGCTGGCGCGGTCGCCGCCGAGGATGCCGCCCGGCTGGTTGGACACGATGCCGATCGGTCCGGCGCCCTCGGCGGCGATCCGGCCGAAGACCTCGGCGAACGCCACGTGCTGGGCGTCCGTGACCGCCCGGCCGCGGACCAGCAGCAGCTGGTGGTCCAGCAGCGCCCGGCGGAGCTGCTCGGCGTCCTCCGGCCCGATCGGGTCCGTGAGGTCGAGGTCGAGCACCTCGGCACCGAGGGCTGGGGAGAGGCGACGGAGCTGCACAGTCGATGCGTAGCAGGCGGCGCCGACTCCCTCAAGCGGCGTCGAGCTGGCGGGATCACGCAGAATCGGGGGATGGCGACCGACGTCGACCCGCCCTCGATCTGTCTCGGCTGCGGGCTGTGCTGCGACGGGACCCTGCTCGACCACGTGGCGGTGTCCGACCCGAGCGACCTGGGCGCGCCGTTGACCGCTCTGGGCGTCACCCTGATCGTGCAGGCGGACCCGCCGGTCTTCGCCCTCCCCTGCCCGGCGGTGTGCGACGGCGTGTGCACGATCCACCACCTCCACCGGCCCGCGGCCTGCGGCGAGTTCACCTGCGCCCTGCTCGACGAGGTCGAGGCCGGGGTACGGAGCCGGGAGGAGGCCTCGGCCGTCATCGCCGAGACCCTCCGGCTGCGCAACGAGGTCGCCGCCGGTCTCGCCCCGCGCTCGGTGCTCGAGGATCGCCTGGACCGTTCCTTCCGGCGCTGAACGGGGCCTACGCTCCCTCACGTGGCGAAGACACGCGACGCCGGCTCGAACCGGTTCACCGGCTGGCCCGAGGAGGCGTTCGCCTTCTACGCGGGGCTCGAGGCCGACAACTCCCGGGCCTACTGGCTCGAGCACAAGGCGGTGTACGAGTCGGCCGTGAAGCGGCCGTTCGCCCTGCTGTCCGAGGCCGTCGGCGCGACGCACAGCGAACTGCTCCTGTTCCGACCGCACCGCGACGTCCGGTTCTCCAAGGACAAGAGCCCGTACAAGACCGCCGCCGGCGCGCTCGGAGAGCGCGAGGGCGGGGCGACCTACTACGTGCAGTTGTCGGCCGAGGGGCTCATGGTCGGCGCCGGGATGTACGACCTCGCCTCCGACCAGCTGGAGCGGTTCCGGGCGGCGGTCCTCGACGACAACACCGGACCGGAGCTGGCAGCCGTCGCGGAGCGCTCGGAGGGAGCGGGGTACGCGCTCGGCGCGCTGCACACCCTCAAGACCGCGCCCCGCGGCATCGCCAGGGACCACCCCCGCATCGGGCTGCTGCGCCGGAAGGGGCTGATCATCTCGCGCTCGTTCCCGAAGGCGCCGTGGATGTCCACGCCGAAGGCGCTCGACCGCATCGTGGCGGTCTGGACGGACGCCGAACCCATGCAGACCTGGTTGGAGCGCCACGTCGGACCGAGCACCCTCCCGCCTCCCGAGTTCGGCCGCTGATCCCTCGGCATGTGGGTCCGACCGGGCGTTAGGGTGCCGGGCGGATCCGAGGGGACAGGGGGAGTCACATGGCAGCCGACGAGCACACGCCGACCATCACGGACACCGGTCGGCTGACCGCGTGGATGGACACGAATGGGCTCGGCGTGGGCGCACCCCTCGAGTACCGGTACATCTCCGGGGGCAGCCAGAACGAGATCTACGAGCTCCGGCGCGGCGACGTCCATTGTGTGATGCGCATCGCACCGGCCACGGCGCCTGCCGACCGCGACACCGGGATCCTGCGTGAGTGGCGGATCATCGAGGCGCTCGACGGGACCGACGTCCCCCACACCGAGGCCGTCGCCGTCTGCGACGACCCGACGGTGCTCGGCCGCACCTTCTACCTGATGGGGTTCGTCGACGGCTGGTCCCCCATGGAGACCCGGCAGCAGTGGCCGGCCCCGTTCGACACCGACCTCACGGCCCGCAAGGAGCTGGGCTACCAGTTGGTGGAGGGCGCCGCGCTGTTGTCGCGGGTGGACTGGCAGGCCAAGGGGTTGCAGGACCTCGGCCGCCCCGAGGGTTTCCACGAGCGTCAGGTCGACCGGTGGACGGCGTTCCTCGAGCGCATCAAGGGCCGGGAGCTGCCGGGCTTCGACGAGGCGTCCGCCTGGCTGCGGGCGCACAAGCCCATCGACTACGTGCCGGGGCTGATGCACGGCGACTACCAGTTCGCCAACGTCATGTTCCGCCACGGCGCCCCCGCCCGTCTGGCCGCCATCGTCGACTGGGAGATGGGCACGGTCGGCGATCCGAAGATCGACCTGGCGTGGGTGGTGCAGAGCTGGCCCGAGGACACGAGCGGCGGCGACGGCAGCGTCGGTGGCTACGTCGACCTCACCGGCATGCCCACCCGCACCCAGTTGCTGGAGCGATACGCCGAGGTGTCCGGCCGCCAGGTCGACGACATCGACTACTACTGCGTGCTCGCCAAGTGGAAGCTCGCCGTGGTGTTGGAGCAGGGCTACCAGCGGGCCGGCAACGACCCGAAGCTCGAGGCGTTCGGGCCGATCGTCCTCGAGCTCATGGCCTCCGCCGCCGAGCTCGCGGCGTCCAGCGACTACGCCGGCTGACCGCATGACGCTGCGCGTCATCCAGTTCTCGACGGGCAACGTCGGGCAGCAGGCCCTGCGCGCGCTGATCGAGCGAC
>JBEIGA010000140.1:0-10540 GCA_040382135.1 Acidimicrobiales bacterium
CCGGTCTTGGCCCGGGGGGGCCCCCCCGGGGGGGGGGGGTTCGCGCTTATTGTGGGCCCCCCCGGGGCGGTGGGGGGGGAGGGGGGTCGGGAGGAGTGGGCGGGGGAGGACGCGCACGGTCCGGTTCCCTCAAGTGGGCGGGGGTGGGGGCCGATATGGACGTGTGTCCTGAGTTCGGCGTCGGGACGGGAACGGAGCACTCGGAGCGATGAGCAGTACAGGAGCGAAGGCCGGGCGGTGGGCGCGGTCCACGGCCCTCCCGATCGCCGCCGGGCTCGTCGCGCTCGCCGGCGTGGTCGTGGTCGCCACCCGTGACGTCCAGGAGACCGGCGCAGGCTTCACCGACGCGGCGTCGGGCGGGCTGGCGCTGCAGTCCGGCGTCGTGGCGATCACGCCCGGATCGCCGGTGGGCGTCCCCTTCAGCGCGACCCTCGGCCCGGGGGAGAGCGAGGAGCTGGTCCTCACCCTCGAGAACGAGTCCACCGTCGACGTCCCGCACCCGTGTGTCGTGCTCGACATCCTTCCGGAGCGGGCCCTCGGCTTCAGCGAGGCGCTCGGCTCGGTGATCGACGTCGTGGTCGAGCGCAAGCCCGGCACCGCCGCCGAGGGCGGCGCCTGGGTGAACCTCTACACCGGGAACCTGCTCGGTCTCGCCCCGTCGACCGCACCGACCTTCGGCAACGGCGCCGAGACGTCACCCGTGCCCATCGCCGACAACGGCGAGGCCGTCACCTACCGGTTCACGTTCAGCATGGGCGCCGCTGTGGGCGGCACGGTCAACCACAACGGCACGCCGACCGACATCACCGACGACACCGCAGGCGTGACCTTCGGGTTCGTGGCCGAGAGCGTCACCAGCGGTGGCTGCGCCGGAGCGGTGTCGGCATGACCACGCGGACCTCCACCACCACGCCCCCCCGGGAAGGCTGACCATGGCGACGGGAACCCCCTTCTTCACCGGAGCCAAGGCGCTGAAGCTCCTGCTCGTCGCCGGTGTCGCCGTCGGCGGCACGGCCATGGTCGTCGGCGTGCCCGGCTCGGGCGATGGGGACGACGCGGCCGACATCGCGTCCGAGAGCGTGCTGGACCTCACCGCGCCGACCGACGAGCGGGTCGAGGTCGAGCTCGAGGCCGGCCAGACCGCCGTCGAGGTGCAGATCCTCACCGAGGACGGCGAGGGCCAGATCCAGATCGAGGCGGACGACACCAACACCGCCGAGTCCCAGCGCATCGTGCTGGAGCGGGCGGCGACCCCGGCCCGCGTGAGGGTCCAGGGATCCTCCGTCGACGTCGTCCAGGCCGGACCCGTCGTGCGGGTGCAGGCGGCGAACTCCGGGCTCCTCGTCTGCGTCCCGGTCGCCTTCGACGCCTCATCCACCCGCTCCCGTCTCACCGACCAGGGTCTCGTCGTCTCCGCACCCACGCTCATCTGGATCGACGACTCGGGCGAGACCGTCAGCGTCACCGTCTCCGACCGCAGCGACGACGGCCGCCTCTGCGGCACCGTCCGCTCCTCGGGCGTGCTCGTGACCGTGATGACCACGTCGTCGCCTGCCGTCGCCTTCACCGAGAGCACGACCACGACGCGCCCGCCGACCACGGCCACCACGACGACCACCACCACCACGACGCGCCCGCCGACCACGACCACCCCCACCGTGCCGCCCACCACGACCACGGTCCCGCCGGTGTCCTTCGTGGACCTGACCACCGACCTCCCCACGGGCGCTCTCCTGATCGACGCGACGGGCCTGGCCCCGGGCGGGTCGATCAGCCGCTGCATCCTCGTCCGGTACGCGGGCGCCAACAGCGGTGACGGCCTGACGGTCACCCCGGCGATCGTGTCCGAGGGCGCCGCCACCAACACCCTCCTCGGCCAGCTCACCGTCACCCTCGAAGAGGGTGTGAACGGCACGAACAGCTCCTGCCAGGGCTTCACCGCCCAGCGCGTCCTCACCGACCGGTCCACCGTCCGGGCCGCCACCGCCATGAACCTGCAGGGCTGGGTGGGCCGTGACGGCAGCAGCCGGGTCTACCGGGTCACCGTCGCTCTGCCGGCCTCGGTCACCACGGCCGCCGGCGAGCGGGGCGCCTTCACCCTCCGCTTCACCGCCCAGTAGCCGGGTCCTCCGGCCGCCGGTCGACGCCGCCACGGTCGTCGATCGTCAACGGGTCGATGGGATGTCCGAGCTCAGGGCGACGGCGGTGTCGGCCCGGCCCGTGAACCCGGCGCCGGTCCCGTCCGGGCCCTCCGTCGCGACGAGGGCGCACAGGAGGGCGATCAGCATGAGACCCACTGCCCGCAGGCGGCGCTCGCGCGCCGGGTTCAGACCGTTCGTCCTCATCCTTGGTCGGATCGTCCGGTCGGACGTCTGCGTTGAGCGTTCGGGACAGGCGCCACCCGGGCTTGATGGGAACTTGAGCAATCCGGGCCGTTCGGCCCATGCAGGCCTCGCCCCGGACCGCCGACGGAGTCTTCACGAGCGTCCTCCCCGTCGAGCGGGGTCCCGATCGAGAGGCGATCCCCCATGGGCAACCGATCCCTGCGCAAGCTGCTCCATCCCGTCGTCCTCCCCGCCGTCGCCGGCGTGGTCGCGGTGACGGGCATCGTGGTGCTCGCGGGCCAGGACGTCGACCGCTCGGGTGCGGCGTTCACCGACACCGCCTCGGGCACCGTCTCGGTGGAGAGCGGCCGCGTCGCCATCACCCCGGACACGCCGGTCTCCGTCACCTTCGCCGGCCGTATCGGCCCGGGCGCCACCACCACCCAGACCGTCGAGGTCGTGAACAGCTCCACCGTTGCGGTGCCGGCGGCGTGCGTGGTGGTCGACGTGCTCCCCGCCCGGGACACGACCCCGAACCCCTTCAACGCCTCCCTCGCCTCCGCCATCAACGTGACCGTCGAGCGCAAGCCCGGCGCGGCTGCCGCCGGCGGCGCCTGGACCACCGTCCGGACCGACACGCTGGCCAACGTCGCCGGCGCCACCATGCCGGCGTTCGGCGCCGGGCTCGAGGCCGCCACCACCAACGACGCCACGAACCAGAACGGCGCCCCCGTCGACAACGGCGAGACGGTCACCTACCGCTTCACGTTCTCGATGGCCGCCGGGACCGGCAACACCGTCGGCGGCGTGGACATCACCGGCGCCTACGCCGACGCCGAGTTCCAGATCGTCGCCGAGAACGTGACCGCAGGGTCCTGCGCCAACGCCGTCTCCGCCTGAGGCGGGGCAGGCGGATCGAGCCCCGAGGACACGAGAGTCGACGATGGTGCTGCGGATCTGGCGCATCGCCTCGATCGTCGTGTTGTCGGCGCTCCTGCTGGGCGGCTTCGGCGTCGCCGCCATGACCCGGTTCGGCGGCATGGACTCCTACGTCGTGATCAGCGAGTCGATGGCGCCCACGCTCGAGCGGGGTGATCTCGTCCTCGTCGCTCCCGCAGCGGCACCGGACGCGTACCGACCCGGCGACGTCATCACGTTCCGCGAGCCGGCACGGGGCCTGCTGACGCACCGGGTGGTGCGGATGACCGAGGACGGTTCGGCGTACGTCACCCGCGGCGACGCGAACCGCGTCGACGACGTCTCGCCGGTGCCGTTCGGCGCGGTCGAGGGCCGGGTGCGCGTCATCGTGCCCGCAGCGGGCCTCCCGATGCTGTGGGCCTCCGAAGGCGGCGGCGTCGAGCTGGCACTCCTCACAGGCATCGTGGTCCTCAGCGCGGTCGGTGCGGCGTCCGGATCCGGCGCGGACCGTGGCGAGCGGCGCAGCCGCCGATCCGAGCCGGCTTGCATCGCCGCTCCCGGCGCGGCACCGTCCTGAGGTGCGGACCGTCCTCCTCCTCGTCCTCCTGACCGTCGCAGGGACCACGGTCGCCGACGAGCTCACCTTCCTCGACGCGGCGATCCTCGGCGTGGTCGAAGGCGTGACCGAGTACCTCCCCGTGAGCTCCACCGGGCACCTGATGGTCACCAACCGGATCCTCGGCATCGGCGAGACGCCGGCCACGGAGGACGCGGCGGACTCGTACATCATCGCCATCCAGGCCGGGGCCATCCTCGCGGTCCTGCTCCTGTACCGGGAGCGGGTCGGGCGCATCGTCGCCGGGCTCGCCGGCCGCGACGTCGAGGGACGCCGGCTCCTCACCAACCTCCTCGTTTCGTTCGCGCCGGCCGTCGTGGTGGCCCTCACGCTCGAGGAGGTGATCAAGGACCGTCTCTTCGGAACCGGACCGGTC
Organism: Acidimicrobiales bacterium; assembly: GCA_040382135.1. Lineage (GTDB taxonomy): Bacteria > Actinomycetota > Acidimicrobiia > Acidimicrobiales > JBEIGA01 > JBEIGA01. The sequence goes on from JBEIGA010000140.1 coordinate 4,235, forward strand.
GTGGCCGCTTGGATCGTCGGGGGCATCGGGATCCTCGCCTGGGTTCGCTGGGGTTCCGGCCGCGGCACAGGCGTGCCGCTCGAGTCGCTCACCGTGCGGATGGCGCTGCTCATCGGCCTCGCTCAGTGCGTCGCCATGTGGCCGGGCACCAGCCGCAGCCTCGTCACGATCATCGCGGCGCTGGTCGTGGGCCTGAGCCTCGCCGCCGCCGTCGAGTACTCGTTCCTCCTCGGGCTCGTCACCCTCGGCGCGGCGACGTCCTACGAGATGGTGACCAACGGCTCGACGATCATCGACGCGTTCGGCTGGGGGCCGGTCCTCGTCGGGTTCGCCACCGCCTTCGTCTCGGCGCTCATCGCCGTGCGCTGGATGGTGGAGTACCTCCAGCGCCACAGCCTCGCGATCTTCGGCTGGTACCGCATCGCCGCGGGCCTCGGGACCATCGCCCTCATCGCCGCCGACGTGATCTGACCCCGCGGATCAGCCGCTGATCACGATGGAGGCCGGTGCACGCAGCACGACCGGACCGCTGCGCCCGATCGTCATCGCGGAGATCTCGGTGCCGCCGGACCCGGCGACCGTGTCGGTCGTGGTCGTGAACGCGAGCAGGTAGCTGCCGGCGTCCAGACCGTCGAACCGCACCACGCCGTCCTCCGGGACCGTGACGGCGAGCTCCACGCCGTGCTCGTCGAGGAGTGCCACGTCCGCGAGGCGCATCCCCGCCGGGATCTCGAGCGCGACCTGCACCTGCAGGCCGGCCGGGGCGTCGCCCGTGCGGGCGGCGTCCGCGGTGGGCCGGACCACCAGCGCGGCCGCCGTGTCGTCGCCCCGCACACCGACGCCGGAGCCGACGGTTGGGTCGTCGCCGTCGACGAGCAGGTGGGAGCCGACCCCCACCGTGACGGCGGCGGCGACGGCGAGCGCTGCACCGACGAGATGGCCCGGATGCCCGGCGCCCTCGTGGTGGTGCACCCGGGGGTGGGGGAGGTGCAGGTGGGGGAAGTGCGCGGTCATGCCGTCCTTTCGGCGTCGGCGGCCCGTCGGGTGAGGGACCTTCGTCACAAACGCCACGCGGTCCTGCCCGGGGAGGGTGCCGCGTGGCATCCTTCGCGGATGACCGACGGGGGAACGGTCCGGGTCGATCGCGAGGGGCACGTCGCCGTGCTCACGCTCGACCGCCCGGACCGACTGAACGCCATGAACGACCACATGGAGGCGGCCTTCTTCGCCGCGTGGGAGGAGGTCGCCGCCGACGACGACGTCTACGCGGTCGTGTGGCGGGCCGAGGGTCGGGCGTTCTCGTCAGGCCGGGACACGAGCGAGCTCGGCAACCGCGGCCCCGGCGAGAGCGACTACCACTACATCCGCAAGGGGCACGAGGCCACCCACCGCCTCCTCGCACCGCCGAAGGTCCCGGTGATCGTGGCCATCCAGGGCTGGTGCATCGGGGGCATGTGGGAGCGCTCGATGCTCTGCGACATCCGCATCTGCTCAGACGACGCCCGCTTCCGGCTCCCGGAGCTCGCCCACGGGCTCATCCCGGACTCCGGCGGCACCGCCCGGCTGTTCCAGATGTGCGGGCACGGCCTGGTGTCGGACCTCGTCCTCACCTCGCGGGTCCTCGACGCCGAGGAGGCGCTCCGCCACGGGATCGTGTCCCGGGTGGTCGAGCGCGACCGGCTCGACGACGAGGCCATGGAGATGGCCCGTGCGGTCGCCGCCCTCCCGCCGCTCGCCGTGCGGGCGTGGCGGCAGAACCTGCTCGACATCGCCCAGCCGGCGGTCACCAAGGCGCTGCACGACGAGCTGCTCGGCCAGATGCTCGTCTACACGTCCGAGGACTTCGCCGAGTTCAAGGCGGCGCGCGCCTCCGGGCGCCCGGCCACCTACCGGATCACCTGAGGAGAGAGGGGACAGCCATGTCCGTCACCCCCGAGGAGCACGAGCTCCCGCTCATCATCTCCGTCGACGACCACGTCATGGAGCCCAAGACCCTCTGGCAGGAGGAGCTCCCCGTCGCCTGGCGCGACCGCGGCCCCCGCGTCGTGACCGAGAGGGTCAAGCTCGAGTTCAAGGGCGGCCACTACGGCTTCGAGCGCGGCGCCCCCGACGGCGGCTGGTGCGACATCTGGCTGTTCGACGACCTCGTCGTCCCCACCGGCCTGCTCCACGCCCCTGCCGGCATCCCCCGGGACCAGCAGCGCAACGTCCCCGCCGTCTACGAGGACCTGCGCCCGGGCACCTACGACCAGGCCGCCCGGCTCGCCGACATGACCGAGAACCATGTCGAGGCGGCCATCAACTACCCGAACATCTTCCCGCGCTTCGCCGGGCAGGGGTTCGCCGAGCGGGCCGACAAGGAGCTCGCGCTGGCCTGCCTGAAGATCTACAACGACTGGATGATCGACGTCTGGTGCGCCGGCGACGGCGCCGGTCGGCTCATCCCGCTCACCCTGGTGCCCCTCTGGGACCCGCAGCTCGCCGCCGACGAGGTCCGCCGCTGCGCCGCCAAGGGCAGCTACGCCATCGCCTTCAGCGAGAACCCGGCGAAGCTCGGCCTGGCCACCATGTACAGCGGCGACTGGGACGTCCTGTGGGCCGCGTGCGAGGAGACCGGCACCAGCGTGTCGATGCACATCGGGTCCTCGTCGACCATGCCCACCACGTCGCCCGACGCGCCCCTCGCCACCTCCATGTCGCTCTACGCCCAGAACGCCCAGGGGTCGCTGTGCGACTGGGTCTTCTCCGGCACCCTCCAGCGCTTCCCCACGCTGAAGATCGCCTACGCCGAGAGCCAGGTCGGCTGGATGCCGTTCCAGCTCGAGCGCATGGACGCCGTCTGGCGTGAGGGCCGGGCCGGTATCGAGGGCGGCATCGCCCCCTCCGAGCAGGTGCGTGATCGGGTGTTCGGCTGCGTCTTCGACGACCTGTACGGCCTGAAGAACCGCCACGAGGTCGGGCTCTCGCAGATCCTGTTCGAGACCGACTACCCCCACTCCGACGGCACCTACCCGCACTCCCGCAAGATCGCACGGGAGCTGTTCGCCGCCGCCGGCATGGACGCGGCGGAGTGCCACGCCGTGCTTCGGGGCAACGCCATCGCGGCGTACGACCTCCACCGGTTCGGCATCACCGCATGAGCGACCCGACGCTCACGACGGCCCTCGAGGAGGTGCGCGCCCTCGTCCAGGCGGACGGGGGCGACCTCCTGCTCACGGGGGTGGAGGACGGCACCGTCGACCTCGCCCTGGTGCTCGAGGACGCCCACTGCATCGAGTGCGTGATGCCGCGGGACTTCCTCGAGCAGGTCGCTCTCGACGTGCTGCGCCGCGGCGGCGCCACCGTCGCCGCAGTGCGCATCGCCGACCCCCGCGAGACCTGAGCCCGGTTCAGGACCGCCTGGTGGTGCGGCGGGCGTAGGCCGCCATGAACTCCTGCACCTCCGGGGTGCGGGAGGCGATGGTCTGGTTGCGGTTCTCCATGGCCACGCACGCCGCCATCGAGGTGGCGTCGGCGTTGTGCCACAGCACCTCCTTGGTGAGGAGGAGTCCCGTCTTGGTGTGGCCTGCGAGGATCCGGGCGTAGGCGAGCGTCGCCTCGAGCAGCTCCTCGTCTGGCACCACCTGCGAGACCAGGCCGTAGCGCTCGGCGGTGTCGGCGTCGATGTCCCGGCCCGACAGGATGAGGTCGAAGGCCCGGGCGTTCCCGATGAGCCGGGGGAGCAGGTAGCTGATCCCGGCGTCGGTGCCCGAGAGGCCGGTGCGGATGAACGCCGAGCAGAACCTGGCCGATGCGCCCGCGATGCGGACGTCGGCCGCGCAGGCGAGCGAGAGCCCGCCGCCGAACGCCGGGCCGTTCACGGCCGCCACGATCGGCTGCGGGGTCTCCCGCATGTGGATCGTGAGGTTCGCGAGGAACGCCTGCCCGTCGATGCCGGCGTGCACGTGCCGGTGCGTGCCGGGCTCCGGCGGGGTGCCGTAGTCGCGGAGGTCGAGGCCGGCGCTGAACGCCCGGCCCGCGCCGGTGAGCACGATGACCTTGCACTCCGCATCGCCGCCCACCTCGTCGAGGGCGTCGTGCAGATCGGCCACCAGGGGAAAGCTGATGGCGTTCAGTCGCTCGGGCCTCGCCAGCCGGATCATCCGGATGTGCGGCTCCACCTGTTCGATCTCGACCGTGGACATGCATTCCCCCTCGCGATGGTGATGGGCCTACGATGCGCCCTCCACCACCACTCCACGAAATCGGAGCAATGCCATGGTCCTCGCGAGCACGCTCGGCGACATCCTCTGGACGACCGTCGTCATCTTCTTCATGTTCACCTACCTGATGATGCTGTTCAGCGTCCTCGGTGACCTGTTCCGCGACGACAGCGTCGGCGGCGCCGCGAAGGCGATCTGGGTCGTCGCCCTGCTGGTCTTCCCGCTGCTGTCGATGCTGGCGTACCTGATCATCCGCGGCGGCGGCATGGGCGCCCGGGCCGCTGCCCAGGCGCAGGCCGCGCAGAAGGAGTTCGACTCCTACGTGCAGACGGTGGCCGGCTCCTCCAGCCCCGCCGAGCAGATCGCGAAGGCGAAGCAGCTGCTCGACAGCGGCGCCATCGACCAGGCCGAGTTCGACGCCCTCAAGAAGAAGGCGCTCGGCTGAGCTGATCCGTCCTGTCGGGGCCGTCTGGCGCTCACCGGCGCCAGGCGGCCACGACGCTCTCGAGGATCCCCAGACCCATCGTGATCTTGCGCAGGAACGACGGGTTGTGGGGGACCAGGAAGAACCTCGGGTGGGGCGCCCAGAGGGCTCGCAGGCGTCGGTCGAGCTCGATCGCCTCCGCCTCGTCCTCGATCCGGTAGCGGTTCCCGCCCTCGAAGCGGAGGCCGCCCACCGCAGCCGTCTCGAAGAAGAGCACGGCGTCGTACCGGGTGAGCTCGGTCTCCTGCGTCGTGCCCTGCGCGGCGAAGAAGTCGTCCGGCCCGTCGGGCCAGTATGCGGCGCCGTCGACCGTGCCCCGGTCGCACAACAGGATCCGATCCGGGTACGTGGCCGCCTGGATGTCCTCGAGGCTCCGCTGGGCGTGAAAGATCGCGTGCTGGATCGATCGCTCGGCGCGCTCGTCGTGCACGCGGGGGAAGCCGCCGGCGAACAGGATCGTGGCCGACTCCGGCACCACGATGACCTCTTCGCCGATCTCGCGTCGGAACAGGTCGGCGGCCGTGGTCTTCCCACCGCCGGGCCCGCCGGTCAGCACGATCCGTAGCCGGCCGTTGCCTTCGCCGTTGCCCCCCATCGCCCCTCCTTCCTTCGTCCTGCGTGCCTAGCGCCCCGCGGCCGCGCGTGCCAGACGATCGCGTACGGCGACGCCCAGCCCCTCGGCCGGCGGTAGGAGGGCGACCACGACGTCCGCCCCGTGCTCGTCGGCGGACCTGAGGCGCCGGTACAGGCATCGGGCGTAGTCCGTCGCGTCGCCGACCGGATCGAGCACGACCGTGCCCTCCGGGAGCACACCGGTCGACCCGGCGGGCGCGAGCACGGCGACCCTGTTGCCGCGTCCCTGTTCGTCGGCGACCACACCGGCGACCGCGGCGGGGTCCTCCACCGGGACGACCCGCGCGCTCGGCGCGTAGTGCACCGCGAGCATGCCCGGGGCACGGACCGGGCCGGAGGCCGTGCGCTCCACGGCACCCACGAGCTCCTCGAGCCGCTCGATCGGGGTGCCGCCCGTGCGGAGCACGGTGACCAGATCACCGACGACCTCGACGATCGTGGACTCGACCCCCACCCGGCAGGGTCCGCCGTCGAGCACCAGCTCCACGAGCTCGCCGGACGGACCGTCTCCCAGATCGGCCACGACGTCCGCAGCAGTCGTCGGGCTCACCCGGCCGAAGCGGTTCGCCGACGGCGCAGCGATGCCGCGTCCCGACCGCCGCAGCAGGGCGAGGGCGACCGGCTGGTCGGGTACCCGGACGGCGACCGTGTCCCTCCCGCCGGTCACCGTGTCGGGAACCTTCGGCGTCCGGGGCAGCACCAGCGTGAGCGGCCCGGGCCAGCAGGCCTCCGCGAGCCGACGGGCGAGGGGTGGGACCTCGGACGCCCACTCGTCGAGCTGGGAGCCGTCGGCGAGGTGGACGATCAGCGGGTGGTCGGAGGGCCGGCCCTTCGCAGCGAACACCTTGGCCACCGCGTCGGGGTTCGCGGCGTCGGCCCCGAGCCCGTAGACGGTCTCCGTCGGGAACGCCACCAGACCGCCGGAGCGGATCAGAGCGGCGGCCTCGTCGATGGCCTCGTCGGTCGCGGGCAGGGTGCGCACGGCGC
>JBEIGA010000141.1:0-10537 GCA_040382135.1 Acidimicrobiales bacterium
CGTCGTCGCGGGCCGTGGCGATGATGACCGGCACGGACGACACCCCCCGCAGCATCCGGAGGAGGTCGGCGCCGTCGATGTCGGGCAGGCCGAGGTCGAGCACCACGACGTCGGGGGCCTGCTCCATGATCGGCGTGATCGCCTCGAGGCCGCGGCTGCTCGCCCGCACCACATGGCCCCGCTCGGCGAGCGCGGTCACCAGCGCCCCCCGGATGCGGGGATCGTCCTCGACGAGATGGACCGACGCCACAGCACCGCAGGTTACGGGCAGCGGCGCCCCCGTGGCCCGACTTGGGGAAGGCTTCACCTCCGCCAAAGCCTCCCCGGTGGCCGGCCCGGGCAGACTGGTCCGGTGCGCAACCGGGCCGCCGCCGTCCTCCTGTGGCTCGCGGCCACCGTGGCTGCGACCCTGCTCGTGTCCGCCGGCGTCGGCGCGATCCGGGACACGACCCGCGCCGACGAGCTGGTCGCCCGACCGCCGGCCACCACGTCGGGCGACCCCGCCCCGAACGGCGCCACCACCTCCACCACGACGGTCACCGCACCGCAACCGTCGACCACCGGTCCTCCATCGGTCGTCGTGCCGGGCACCACGCCCCCGGGCACCACGCCGTCGGGCACGACGCCGTCGGGCACGACGCCACCGGGCACCACGCCACCGGGCACCACACCCCCGGGCACCACGCCCCCGCCGCCTCCGACGCCGCCCACCTCCGCCCCGGCCGCCGAACCGGTCACCCTCACGATCCCCTCCGAAGGCGGGTCGGCCACCATCCGCTTCGGCCCCGACGCCGTCACGGTCGTCGCCGCCACGCCGGCCGCGGGCTACGCGGCGAAGGTCTCGCCGCAGGGAGCCACAGCGGTCCGCGTCGAGTTCGAGAACGAGGACCGCAGGTCCCGGATCGACGCCTCCTGGGACGGCGGCCCGGTGACCGACGTGCGCGAGGACTGATCCGGCCCGAGGCGAGGCCCGCGGACGTTTAGGACGTCGTTAGGGATCGCCGGAGGTCCGGCCAAGGACCGCTCCTGCACCGTGTGCCCACCAGCCCACGACCACGGAGGTCCCGCCATGTTCCGATCCATCATCAGCCGCACCAGGGACGGCGCCGTCGGCGCCATCGTCGTCACCGGCGTCGCCCTCGGCGGCGTGGCCTACGCGGCGAGCTCGGGTCCCGACGACAACCCCAGCCCGAGCGACCTCGCCGAGGCCCGCCCCGCCGACGCCACCAGCGGCACCACGAGCACCACCGTGACCACGCTCCCGGCCCCGGCGCCCGCGCCGACCCCCGCCCCGGCCCCGCCGGTCACCGCCCCGATCGACGACCGCATCAGCGGCATCGACGACAACCCCGGCGCCGACGACGCACCGAGCACCACCGTGCCCGCCCCCACCGTGCCCGCCCCGACCCCCACGGTGCCGGCGCCGGCCCCGGAGGTCCAGTCCCGGACCGTCGTCGCCGCCGGCGGCACCGTCACCGTCACCGTGAGCGGCGGGGCGGTCCAGCTCTCGCTCGCGACGCCGACGGCCGGCTGGTCGGTCGAGGTCGAGGAGTCCGGCCCCCGCGAGGTGGAGGTCCAGTTCGAGCAGGGCGACCGCGAGAGCCGCGTGAAGTTCGAGCTCGAGGACGGCCGTCTGAAGGAGCGCATCGAGGAGCGCTGACCCCGGAGGGTCCTCGCCCGGGCGCCGGTGCGGCTCAGCCGTGCCGGCGTCCGGCGCGTTCCCAGGAACGCACCTGTGCCGCCACCGCCCGGTCTCGGATCGGATCCGGCAGGCTGCACAGGAACGCGGTGCTGCGCGTCGCCGGCCCCACGAGGTAGCGCGCCTTCGGACGCCGGGCGGTGAGCGCCCGCACCACCGTGTCGGCCACCCGACCCGGCTCGGTCCCCGTCCGCCGGCCCTCGGCGACGAACGCACGGGTCACCGGCACCAGCCAGTCGTACCGGAGGCGGGCGGCGCCGGAGAGCATGGCGTCCAGCCGCTCGACCTCGCCCTCGGCCTTGTCCCAGATGGCCGTGCGCACCTCGCCCGGTTCCACGAGCGACACCCGCATCGGCGTCCGGGCGAGCTCGTGGCGCATCGACTCGGCCACCGCTGCGAGGGCGTGCTTGCTCGCCGAGTACGCCGCCATGGTGGGGGCCGAGGTCCGCCCGGCGATGGAGCCGATCAGCACGAACCGGCCGCCGGCAGCGGCGACGAGCGGGAAGGCGGCACGGGTCACGGCCAGCAGCCCGAACAGGTTGACGTCGAACACCTGCCGCCAGTCGGCGTCGGACTGCAGCTCGACCGGTCCGCCCACGGCGATGCCGGCGTTGTTGACCAGTCCGTCGAGCCGTCCGCCGGTGGCCTCGGCGACGGCTGCCACCGCGGCGTCCACCTGACCCTGGTCGCAGACGTCGAGCAACAGGGGCCGCAGGTCGCCGACCGACCCCGACCGCAGCCGCTCGCCATCCTCGGCGCGGCGCACGCCGGCGAACACGGTCCAGCCGTCGGCGGCGAGCCGCTCGGCACACGCGGCGCCGATACCGGTCGACGTCCCCGTGATCAGCACGCTCCTGCCCATCGCCCGAGCCTATTGGCGGGCCGAGGGCCGGGAGCGCGGCTCAGGTCAGCTCGAGGCCCGCCGCGAGGAGCACGGGACGGACGGCCTCGAGGTCGCCGGGGTGCACGAGGAGCCGGTATCCGCCCTCGTCGTCCGGCACCATCCCGAGCTCGTCCGGCTCGAGTCGAACCTCGATGCCGTCACCCCGCAAGCGGGCGAGCACGACCTCGATGGTGCCGAGGTCGTACCCCAACGCGATCTCGACCGGGCTCTCGTGTGCGTCCGCCATGTCACACCTCCGACCGCGGAGCCTAGGACCTGGTCTACGGTCGGGCCGTATGCAGGACCGGCGCATCCCGACCCTCACCCAGCTCGGCCGGGCGAGCTGGCAGCTGATCGGTGTCGGGATCGTGGTCCTCGCACTGATCTGGCTGCTCGGACGTCTGTGGGTGCTGGTCCTGGCGTTCGCCGTGGCGATCCTGTTCGCAAGGGCGCTCGCGTGGCCCACCCGCCGGCTCCGCTCGATCGGGTTCCCCCGGTCGCTCGCCGCGCTGAGCGCCATGGTCGGTCTGGCGGCGCTGCTCGCCGGCGTGCTGGCCCTCGTCGTCCCCGAACTCGCAGACGAGTTCGACAAGGTGGGCGACGCGGTCGAGGACGCCCTGGACGACGTCGAGGACTGGCTCGTCGAGGACTCGCCGTTCGACCTCGACCGCACCGACATCGCCGAGTTGCGCGACCGGATCACCGATGCCGTCTCCGCCGGGTTCGAGGACTCCGGCGGGGGATTCGTGAGCGGAGCGCTGCTCGCCTTCGAGATCCTCACCGGGCTCATCCTCGCCACCATCACCTGCTTCTTCATGCTCAAGGACGGCGATCGCTTCCGCGACCGTGTGGTGGCGTCCCTGCGGGCCGACCGCCGGCCGCTCGCCCTGCGGCTCTCCGACCGCGCCTGGACCACGCTGGGCGGCTACCTGCTGGGCGCGGCGATCCTGGGCGTGGTCGAGGCCCTCATCCTCGGTGCCACCATGGCGCTGGTCGGCTCGGCGCTCGTGCTGCCGATCATGACCATCACGTTCCTCGCCGCCTTCGTCCCCTTCGCCGGGGCGCTCGTGGCCGGCGTCCTCGCCGTCCTGGTCACGCTCGCCACCGCGGGGACCGGTGCTGCGGTCGTGGTCGCCATCGTCGCCATCGTGGTGCAGCAGCTCGACAACGACCTGCTCGCACCGGTGATCTACGGCAAGTCGCTGTCGATGCACCCGCTGGTGATCCTCGCCGGGCTCGTCGCCGGCGCCGCCCTCTTCGGCCCCGGCGGGGCGCTGATCTCGGTGCCGGTCGTCGCCGTCGGCTGGAACGTGGCCATGGAGTACCGGGAGGAGCGGGAGGAGCGGGCCGGCCCCGGCCCCGACGTCACGACCTGAGCGCCGGCAGCACCCGGGTCTCGATCGTGCGCAGGCTCTCCCACGCCAGCTCCGGCGGGAGCCCGCCGCTCAGGGGCTGCAACGCCAGGTCCTGCCCGCCGCGCACCATGGCGACGGCCTCCTCGGGCGTGACGATGCGGTAGTTCCCGCCCTCGGCGCGCAGCTCCTCCACGGTGCGGGCGCTCGACTTGGTGGCGGCGGGATGGTCGTCGCCCATCCAGCCCTCGTACATGCGGGCGTCGTGCAGGAGGTGGGGTCCGTAGGACGCCCACGCCGCATCGACGTCCTCGGCCACGAACAACGAGTACGTCGCCTGCGGCGGCGGGAGGATGCACATGCCCGCCGGCACCCCAGCCTCCTCCGCGGCCGCGTGGTAGGCCTCCTCGAGCCCGGGGACGTTCGCCTCGCCCAGGAACGCCAGGCCGAGCCGCCCGGCTCGACGGGCGGCGGCGGGACTGTGGCCGCCGTACATCAGGAAGGGACCGCCGGGCGTGACGGGGCGTGGGGTGATCCGGACGCGTCGCCCCTGGTACTCGACCTCCTCGCCGGCGAGCAGGTGGCGCAGGACGGCGAGCTTCTCGTCCATGATCCGGCCGCGACGCCGGAACTCGACGCCGAAGAGCTCGTACTCCTCCTCCCGGTAGCCCAGGCCGATGACGTAGACGACCCTGCCCCGGCTGATGGTGTCGAGCACCGCGATGTCCTCGGCCAGCTTCACCGGGTCGTAGTAGTTGAGCAGCAGGGCCCCGACGCTGATCGGGACGTGCGAGGTGCGGGCCGCGAGGGCGGCGGCGAGCACCAGCGGTGAGGGCAGGTAGCCGTCGGGCGAGACGTGGTGCTCGGAGACGGACAGACCGGTGCAGCCGTTGGCCTCGCCCCAGGTCGCCATGTCGAGGGCCGCGGCGTACAGGTCGCCCGCCCGGTCGTGGTCGGGGGCCCGCATGTCGAATCGCATCGAGAAGCTCACGCCGAGGAGTCTCGCGCGGCCCGGGGTGGTGCCTCAGGTCTGGAGGGGGAGCACGACGTCGGCCAGGCGGGCGAGCTCGTCGCGCATCGTGCCGGTGGGGCCCGTGGGGCGCAGGACGAACTTCGTGACCCCGGAGGCCGCCATGCCCTCGACCAGGCGGCGCAGCCCCTCGGCGCCGACGGGGAGCAGGTCCCGCGGGTCGGCGTCCGGACGACGGGCCCGCAACCCGCCGAGCATCCGGGCGTCGGGCTCGGTCCAGCTGTAGGGCACGGACAGGCCGAAGTGGTCGTCGTCCACGGTGCGCCCCGCGGCGTCGGCGGCCGCACGGATCGTGCGCACCGCCTCTCCCGCCTCGGCCGGCGTGAGGGCTGCGCCGAGCCAGCCGTCGGCGAGCCGTCCGACCCGTTCGAGGGCCCTCGGTCCCGAACCGCCGAGCCAGATCTCGAGCGGCGTCTGCACCGGCAGGACCGGCAGGGCCAACCCCGGCACCTCACCGAGCCGGCTGTCGTGGGTGACCTCCTCCCCCGCCCACAACGCCCGGAGCACGGGGATCACCTCGTCGAGCAGACGGCCGCGGTCCGCGCGGCCGAGCCCGAGCACGGTCCGCTCACCCGGTTGGTCGATGCCGGGCACGAGGCTGAGCAGCACCCGCCCGCTGCTCAGCCGGTCCAGCTGGGCGAGGGTCAGGGCCAGCAGGAAGGGGTTGCGGCCGAAGGGCACGACGTTCGCGCCGAGCTTCAGGCGGGTGGTGCGGGCGGCGGCCGCAGCGAGGCCGGCCACCGGGTCGAGCGCCGCGGTGAGCGGCACGTCCGAGAGCCACACCGTGTCGAACCCCAGGTCCTCCAGAGCGTCGAACAGCTCGAGGTGGTGCTCCGGACCGAACCCGCCGCTCGGATCGTGGACGGGCGCGACGGCGAACCGGATCTTCATGGCACCATGCTCGCATGCGCGACGACCAGCGGTACCTGGGCATCTACGACGCCGACGGGGGTCTGACCGGCGAGCTGCGGTACGTGGTCGGCAAGCTCGCCGGGCGCACCCACTGCGCCCTGTGCGACATCACCCACGGCTGGACCGGCCGCAAGCGGACCTGGGACGCGGCCTGCGCCGACGCCGGAATGGAGATCGCGTTGGCCCACCGCAACGAGGTCGGACCGGACGAGCTGGCGGCCGCGGGATCGCTCCCGGCCGTGATCGGCCGCGGCCCGGACGGGGCCTGGCGGCTCCTGCTCGGTCCCGACGCGCTCGACGCGTGCGGCGGCGACCCCGAGGCGTTCGTGGCGGCGCTGCGCGCCGTCCCCCTCGGCCCCGACGGCGGGTGACGGGAGCCACCGCCGGAGCACTCAAGCACATCGGCGCCGTGCCGATGGACCGAGGTGATGCGCACGACCGTCATCTCGATGCGCCGGTGGGTCCGGAGGATCGGCCTCCTCGTCGTCGCCCTCGTGCTGGCCGGCACGGTGTCCCCAGCGGTCGCCCCTGCGCACGCCCAGCTGGGCGTGCTCGAGACCTCGCCGCACGTCCTGCTGCTCGGCGACTCGCTGTGCAACGGCGCCCGACAGCTGGGGGACCTCGACCGGCTCGCCGCCGCCAGCACCCTGCGCGTCGAGTTCCGCTGCCGCGGCGGCATGGACCTCGCCTGGGGTCTGGAGCAGGTGCGCGCCATGGACGTCGTCCCGGCCGTCGTCGTGGTCGAGCTCGGCACCAACCCCACGGGGAGCACGGCGACCTTCCGCGCCGAGGCCGAGGAGCTCGTCGGTCAGCTGCGGGCGAAGGGCGCGGAGTCCATCACCTGGCTCACCGCCCACATCATCGATGAGGATCTGTTCGACTACACCGGGCAGAACGAGGTGATCCGCTCGCTCCCCGGCGTCACCGTGGCCGAATGGGCGGCCGTCCTCGATGCCGACCACTCGCTGTTCTCCGACGACGGGATCCACTACACGCCCGAGGGGTACCGCCAGTTCGCCGAGTACCTCCTCGACCACATGTGGGGCGACTCCCTCGCCGCGAACGCCGCCGTCGAGCGACTCCGCCAGCAGGTCGCCCGGCTCTACCTCGCCACCTTCCAGCGCCAGCCCGACCTGCAGGGTGAGTGGTTCTGGACGGTCGCCCGGTGGTACGGCGTGCCGCTCACGACGGTGGCGGACCTCTTCGTCGCCTCGCCGGAGTTCCGTGCCCGCTACGGCGCCGCGACGCCCGAGGTGCTGGTGGGCCTGGTGTACCAGAACGTCCTCGGCCGTGAGCCCGATCCCGAGGGCGCCGGCTTCTGGCTCGGCGCCCTGCTCGGCGGGATGCGTCACGGTCAGCTGATCATCGGGTTCTCCGAGTCGGACGAGTTCAAGGCGGCGACCACCCCCTGAGGCCCGTCTAGCCTGCCGTGATGCACCCCATCACGCTCGCCGTCGGCGCTCAGCTCCTGCGCGTCCACCAGTTCCTCTACGAGCGGACCGATGGCCGCGTCGGCGCGAGCCTCGCCGGCCGTCCGATGCTGCTGCTGCGGACGGTCGGTCGCCGGACCGGCCTGCCCCGGACCGCGGCGCTGCTGTACGTGCGCGACGACGCCAACCACGTCGTCGTGGCGTCCAAGGGCGGCGACCCGTACCACCCGGGCTGGTTCCACAACCTCGTGGCGGACCCCGACGTGGAGATCCAGGTCGGCCGCCACCGTCACGCGGTGCGGGCCCGGGTTGCCGAGGGCGAGGAGCGGGAGCGTCTCTGGGCGGAGGCCGACCGGGTGAACAAGGGGCAGTACGCGTCGTACCAGGCGCGCACCGATCGGCTCATCCCGGTGGTCGTGCTCGAGCCGCGCTGACCAGCTCGTCGAGCGCCTCGGGGAAGCGGTCCACCAGCGGCCACGGGTCCGGGAGGTTCTCCCGGCAGGCCAGCAGACCCACGTCCATGGTGGCCGCTTTGCTGACCACGGTGACGTTGATCCCCGAGCCGAACAGCAACGGGCCCATCGGGTAGGCGCCCACCACGTGCGCCCCGCCGAGGTAGAGGTCGATGGGCGGCCCGGGCACGTTCGACACGATCAGGTTGAACATCGGGGGCACCCGCCCGTCGAGCCCGGCGGCGCTGTAGCTCCGGCTCGCGAGGGTGATCATCGCCGGGGGCGCGGTGTCCGGCAGGCTCATGATGTGGTGGGCGGCGAGCGCCTGCTGCAGTTCCTTGGACCGCTGCGTGCCGGTGTGGATGGCGAGCAGCCGCTCCACGGGATCGTCGAGGTCCGTGTGCAGGGTGGCCATCATGTTGGCGACCTTGGTCCCCACGGTGGTGTCGCCCTCGGATCGTGTCGACACCGGCACCTGGGCGACGAGGGACTGATCGGGCAACCCGTCCTCGTCGAGGAGATGGCCGCGGAGCGCCCCGGCGACCACGGCGAGCACGACGTCGTTCAGCTTGACGTCGAACGCCCGGCGCACCTCCCGCATCGCGGCGAGGTCGAGCGCGGTGAAGGCGAAGCGGCGGTGCGGCGAGATGGCCCGGTTGAGCGAGGTCCGCGGGGCACCCATGATCGTCGGCTTCTCCGGCCGCGCCTGGAACCGCGCCACCGTGGCCGCCTGCCGTGCCACCTGGGGCACCAGGCGGGCGGCACGCCACGGCACCGTGGCGGCGTCGGCAACGCCGCGGGCGAGCAGTTCGAGGTCGGAGGGCCGACGGGTCGCGGGGCGGTCGTCGGGCGAGCGCTCCGGCCGTGCGTCGGGGACCGTGGGCTCGGATTCGACCAACAGGGTGAGCAGGTCGGCGCCGGAGACCCCGTCGATGATGGCGTGGTGGACCTTGGTGAGGACGGCTACCCGGCCGTCCTCGAGCCCCTCGATCACCCACATCTCCCACAGCGGCCGCGAGCGGTCGAGCTTTCGGGCCGCGAGATCGCCGATCAGCACACCGAGTTGGGTCCGGTCCCCCGGAGGCGGCACCGCGATGTGGTGGATGTGGGACTCGGGGCGGAAGTCCGGGTCGTCGACGAGGTAGGGCCGGCCGACCCCGAACGGCACCGTTCGGACCTTCCACCCGAGCTGCGGAGCCCGGGGGAGGCGATCGGCGATGAGGTCGGCGAGCCGGTCCGGGCCGAAGCCGGGTGCGTCCGAGACGTCGAGCAGGAGCACCCCGGACACGTGCATGTGCCAGGTCTCCGTCTCGCCGTAGAGGAAGGCGACGTCGGGTCCGGCCATGCGGCGCACCCTCCTATCCTGGCCGGATGGCCGCCCTCGTGCACCTGGTGCTCGCCGTGCTGGCGTCGGTCCACGTCGTGTCGGGTCTGGTCCGGCTGCGGCGCCCGGCGGCGTTCGGTTTCCCGCTCATGCTCGCCGGGCTGATCGCCGGGGAGCTCACCCGCTGGTTCGCCCTGCTCCTGCTGGTCGGCTCGGGCGTGTTCCTGGCCCTCGGCACCGCCGACACCACCGTGGGGCAGACGGCCTTCGCGCTCACCGGGGCGTCCCTGCTCGGCCTCGTCGTGCTCGAGGTCCGCGGCCGCCGGGCGGGCCGGGTGGTGGCCCCCGTCCTCGCGGACCTGCCACCCGCCCTCCCCCATCCGGCCCGGGCGCCCAGCCCGTGGCGGCCGGTCCGCTTCAGCTCGGACCGGATCGAAGTGCGCCGTGACCTCCCCTACGGCGACCACGAGCGCCACCGGCTCGACGTCTGGCGGCCGAAGGACGCCGACGGCACCGCTCCCGTCCTGCTCCAGATCCACGGCGGCGCCTGGGTGAGCGGCACCAAGGAGACCCAGGGGCGTCCGCTCATGAAGCACCTCGCCGAGCGGGGCTGGGTCTGCGTCGCCGTCAACTACCGGCTCGCCCCCAAGCAGGGCCGCTGGCCGGCGCAGCTCGTCGACGTGAAGCGGGCCATCGCCTGGCTGCGCGAGCACGCGCACGAGCACGGCGGCGACCCCTCCTGGCTGGCCGTCACCGGCGGCTCCGCCGGCGGGCACCTCACCGCGCTCGCCGCGCTCACCGCCCACCGCCCCGAGTTCCAGCCGGGCTTCGAGGACGCCGACACGTCGGTCCAGGCGGCGGTGCCCTTCTACGGCGTGTTCGACTTCGCCGACCGCTTCGGCATCCGCGGAGGCCGGGGCATGCGGCCGTTCCTCGAGCGCATGGTCATGCCCACCCGGTACCGCGACGACCCCACCGGCTGGGACGACGCCTCACCGCTCGCCGTGGTGTGCGAGGTGGCGCCCCCGATGCTCGTGGTGCACGGCACCCACGACCTGCTGGCCCCCGTCGAGGAGGCGCGGGCCTTCGTCACCGCCATGCGCGCCGTCTCCACCGACGAGGTCCGCTACCTCGAGCTCCCCGGCGCCCAGCACGCCTTCGACATCGTCGAGTCGCCCCGCACCATCGCCGTCGTCGACGGCGTCACCCGCTTCCTCGAAGCCGTCCACGCCCGCCGCCTCCCGGTGGGCTGAGCGTCCTCTACGACGAGGCCGACGGCGTCTCGAGGTCCGCAGCGAGCCGGTCGCGCACCGCGGCGACTCGCGCCTCGAGGTCCAGCGCCGTGCTGCAGCCGTGCTCAGCCAATGCGATGTCCACCTCGAGCGTCGCAAGCGACTCCCAATCCGCAGCGGAGCCGTAGAGATCGACGGCGAGCGCCTCGGCTCGCCCTGGGTC
>JBEIGA010000142.1:0-10537 GCA_040382135.1 Acidimicrobiales bacterium
GCCCCACATAGGTCACGATGCACCCCCTCCGCGAGACGGTACCTCCCGGGCCGTCGTGCCAGCATGGGGGCACCCTGCGAGCAACCGAGGAGGGGGCAATGACCACGGCGCTCGACCCCGAACTGTTCCTGCCGGAACCGGAGCCGTC
Source organism: Acidimicrobiales bacterium (assembly GCA_040382135.1). GTDB lineage: Bacteria > Actinomycetota > Acidimicrobiia > Acidimicrobiales > JBEIGA01 > JBEIGA01. Next base: position 149 of record JBEIGA010000142.1, read on the forward strand.
CCACGTCCGGTACACGGTCATCTCCGTCGACGACCACGTCGTCGAGCCGGCCCACCTGTTCGAGACCTACCTGCCGGCGTCGCTGCACGAGCGCGGCCCCCAGATCGTCGAGAACGCGAAGGGTGCACAGGTCTGGTCGTTCGACGGCCAGATCTTCTCCCAGGTCGGCATGAACGCCGTCGCCGGCCGCCGGCCCGAGACCGTGCAGGTCGAGCCGTTCCGCTTCGACCAGATGCGCCCCGGTTGCTACGACGTGCACGCCCGCGTCCGCGACATGGACCTCAACGGCATCTGGGCATCGGTGAACTTCCCGTCGATGATCCCCGGGTTCTGCGGACGGGTCTTCGCCCACGCCCAGGACCCCGAGGTGGGCAAGGCCTGCGTCCGGGCCTGGAACGACTGGATCTTCGAGGAGTGGTACTCCTCGTACCCGGACCGGATCATCCCCCTCGGCCTGATCTACCTCAGCGATCCCGAGGAGGCGGTGCGGGAGATCCACCGCAACGCCGAGCGCGGCTTCCGCAGCATCACCCTGCCCGAGCGGCCCCACGCCATCGACCTGCCCAACCTGTGGGACCGGGACCACTGGGGCCCCATCGTCCGGGCGTGCGTGGAGACCGACACCGTCATCTCCATCCACGTGGGCAGCTCGGGCGGCTACCCCAGCCCGCCCGGTGCGCCGTACCTGGCCCTCGGCGCCACGATGTTCGGCCAGCTGTCGCTCGCCGCCTGCGCCGAGTGGCTGTGGTCCGGCTACGCGGCCGAGCATCCCACGCTGAAGATCGCCATGAGCGAGGGCGGCATCGGCTGGGTCCCGATGCTGATCGACCGGCTCGACAACATCGTCGACCGCTCGGGCTACGGGCTCGGCTGGGACACCCGGCCCTCCGACGTGCTGCGCCGCAACTTCTGGTTCTGCACGATCGACGACCCGTCCACCATCGCCCTGCGCCACGTGATCGGCGTCGAGAACATCATGGTCGAGGTCGACTACCCCCACGGCGACGGCACCTGGCCCGAGACCCAGGACGTCATCGAGCGGTACTGGGGCGACATCCCGGCGAACGAGCTGCGGATGATGTGCAGCGAGAACGCGGCGGCGCTCTACCGCCACCCGCTCCCCGAGACCGTCCTCCCGCTCGACTGAGCGCCGCCCACCGGAGTCCCCGATGTTCGTCCCCACCGCCGACAAGCTCATCCCCGAGCTCACCCCGGCACAGGAGATCGCCGTGCTCGCCCGTGCCCTGTGGGCGGAGGGCTACGACGACCACCTGGCCGGTCACATCACCGTGAACATGGGCGACGGCACCTTGCTGTGCAACCCGTGGCTCCTGAAGTGGAACGAGCTGCGGGCCAGCCAGGTCATCCGCATCGACCTGCAGGGCAACGTGGTCGAGGGCGACTGGCCCGTGCCGCTCGGCATCCCGCTGCACCTCGAGCTGCACAAGCTGCGCCCCGACGTGCAGGTCGCCATGCACAACCACCCGCTCTACGGCACGGTCTGGGCCGACATGGGCGAGGTCCCGCCCGCCTACGACCAGAGCTCGAACCTCGGCGGCGGCGGACCGCTCGTGCTCGTCGACGAGTACGACGGCGGGGTGAACTCGGCCGACGCTGCCCGCAAGGCCTGCGAGCTGATGGGCGACGCGGAGCTCGCCCTGCTGGCCGGCCACGGCGTGTTCGTGCTCGGCTCCACGGTGCGCGCCGTCCACCAGCGGGCCGTGGCGCTCGAGCAGCGCTGCAAGCACGCCTGGCACGTCCGGGCCGCCGGCGGCCGCCGCGAGTCGCCGCTGCCCCAGTGGTTCCTCGACCGCTCGAAGGGCAACGACGGCAACGGCTTCATCGGGTTCTGGGAGGCCGCGGTCCGCGACGTCCTGCGCGAGGACCCGTCCGTTCTCGACTGAACAACGACGGGTCGGCGCCGCCGGCCGAGGGGGAGCACACCATGGGCATGCCGACCGGCATCGGCGTCGTCGACCTGCAGACGGGGTTCCCGTACCGCAGCGTCGAGGAGAAGAAGGCCACCTACGACTTCTTCCGGGCCAACCTGAAGGACGCGCAGAGCCTCCAGGAGATGGAGTTCCCGGCGGAGTACATGTTCAAGGGCGTGCCCGACATCGTCCCCGAGGACACCGACGTCATCGCCTGGACGCTCGACAAGATGGACACCTACGGCGTCCAGTACGGCATGTGCGGGCTCAGCCCCACCTCCATCGAGGCCAAGCGCCGCCACCCGGACCGCTTCGTGCTCCAGATGTCGCTGAACCCGCACGAGGGCGTGGAGGCGGTCCGCAAGCTCCGGCGGGCGAAGGAGGAGCACGACATCGTCGGGGCGATGGTGTTCCCGTCCGGCCAGGTCCCGCAGTGCGCGGCGGACGACCCGAAGATGTACCCGCTGTACGCCGCGTGCGTGGAGCTCGGCATCCCGATGGCGCTGAACATGGGCATCGTCGGACCCCGCATGCCGAGCTGGCCCCAGCACGTCGAGCGGCTCGACCCCATCTGCTACGACTTCCCCGAGCTGACCCTCGTGATCATGCACGGGGCCGAGCCGTGGACCGCGCTGGCGGTGAAGCTCATGCTCAAGTGGCCCGGCCTGCACTACATGACCAGCGCCTTCGCCCCGAAGCACTACCCGAAGGACGTCGTCGCCTACGCCAACAGCCGCGGCGCCGACAAGGTCATGTACTGCGGGTACCCCGCCGGCCTCACCTACGAGCGCCAGTTCGGCGACCTCCCGAACGTCCCCTTCAAGGACGAGGTCTGGCCGAAGTTCCTGCGGGAGAACGCCCTCCGCGTCTACCGGATCGAGGAGGCCGTCGCCCGCGCCACCGCCTGACCCGTCCCCACTTCCGTCCCCCTCTTCCGTTCTTTGAAGCGAAAGGTCGCACTATGCGACCTCTCGCTTCAAAGAACGGGGTGGGGGGTGCCGGGTTCGAGGTTGCCGAGGGCGCTGGCGAGGAGGGCGGTCACCTGGGAGCGGACGGCGACCGGGTCTCGGCCGTGACCGCAGAGCGTGCGGCCAGCGCCGGCGCCGCGCCCGTCGAGGACGTCCGCGTGGCCGGCACCGGGGACCACCACGTGGTCGCAGCCGGGCGCCGTAGCGGCGAAGACCTCGTGGTTCCGGCCGGCCGGAGCGCACCGTCCCCCCTCCCCGAGACCGACGACGAGCGGCCCACGCCGGAACGAGCGGGCGGGGAGCGGCTCGGGCGACGCCCAGGGCGGACCGCCGCCCGCGACCGGATCGACGAGCAACAGCCGCTCCGGGTCGGCATCCGCCGCGGCGAGCCAGGCGACGAGGCCGCCCCGGGAGTGGCCACCCAGCCACACCCGCCGTCCCGCCTCCCGCTCCCGGCGCACGATCGACACCACCCGCGCCGCCTCGTCGTCGGGCCGGACCCGGCCGAGGAGGAGCGCCGGCCCCGGCCGCGTGACCATCGGGACCACGACGCGGACCCCGCCGTCGGCGAGGGGCGCGAGGAGCGACCGGTACATCGCCGGCGTCGCCATGAACCCCGGCAGGAAGACCACGCACCGAGGGGGACCGGGTGCCCTGGGGTCGAGGATGATCCGTTCGGGCACCTCTACCCCGTCCCGGCCCGGGTTCACCCGCAGTCCGCGTCCGCCTCGGCCAGCAGGTCGTCCCACGCTGCACCCACCGCATCGCTCGCCGCACGGACCTCCTCGCGGCGATCGATCGGGAGATCGGTGGACGTCAGCGTCGTGACCAGATCGTCCAGCGAGGTGCGGACGGCCGCGGCTTCCGGCGCGAGCAGTTCCTCGCTGCTGGTCCTCAGCGCGTCGAGCGAGGCCTGGAGCGTCGTGATCTGCTCGCGGACACCGCCCAAACCGCCCTCGAGCAGGTCGATCTCGCGGAAACCCTCGAACGCGGCGCGCGTCTCCGACCAGGCGTCGCAGTAGGCGGCCTCGACGGCGGCCTGCTCCTCGTCGTCGTTCCCGCACGAGGTGAGCGCACCGAACACGAGCGCGGCGCAGGGGCCGAGGAGCAGCAGACGGTTGGCTTCGCCGTGGACCATGGTTCCTCCGAGTGCTCGTGGAGCAGCAACGGGAGTCTCGCACGCAGCCCCTGGGACAGCCCGTCGCCGGTCATCGCAGCTAGCGTCCGGTGGCGTCACGAGGAGGACCGCCCGATGGCCCGACCGCTCCGCCGCCGCATGACCGCCCCGCTCCGGCTCGGCGGGCTCCTCGTCGGCGCGCTGTTCGTCTGGGAGTCGATGCGACCCACCCTCCTCCCCAGGCCGTGGCTGTTCCAGGGGGTCATCACCGGGATCTCCGCAGCGATCGGGTACGGCGTCGGCGCGCTCGGCTCGGTCCTGGTGGCGCAGGTGCGCAACCGACGCGGCGCCGCGGCGCCGCGGAACACCACCCGCGTCCGTCCGTTCGGCTGGGCCGTGCTCGGCCTGACCACGGTGGTGGGTGCCGCCCTGTGGCCGGGGTGGCAGGACGCCCAGCGCGAGCTCGTGGCCATGGACGGCGTGGCCCGCGTCTCTGCGCTCCCGATCCTGCTGGTCGCGGTCGTCGTCGCACTGCTGTTCCTCGCGATCGGCCGGCTCCTCGGGCACGCCGTCGTGCTCCTCGACCGCTGGCTGGCCCGCCGCGTCCCGCGCCTCCTCGCCCATGCGATGACGGCCTCGACCGGTTTCGTGCTCGTCGTGCTGTTCGTCACCGACGTCATCGTCGACCCGGTCATCTCCGTCGCGAACGCCAGCTTCGGCACCCTCGACGACACCACCGAGGAGGGCGTCGTCCAACCCGAGGTGCCGGAGATCTCCGGCAGCCCGGCCTCACTCGCCGCCTGGGACACCCTGGGGTTCCAGGGGCGGACCTTCGTCGGTCGCACGAGCACCGTCGAGGAGCTCGAGGCCACCGCCGGTCCGGGCGACACGGTGGTGCAGCCGATCCGCGCCTACGTCGGGCTCCAGACGGTCGACGAGGTCGACGAACGTGCCGCGCTCGCAGTGGAGGAGCTGGAGCGGACGGGCGCCTTCGACCGCTCCGTGCTCGTGATCGCCACGGTCACCGGCACCGGCTGGATCAACCCGGTCGCGGCGGAGGCGCTCGAGCACCTGCACCACGGCGACACCGCCATCGTGGGGATGCAGTACTCGTACCTGCCGAGCTGGATCTCCTTCATCGTCGACAAGGACAAGGCTGCCGCGGCGGGTCGGGCCCTCATCGGAGCGGTGCAGGAGCGCTGGGCGGAGCTCCCCGAGGACGACCGACCGCTGCTCGTCGCGTTCGGCGAGAGCCTCGGCTCGTTCGGGTCCGAGCACGCCTTCGTCGAGGACGACGCCGCCGCATCCGTCGCACGGATCACCGAGCTCGTGGACCGCGCGCTCTGGATCGGGCCCACGGGCTCGAACCCGATCCGGCAGCAGCTCATCGACGGTCGCGAGCCCGGGTCCACCGCCTGGCACCCCGTGGTCGACGAGGACGTGACGTTCGTGAACACCCGCGCCGAGCTCGCCGGTCCCGGCTCCGCCGCGGTGCTGTACCGCCAGCACCCTTCGGACCCCGTGGGATGGTGGGAGCCGGCCGCCCTGTGGCGTGAGCCGGCGTGGCTCGAGGGCGAGCGCGGGTACGACGTCCCGGACCGCGCCCGGTGGTTCCCGTTCGTCACGTGGTTGCAGACGACCTTCGACCTCATCGAGGGCTTCTCCGCTCCGGCCGGCTACGGGCACAACTACGACGACGGGTGGGTGCAGGCGTGGGCGGCGATCGTTCCGCCGGAGGGGTGGACCGGCGCGGACACCGAGGCCCTCGCCGAGGCGCTCGCCGGTGCGTGAGACCCCCCGCGCGCTCCGCACCTCCGATCCGCTCGTCGTCCTCGTCGCCGGCCTCGGCGCCTACTGCGTCCTGCGTTCGCTCGTCCTCCCCGGCAGCTGGCACTCCTGGGCCAACGCAGCGCTCGGTGTCGTCGTGCTGCTGCACGGACGGTCGGCGGGCCTGAGCTGGCCCGAGCTCGGCCTCGAGCGTGCCCGGCTCCGGTCCGGCCTCGTGTACGGGCTCGCCGTGCTCGGCGTGGTCGTCGTGGTCCTCGGGGTGGCCGTTGCGCTCCCCTCGACCCGGGAGCTGTTCCCCGACGACACCGAGCGGGTCAACGGTCTGCGGGTGCTGCTCGACGCCGCCGTGCGGATCCCGGCGGCGACGGTGTTCCCCGAGGAGATGGCGTTCCGCGGGGTGCTGCTCGCCCTGCTGCTGCGCCGCTCCCCGCTGCGCCGGGCGCTGCTGGTGCACTCGCTGCTGTTCGGCCTCTGGCACGTCCCACCGATCCTCATCGGAGCGGAGGACGGCGCGCTCGACGCCCTGCCCCTGGCGTTCGGGACGCTCCTCCTCACCGCCGTCGCCGGTCTGGGCTTCGCCTGGCTCCGGCTCCGGTCGGGCAGCCTGCTCGCGCCGGTCCTGGCCCACATCGGCACGAACAGCACCGCCACCGTCGCCGCCTGGATCGCCGCCGGCTGAGCGCTCGGACCCCGTCCGGCGCCGCAGCACCGTTCACCGAGCGGACGCGACCTCGTTGCGGAGGGGCTCGCCGTCGAGCCAACGCCTGATGTTGCCGGCCCAGAGGCGGTTGAGGTTCCGGAACAGGGCCGAGGGCGACGCCGAGCAGTGGGCCGAGAGGTAGAGGTTCGGTGCGTCCCAGAGCGGGTGGCCGGCCGGCAGCGGTTCCTGGCTCTGCACGTCGAGGGCCGCGGCCCGCAGGTGCCCGCGCTCGAGCGCGTCGATCAGGGCCGGTTCGTCGACCAGGGTGCCGCGCCCGACGTTCACGAAGAACGCACTGGGCGTCATGGCCGCGAAGGCCGCCGCGTCGACGAGGCCGATCGTCTCCGGGGTCTCGGGCACCGCGGCGACCACGGTGTCGGAGCGGCCGAGCAGTTCGTGCAGCCGGTCCGTGGGGAGGAGCTCGTCCACGTCGGGGTCGGTGTCGCCGGGGCGGGCCGAGCGCCGGCAGGCGAGCACGGTGACGTCGAAGGCGCGGAGCCGGCGGGCGACCGCACGGTTGATCTCGCCGAGGCCGACCAGGCCGACGGTGGCGCCGGCGAGCTCAGAGCCGAACAGGGGCTCCCAGCGCTGCTCCGCCTGGGCCGCCTCGATGTCACGGAGGCGCTTGCGCTCCTGCAGGATCCGCCCGACGACGAACTCGGCGATGGCGACGGCGTTCGCCCCTGCGGCACTCGTCAGGCGGATCCCGGACTCGGCGAGGCCGGCGCTCTGGAGCTGGGCCGTGCCGGCTCCGACGGCCTGCACCCAGGCGAGCGACGGGGCGAGCGCGGCCACGTCGAACGGCAGGTCGATGGCGACGACGCCGTGCACGCGTGCAAGAACGGCGCGCTGGGCGTCGGTGAGCATCGGCACGAGCGAGCGGGCCTCGGCGATGCCGGCGGGGTGCCCGCGCAGCGTCCGCAGGTGCTGTCCCTCCTCGTACGGCTCGACCACGACCTCGATGCGCGGGTCGACGGCCTCGATCGCCGCGATCGCCGCAGCCACCGCGTCGTCGTCGCCGAGCCAGAGCGTGGGGTACAGGATCCCGAGGACCACCGGGCCCTCGGCGGGAGGGTTGCGCACGACGTTCACGCCTCACTCCCGACGGCAGGGTTCCTGGCGGCGGTGTCCTTGAGGACCCCGATGGCGTGGGTGGCGGCGAGGTGCTGCTCGAGGTAGTCGGGCGCCTCGTGCGTGTCGATGAACCAGCCGGTGGGACACATGGTGAGGATCTCCACGAACGAGAAGCCCTCGTCGTTGATCTGGGCCTCGAACGCGCGGCGGAGCATCCGCCGGGTGCGGGCGACGTTGCCGGCGTTGTTCACCGCGCAGCGCCCCACGAAGGCGACACCCTCGAGCTCGGCGAGCATGGTGCTGAGCCGGATGGGGTAGCCGTGCTCACGGCCGTCGCGGCCCTCGAGCGTGTTCTTGGTGCGCTGGCCGAGCACGGTGGTGGCGGTGATGTGCCCACCGGTCTCACCGAACACGCCGTTGTTCAGCATGATGCAGGTGACCCGCTCGCCCCGGGCCGCCGTGTGGATCACCTCCTGCAGGCCCTCGTTGACCATGTCGCCGTCGCCCTGGATCGTGAACACGACGGTGTCGGGCTTCGCGCGCTTGACGCCGGTGGCGAGCGACGGCGCCCGACCGTGCAGCGCCTGGAGCACCTCGACGTCGAGGTTGTTCGAGAACGCCGTGTAGCAGCCGATCCCGAACACCCCGATTGACCGCTGGATCACGCCCAGCTCCTCGATGGTCTCGAGGACCGAACGCATGGCGATCGGCTCCCCGCAGCCGGGGCAGAGGTGGTGCTCGCCGACGTCGATCAGCGACGGGGTGAAGTCGTCCACGAGGCGTGCCCCGGGCGGCGCGGCGCCGGTGTCGAGGACGCGACGGCCCTCCACCCGCTGGATCCGCAGCTCCGTCACGACCCACCTCCGATCTCGGCGAGCAGGCCTCCGATGCGGGCCCGCAGGACGTCGACGTCGTAGTCCGGCGCGATGCCGAAGCCGGACGTGTCGAGGCTCAACCGTCCGATGAACCGGGTGGGCACGGATCCCTCCAGCGCGAGGCGGACGTCGTCGACCATCTGCCCCTGGTTGTTCTCGTACACCGCGACGAGCCGGGCGCCTGCGGCGGCCTCCCGCACGGCGGCGTCGGGGAACGGGAACAGGGTGACCGGACGGACGTACCCGACCCGGTGACCCTCCTCCCGCAACTGCGCCACGGCGTAGCGGACGTACTTGCCGGCCGTCCCGAACGCCACCACGACGAGCTCCGCGTCGTCGCACCAGCCGACGTCGGCGAGCCGCTCGATCCCCTCGACCATCGCCGCGGTCTTGGCCGCGGCCCTGGTGTAGAAGTCTGCGAGGTCGTAGCCCGGCTCGTCGCGGCGCTTCGTGTCCCCCAGCGGGGAGACCAGCCGCGCGCGGCCGGAGCCGCTCGATGAGCCGTCGAGCGCCCAGTCCTTCGGAGGGAGCGGGCCGAGGTCGAGGGGCGACACGTCGACGGAGGAGTAGGTGTGGGCGAGGTAGTAGTCGCCGAACAGCAGCACGGGGTTGCGCCACTCGTCGGCGAGGTGGAACGCCCGTTGCACGAGCACCACGGCCTCGGCGACGTCCATCGGTGCGAGCACCGGCGTGCGGTAGTCGCCGTGGCCGCCGCCCCGGGTGGCCTGGAAGTAGTCGCCCTGCGCCCTCGCCATGTTCAGGATGACGAGCGGCACCTGGGCCACCGCCGCCTCGGCGATCGACTCCTGCATCAGCGACAGGCCCTGGCCGGTGGAACCGGTGGCCGAGCGGGTACCGGTGGCGGCCGCACCCCACGCCATGCCCACGGCCTCGAGCTCCGACTCGGCGTTCACGCACGACCCGCCGACCTCGGGCAGGCGCTTGGCCATGTGCTCGAGCACCTCGGTGAACGGCGTCATCGGGTACCCGGCGAAGAACCGGCACCCGGCCGCGATCATGGCCTCGCCGATCGCGGCCGACCCCTCGAGCAGCTGCGCCGTCACGGGGCCGACTCCAGGGGCACCTCGACCGGCTCGGCGAGCTTGTACACCTGGAACACGAAGTCCGGGCAGATCTGCGAGCAGGCCTTGCACCCGGTGCACCCCGGCAGCAGCAACGGGTACCGGTAGCCGGTGGCGTTCACCTCGTGGGTGGTCATGACCAGCACCCGGGGCGGGCAGGCATCGATGCAGAGATCGCAGCCCTTGCAGGCGTCGACGTCGATGACCACGTGCCCGCGGGTGGTGACCGTCGCTTGCACGCCGGGGACGCCGCTCACGCGGGGACCTCCGCCCACGCCGGCAACCGGTCCCGGTCGACCGCGGCGAACCCGGCGCGCAGAGCGGCCCGGTTCAGCTCGACGTGCTTGGTGCGGTACGGCGGCAGCGCCTGGGGCACGGCCTCCACCAACGCGTCGAGGGACACCAGGCCCGTCAGCGCCGACAGCGCCCCGACCATCACGACACTCGCCGTCATGATGTTGCCGACGTCCACCGCCAGGTCCGTGGCCGGCACCTCCACCAGGACGATGTCCTCCCGGCCGAGCTCCCCCCGGAACACGGTCGTGTTCAACAGCAGCACCGTTCCCGGACGCAGGCGGTCGCGGACGAACCCCCAGTAGTCGTGGTGCATCACGATCGAGCCCCAGGCGCTCGGAACGGTGGGCGGTGCGAGCACCGGTCCGTCGCCGACCACGATCGTGGCGTCGGTGTTCCCGCCGCGCATCATCCCGCCGTAGCTGCCGAACAGCATCACCTCGCGCCCGTCGAGCACCGCGGCGCGGGCGACGAGCTGGGCGGCGAGCTGGACGCCCTGGCCGCCGATCCCGGTGAGCAGGAGCTCGCGTTCGGCCATCAGCCCTTGAGCTCCACGACGA
>JBEIGA010000143.1:0-10497 GCA_040382135.1 Acidimicrobiales bacterium
CGCGCCTCCAGCAGTGGTCCCAGCACCTCACGGGTGATCGCGCGGATCATGGCGACGTCGTCCTGCGCGGCCTCGCGCGTGTAGGCCGGCGCCAGCACCCGTCGTCGCAGCCGGTGTTCGGGTGGGTCGAGCTCGGGGAAGGTGAGGTTGGCGGCGGGCTCGCCCAGCAGGACCTGGTTGGGGGTCTGCCCCCGGGTGACGGAGAAGCTCGCCGTGTCGCCGCACACCTGCCACACGTCGGCGAAGCGGGCCAGCGCCCAGGCGTCGTACCGCTCGAGCCGGTAGACGGGCTCGTGCTCCCGCAGCAGGGCGTAGAGGTGCTGCGGCTCGGTCATCGCCTCCTCGTCGTAGGGGTCGTAAACGACCCGCACGCTGCTCACCGGTCGGCCGCGCCCTCGAGCGACGCGCCGGAGAGGCCGTGGTGGCCCCACTCGTCGCCTCCGGCGACCTCGTTCTCCACCCAGGTGCGCTCGTCGACGAGCCTGCCGCCGCAGCCGATCTCGACCTCGAAACCCGCCGGGCTCCGCAGGTAGAACGAGAGCATGCGGTCGTTCTTGTGGCGGCCGAGCGATGCCGTGACGGTGTGGCCGGCGCGCTCGGCGCGGTCGAGGGCGTACCCGACCTGGTCGATGTCGCCCACCTCGAACGCCACGTGGTGCAGGGCCGACACCGGGCCGACGTGGGTGAGCGCCACCGAGTGGTGGCGTGGCGTGCACCGCAGGAACTGCACCGACCTCCCCGGACCGATCACCACGTAGTCGCTGCGGCGGAAGCCGAGGACGCGGGTGTAGACGTCGAGGGAGGCGTCGAGGTCCGGGGTGAGCACGACGTAGTGGCCGAACCCGAGCTCGCCTGCCACGAATCGGGGCACGCCGACCGGGGAGACGAAGCCGCCGTCGAGCACCGGGCCCCAGGTGAGCTCCACCCGCACACCGGAGGGGTCGACGAGGGCGACGAGGGCGCGGACGCCCCGGGCGGCGCAGTCCCCCGCCGACCCGCGTTCGAACGCGGCGCCCTCGGCCTCGAGGTGGGCGACGGCGGCGGCGAAGGCTGCTGCAGAGCCGAGCTCGAAGCCCGCGTAGCGCAGGCCCCCGCGCTCGGCGGGGTGGAGGGCGACCCGCCACTGCCGCTCGTCGGCCTTGAGCAGCACGACGTCCTCGGAGACGCCGGTCGGGCGGCGACGGGCGGGCATCATCCCCACCACCTCGGTCCCGAAGGCGGTCCAGGCCTCGACGTCGGGGACGTCGAGCCCGAGGTAGGCGATCCCCAGCAGGTGCATGTGTCCCCCCTCGCCCGCAGGCGTCCTCAGTCCAGCAGGTCGGGCTCCTGGGCCACGATCTCGGCGTACATCCCCTGGAACCCCAGCCATCCGGCGTAGGGGGTGGCGACGGTGGCCGCGGTGTGAGCGGCGACGGCGTCGTCCAGCACCCGGTAGTTGCGGCCGGTGGCCTCGAGCCGCATCTGGGACTGGCAGAGCTGCTCGAACAGCACGAACCAGAACACGGCGGCGTCGACCGTCTCGCCCACGGTGATGTGGCCGTGGTTGGCGTGGACGGCCACGGTGACCCCCGAGGGGGCGTCGGAGGGGTGGGCGAGCGCCTGGCCGATGCGGTCGCCCACGTCGAGGCCGAGGACGACGCCCGAGAAGTCCTCCACGAGCGCCTGGGCCCCGAAGAAGGCGCAGGCATCCTGGCTGGTGGGTTCGATCAGGCGACCGGTCGCCGACCAGGGACGTCCCCACGGGCTGTGGGAGTGGCACGCCGAGACCACGCGGGGGTTGACGGCGTGGATCCGTGAGTGGATGGCGAACGCTGCAGCGTTCACGAGGTCGTCGCCCTCGACGACCGTGCCCTCACCGTCCACGCAGACGAGGTCCGACGCTCGGATCATCGAGAACGGGACGGACAGCGGGTTGACCCAGAACCGGTCCGGATCCTCCGGGTCGCGGGCCGAGATGTGCCCGGCGACCCCGGTGGTGAGCCCGCGTCGGGCGAGGATGCGGAACCCGGCGGCGAGTCGCTCCTTGCGGTGTCGGCGCTCGTCGGCGGGGTCCTCGAAGCACGGTGGGGCCAGCCGCCGCATCGTCTCGGCGACGGGGTCCGCGCGGGTGGTGTCGTCGACGGCCATCTCAGGCGGGGGGGCGGGGGACGACGGCGACGCTCGGGATGCTGGCGCTGGCGCCGCAGCGCAGGACGGTGTCGACCACGCGCACGAGCTCCTCGACGTCGAGCAGGCCGCCGGAGAGCAGCTTGCGCTCGACCCAGGACGGGGCGACGGCCATGGCGACCTCGGGGTCCCAGCCCGCGCTGAACTCGGTGCCGCCGTCGCCCTCGCCGCCGACGCACTCGCCGACGAGCACCCGGGTGAAGCCGATGCGCGGGTGCTCCATGCGCCATGCCTCCACCAGCCGGTCGAGCGCACCCTTCGTGACGGCGTAGACGCCGAGCCCCGGCCACGGCGGGGTGAGCGCCCCGTTCACCGTGGAGAGGTAGGCGACCGAGCCCTCCGAGGCGCGGAGGTGGGGGAGGGCCGCGGCGGTGATGTTGTTGGCGCCGACGACGTTGATGGCGAAGGCGGCGTGCCACGTGGCCGGGTCGGCGTCCTCGATGCGCACGAGGGGGCCGACACCGGGCGCGTAGACGACGGCGTCGATCCCGCCGAGCCCGGCGACCGCAGCGTCGATCGCAGCCTGGCACGAGGCCGGGTCGGTGACGTCGCAGGCGATCGCCAGCGCACCCTCACCCGCTTCGGCGGCCGCGTCGGCGAGGCGGTCGGTGCGCCGCGCCAGCAGCGCCACCTGCGCACCCCGCTGGGCGAGGCCCACCCCGATGCAGCGCCCGAGCCCGCTCGACGCACCGATGACCACTGCCCGCATGGACCGCTCCTTGGAGGTGTAGGTGTCAGATCACGACCGGCTCAGCCCCAGCACGGTGGACCCGGCGAGGGCCGGCCCCTCCGTGTGGAGGTGGCACGCCACCACCGAGCCGTCCGGGGTGGGGAAGGGCGCCGGGTCGACGCTGCGGCACACGTCCATGGCGTGGACGCACCGCGTGTGGAACCGGCAGCCCGACGGCGGTGCCACCGGGGACGGCACGTCGCCGGCCAGCACGATCCGCTGCTTGGCCCGCTGCCGCTCCGGGTGGGGCTCGGGGATCGCCGAGAGCAGGGCGACGGTGTACGGGTGCTTCGGGCGCTCGTACACCTCGTCCGCGGGCCCCTCCTCCACGATCCGGCCCAGGTACATCACGGCGATCCGCTCGCTCACGTGGCGCACCACCGCCAGGTCGTGGGCGATGAAGAGGTACGCCAACCCGAGGCGTTCCTGCAGCTCGCCGAGCAGGTTGATGATCTCGGCCTGGATCGAGACGTCGAGCGCGCTGACCGGTTCGTCGAGCACGAGCAGGCGGGGCTGCAACGACAGAGCTCGGGCGATGGCGATGCGCTGGAGCTGCCCGCCGGAGAACTCCCGCGGGTAGCGGTTCCGGTGGGCCGGGTTCAGCGAGACGGTCTCGAGCAGCTCCGTGACCCGGGCGTCGCGCGCTGCCCGGTCGAGGCCGAGGTGGGTCTGGATCGGCTCGGCGATGCTGTCGGCCACCGTCGCCAGCGGGTCCATCGACGAGTACGGGTCCTGGAAGACCATCTGGAGGTCGCGGCGCAGCGACCGCATCGGGCCCGCCTTCAACCCGGCGATGTCGGTGCCGTCGAACACGATCGACCCGGCGGTGGGCTCGAGGAGGCGTACGAGCAGCCGCCCGAGCGTGGACTTGCCCGAGCCGGACTCGCCGACGAGGCCGACGGTCCGACCCTCCTCCACCGAGAGCGACACGCCGTCGACGGCGCGCACGTGCCCGATGGTGCGACGCAGCACCGAGCTGCGCACCGGGAAGTGCTTCACGACGTCACGGGCGTCGAGCAGCGGGTTCACGGGACGAGCTCCTCGGAGAGCACGCAGCGCACGGGACGGTCGCCGCGGACGAGCAGCTCGACCGGCTCGGCCCGACAGGCGTCGGTGGCGTGGTCGCAGCGCGGGTGGAAGCGGCAGCCGGCGGGGAGGGCCGTGGGCGGCGGCACCGTGCCGCGGATGGCGACGAGGCGCTCGCTGCGGCCGGCCACCTGGGGCATGGCCCGCAGGAGCCCCTGCGTGTAGGGATGGCGCGGCCGCTCGAAGAGGTCCGTGACCGACGCCTGCTCCACGACCTGACCGGCGTACATCACGAGCACGCGGTCGCAGAGGTCGGCCACGACGCCGAGGTCGTGGGTGACGAAGATGATCGCCATGCCGAACTCGGCCTGCAGCGAGCGCAGGAGGTCGAGGATCTGGGCCTGCACCGTGACGTCCAGTGCCGTGGTCGGTTCGTCGGCGATGAGCAGGCGCGGCCGTGACGAGAGCGCCATGGCGATGAGCACACGCTGGCGCATGCCGCCCGACAGCTGGTGCGGGTAGTCGTCGAGCCGGCGCTTCGGGTCGGGGATGCCGACCAGCTCCAGCAGCTCGAGGGCGCGGGCCCGGGCGCCGGCCCGGTTCACGTCCTGGTGGAGACGGACCGCCTCGCCGAGGAGGTTCCCGACGGTGTAGGCGGGGTTCAGGCTGGTCATGGGGTCCTGGAACACCATGGAGATGTCGTTGCCGCGAACCTTGCGCATCTCCGCGAAGGGGAGGGTCAGGAGGTCCCGGCCGTCGAACACGACCGACCCGCGCACGATGCGCCCCGGGGGTGACGGGATGAGGCGCATGATCGACAGGGAGGTGACGCTCTTGCCCGAGCCGCTCTCGCCCACGATCCCGAGCACCTCGCCGGGCGCCACGGAGAAGCCGACGTCGTCGACCACGGTGACGGGCCCCGCCTCGGTGACGAACTCGACGGTGAGTCCGGACACCGTGAGCAGGGGCGCCGGCCCGTCCGTGGCAGGTGCTTCGGGCGCGAGATCCGGTCGGGGCGCGACCGTGGTGAGCCCGAGTCGGCCGCGCAGGCCGACGGCCTTGGGGACGCCGAGGCCGAGGGCGTCGCGGAGCCCGTCGCCGAGCAGGTTGAACGCCAGCACCGTCAGAGCCAGCGCCGTGCCCGGCACGATCACCTGCCACGGGTGGGTGAGGATCACCTGGTAGCCGCGCTGCAGCATGCTGCCCCAGCTCGACTCGGGCGGCTGGCTGCCGAGCCCGAGGAGGGAGAGGCCCGACTCGGCGATGAGCACGGCGCCTGACGCGAGGGCGACGGTGACGATGAGCGGCGATGCGACGTTGGGCAGGATCCGCTTGCGCAGGATCGTCCGCTCCCGCGTGCCCAGCGAGTGGGACGCCTCGACGAACGTCTCCTGCCGGACCGCCAGCGTCTGCCCCCGCACGAAGCGCACGAACCCGGGGGTCACCGCGATCGCGATGGCGATCGACGCGTTGGTCAGGCCCGGGCCGAGCACGCCGACGATCGCCAGCGCGAGCACCAGCGCAGGGACGCTCGAGAGGGCGTCCATGATCCGCATGATCACGTTGTCGACCTTGCCGCCCCGGTAGCCGGAGAAGAGGCCGACCGGCACCGAGGCCGCGAGCGCCAGGACGATGATCTGCAGCCCCGTCTTCATGGAGACGCGTGCCCCGTAGACGAGTCGGGACCACAGGTCGCGGCCGAGGTCGTCGGTGCCGAGCCAGTGGGCCGCGGCGGGGCCCGAGAAGGGCTTCCCCACCGCCAGCTCGGCGGGGTCGTGGGTGGCGACGAGCGGGGCGAAGATCGCGGCGAGCAGCAACAGCACCAGGTAGACGGCAGCGGCCATCGCGATCCGGTCGCGGCGGAGGCGTCGGGCCGTGCGCCGCCAGGGGCTCGGCGAGGTGGGCGTCGGATCGGGTGCGTCGGTCACGACACCCGCACCTTCGGGTTGAGGAAGCCGTAGCTGATGTCGACCAGCAGGTTGAGCAGCACGTGCATGACGACGAAGGTGATCGTGACGCCCTGGATCACCGGCAGGTCCGACTGCGACAGGGCGCGCAGCATGTAGCTGCCCAGGCCCGGGATCGAGAAGAGCTGCTCGATGATCACGGCGCCGCCGATCAGGGCGGTGAGCTGCAGGCCCAGGACGGTGACGGCGGGGATGCCGGCGTTCTTCAGGGCGTGCTTGCCCACGACCCGGACGGGGCTGCCGCCGCTGGCCCACGCCGTGCGCACGTAGTTCGACTGCAGCACGTCGATCAGCGCGGCGCGGACCTGGCGGGCCAGCGCCGCCGCCGGGAACAGGGCGAGCGAGGTCGCCGGGAGGATCATCGTGCGGAGCCACTCCAGCGGGTCGTCGGTGAAGCGGGTGAACCCGAGCGCGGGCAGCCACCCCAGGTTCACGGCGAAGACGGTGATGAGGAGCATCGCCACGAAGAAGTTCGGCACGGCGATGCCGATGCTCGTGGTCACCAGGCAGAGCCGGTCGAGGATCCCGCCCGGGCGCATGGCCGCGGCGATGCCGACCGGCACGCCGACGACCACGCCGATCAGCAGGGCCAGCAGGGCCAGCCCGAAGGTGACCGGGATGCGGGCGCTGATCTCGTCCCAGACCGACAACGACCCGCCGTAGAGCGACGTGCCGAAGTCGAGCCGCACGGCATCGCCGAGCCAGCGCAGGTACTGCTCGAGCAGTGGGTCGTCGAGGCCCAGCTGCTCCCGCACCTCCTCGATGCGTTCGATCGTGGCGCTGTCGCCGCCCGCCAGGGTGACCGCGGCGTCACCCGGGACGAGCGTCGACAGCATGAACACGCCGAAGGACACGAGCAGGAGCACGGGGACCAGCGCCACGAGGCGCCGGATGATCATCCCGAGCACAGCAGCGTGTCCTCCGGGCTACGGGACGATGTAGGCGTCACGGACGTCGAGGTTCGGCGCGCCCTGGAAGTTCGGGATGAACTCGGCCCCGCCGATGCGCTCCGGGTTCCAGGCGTTCGCCACGGTGCCGAACACGCCGAAGATGTTCATCGCCTCGGTGAGGGCCAGCTCCTCGAGCTGGTGCCAGAGCTCCACGGTCTCGGGGTTGTCGGCGCTCTGCGGCAGGGCCCGGAGCTGGTCGACGATGGCGTTGAGCTCAGGGTCGTTCCACTCGCAGACGTTGCCGATCGAGCCGGGCACCAGGTTGCGGGTGACCTTGTCGAGACCGGATCGGCCGAGCGGGAAGAAGTACATCTCCCGCTGCTTGTCGACGAAGAACTCCTGCACGATGTTGGTGGCCACCGCGATGTCGAGCTCCACGCCGATCTCCGCCCACTGCTGCTGCAGGATCTCGGCGCCCCGCTGGCTGACGCCCGGCGAGACGAACGTGGTGACCCGGATGCCGTCCGGGTACCCGGCCTCGGCGAGCAGCGCCCGAGCCT
Organism: Acidimicrobiales bacterium; assembly: GCA_040382135.1. Lineage (GTDB taxonomy): Bacteria > Actinomycetota > Acidimicrobiia > Acidimicrobiales > JBEIGA01 > JBEIGA01. Next base: position 7,340 of record JBEIGA010000143.1, read on the forward strand.
TCTCCGGGTCGTGCGCGAAGAAGTCGGTCATCTCCGGGTTGTGGAACGGGTGGTCCTGGCGCCAGAAGCCCCACTGCGGCTCGCTCCGTCCCTGGAACAGCAGCTCGTTCATGGCGTCGCGGTCGATGCCGAAGTTCAGCGCCTGGCGGACCCGCACATCGCTGAGCGGCGGGTTGGCCTTGCAGATCTGGCCCCACAGCAGGGTGCTGTTCGAGGCCTCGACCTGGGTCTCGAGGTCGGTGCCTGCCAGCGCGGCCACCTGGTCCTCGCTCAGGATGTCGGCGGCGTCGATCGCCCCCGAGCTCAGGGCGTTGACCACGGCCTGGGGATCCTGCGGGTTCGTGTGGACGTACTCGACCGCGGCCAGCCGAATGTCGTCGGCCTGGAAGTAGTCCGGGTTCTTCACGAGCCGCATGCTCCCCTCGGGGGTGAACGACTCGAGGACGAACGGGCCGGCGCCGATCGGGGTGGCGTTGAGGTCGACCCCGCTCTGGACGGCGGTGGGCGACACGATGAGCGTCTCGCCCCGGCTCAGCAGGGTGAAGAAGACGCCGGCGACCGGGCTGGAGAAGGTGATCGTCAGCGACGTCGGGCTCTCGACGACGATGTCCTGGATCGCCTGCATCTCCGCGGCGAAGGCGCCGGTGTTGCCCGAGTTCTTGTTGCGCTCGATGGAGAACTTCACGGCTTCGGCGTCGAGTGGCGTGCCGTCGGAGAACAGGATCCCCTCGTTGAGCTCGATGCTGATGGTCGACGGGTCGACCACCTCGGCGGCGCTCGCGAGGCCGGGCTCGAACGAGCCGTTCATCTGCGCCCGCAGCAGGGTGTCGTAGAGCAGGTACTGGATCGGCGTGGCCGGCGACGGCAGGGCGATCGGGTCGAGGACGGTCGCCGAGGTGTTGCTGACGAGCCCGAGACCGATGCGCAGCTCGCCCTCGGGGTCGAAGGCGACCTCCTCCTCGGCCTCCACGGTCGGCTCGGTGACCACCTCGGTGACGACGGTGGTCTCGGTGACCTCGGTCGTGACCGTGGTGTCGGCGGCCTCCTCCTCGCCGCCGTCGTCGCCTCCGCACGCCGCGGCCAGGGCGGTGACCGCCAGGAGCGCGACGCCGAGCCGGCGGACGGACCCTGGACGACGATGAACCGAGTGTACGCGCACGCGACCCCCCTTGTCGGCTCCCCCCGGAGCATGCCTGTGCCGTTCGACGCGGACGTTAGTCGTGATCCGCTCCGCGCGCACCCGGGTCTCGGGACGTCTGACCCTAACGAGTGGCCGACAGGTGCCCGTAGGTTGCCGATGCGTCGCGGTGAGCCGCAGCGGCGCGGTCGAGCGGTGTGAGGAGGCGGCGATGAGTGGACCGGCAGCAGGGTGGTTCCCCGACCCGTTGGGACGGCACGAGGCCAGGTACTGGGACGGGAACGCGTGGACCGCGCACGTCTCCGATGCCGGGCAGGTCACCACGGACCCGCTCTTCGCGGAGGCTGACCATGCCGCGCCGGCGCACGCGGACGTGCAGGCGGGGCACCCCGAACCGCAGCCGGCGCCGCCGGCGACCCCGCAGACCCCGCCGGCCTACGTGCCGGCGGCCGTCCCGGTGGCCCCGCCGAAGTCGAACAAGACCCCACTGCTGATCGGTGCAGCGGTGCTGGCCGTGGTCGCCATCGTCGGCGCCTTCCTCTTCCTCAGCGGCGGCGACGACGACGAGACCGCGAGCGAGGCGGAGATCTTCCTCGAGGCGGTCGAGGAACCGGGGCCCGACCCGTTCACCGACTCGGTGGACACGAACACTGCGCCGCAGCCGGCCCGGCTCATCGGTCCGTCCCTGTTCAACCAGGGGTCGTCGACCACGACCTCGGCCCCGGGGTCGACCAGTACGACTGCCGCGAACAGCGCGGTGATCCGCACGGTCCCGGCGACCGCCCCTGGCCTGTACGGCGGCACCCGGAACAACGCCGCCTGCGACGTCGAGCAGATGATCTCCTTCCTGCAGGCGAACCCCGAAAAGGCGGCCGCCTGGGCCGCGGTGCAGCAGATCACGGTCGCCGAGCTGCCCGCCTACCTACGGTCGCTCACCCCGGTGGTGCTGCGGGCCGACACCCGGGTCACGAACCACGGGTACCGGGACGGCCGGGCCACGCCGCGCCAGGCCGTGCTGCAGGCCGGCACGGCGGTGCTCGTCGACCAGTACGGCATCCCCCGGGCCAAGTGCGGGTGCGGCAACCCGCTCACCCCGCCCCAGCCCCAGTCGTCGGGCACGCTCACGGGCAACCCGTGGCCCGGCTTCCAGCAGAACAACGTGATCGTCGTGGTGAACACCACCAACGTGGTCATCAACCAGTTCGTGCTGGTCGACCTGAACGGCGGCTACATCGGGCGGAAGCCGCCGGTGGAGGGCGGCGACCCCACCGACGGTGACGTCTACGTCGACTACCTCTGCGACCTGTTCCCGGAGGCACCGGAGTGCCAGCCGACGGTCGAGACGACGACCACCATCCCCGAGCCGGTGCTCGGTACGGGCGACATCCAGTTCACGCTGCGGTGGTCGAGCACGGCCGACCTCGACCTGGCGGTCACGGACCCGCTGGGCGAGCGGATCGACTACGGGCAGACCACCGTCGCCTCCGGCGGTCAGCTCGACGTCGACTCGAACGCCGCCTGCACGTCCCCGGTCTCCAACCCGGTCGAGAACATCTTCTGGCCCGAGGGCATGAGCCCGGACGGCGTCTACACCATCGAGGTCAGCTACTACAGCGAGTGCGAGGGCGGGTCCGGTCCGCAGCCGTTCACGATCACCGCGCTGATCGACGGCGTGCCGGTGGCGCTGACGCCGATCCCGAACTCACTGCGCCAGAACTCGGGACAGGTGGACTCGCCGGGGCAGACCGTGCAGTTCCAGGTCGAGAAGACCCCGGGTGGGCCGACCAACACCCTCCCGCCCACCACGACCACGGTGCCGTCCACGGTCCCGCCGCCCACGGGCGAGCCCATCGAGAGCCCGCCCAACGCGCCGCCGGTGACGGAGGAGCCGATGACGCTCGAGGAGTACTGCCGGAGCATCTGGGGTCAGGACGCCCAGATCGGCCCGGAGTACCCGGGCTACACGCTCTGCATGCACGACCCCACGGTCTGAACCGGCCGACGTCCGACGTCCGCCTCC
>JBEIGA010000144.1:0-10460 GCA_040382135.1 Acidimicrobiales bacterium
ACCGACGAGCTCACCGCCCTGTGCCGCGCACGGCTCGTCGCCTACAAGGTCCCGGCGGCGTGGCGCTTCGTGGACGGGCTCCCCCGCAACGAGGCGGGCAAGCTCCGCAGGGCCGAGATCGCCCGAGGTCTCCTCGCGGAGTGACGCTCCGGGGATCGGGACGTCGGCCGGTCCGGCCGGCGCATGGTCCACCCCTGGCAGTCGGGACCCGCGCCGGCCGGTTGCCGACCCGCCAGACCTAGGCGATCCCGGCGGTCCTGAGGGCGCGGGCCGTGAGGACCCGCGCCAAGTGACTGCGGTACGCAGGGTCACCGTTGTTGTCGGTGGGGGGTTCCGCGCCCTCGGCCGCGTGGGCGGCCGCGTCGGCTGCCGCCGCACCGGAGCCGACCGCGGCTTCGACGGCCGCGGCCCGCAACGGGGTGGAGCCCATGTTCACGAGCGCCACCCCGGCTCCTCCGCGGGCCACGGCCACCCCGACGATCGCCCAGTCCTGGGCGCGCCGGTTGAACTTCTCGTACGCCCACCCGCCCGAATCGGCGGGGACACGCACCTCGACGAGCACCTCGTCCGGCGCGAGCGCCGACTCGAGGAACCCGGTGAAGAACGCATCCGCGGCGATCTCGCGGCGACCCGACGGCCCCTGGGCCACGAGCGTGCCACCGAGGGCCAGCACCGCGGCCGGCAGGTCCGAGGCCGGGTCGGCGTGGGCGAGCGAGCCGCCGATGGTGCCGTGGTGGCGCACCGCCGGGTCACCCACCAGCCCGGCGACGTGGCGGAGCATCGGGCAGTGCTCGGCGAGCACGTCGCTGAACTCGAGCTCGCTGTGGCGGGTCAGGGCACCGATGGCGACGTGCCCGTTCTCCCGGCGCACGTAGCGCAGGTCGTCGAGGCGGCCGACGTCGACGAGGACCGACGGCGTGGCGAGCCGGTACCGCAGCAGCGGGATCAGGCTGTGCCCGCCGGCGAGCAGCTTGGCGTCGTCGCCTGCCTCGGCCAGCGCGGCGACGGCGGCGTCGACGGAGTCGGCCCGGACGTAGTCGAACGCGGCGGGGATCATGCCGCACCCCCTTCGGACCCGGCCTTCGCGGCCTCGATGGCCCGCCAGACCTTGGCGGGGCTGGCCGGCATGGTCAGGTCGTGGATGCCGAACGGGGCGAGCGCGTCGCACACGGCGTTCATCACCGCGGCTGCGGAGCCGATCGTGCCCGCCTCACCGATGCCCTTCACGCCCATCGGATTGGAGGGGCTCGGGGTCACGATGGAGTCGGTGCGGATGTTCGGCACCTCGGCGGCCGACGGCACGAGGTAGTCCATGAACGACGCCGAGCGGAGCTGCCCGTCGTCGTCGTAGATCGCCTCCTCCCACAGCGCCTGGGCGACGCCCTGCACCACACCGCCGTGGACCTGGCCCTCGACGATCAACGGGTTGATCTGGTTGCCGCAGTCGTCGACGGCGACGTAGTCGACGAGCCGGACGCCGCCGGTGTCCTCGTCGACCTCCACCACCGCCACGTGGGTGCCGTACGGGAACACGAAGTTGCCCGGATCCCAGGTGACCTGCGCCTCGAGGTTCGGCTCGACGCCGTCCGGGAGGTCGTGGGCGGTGAAGGCGGCGAAGGCCACCGCGGCGAGCGGCACCTCCTTGGAGGGCGTGCCCGCGACCCGGAAGGTGCCGCCGCTGAACTCGAGGTCGTCCGGGTTCGCCTCGAGCTGGTGGGCGGCGATGCGCCGCGCCTTGTCGATCACCTTCTCCGTCGCCATCCAGAGCGCCGTGCCGCCGACCGACAGCGACCGGGACCCGTAGGTGTCGAGACCGAGCGGGGCGATGGCGGTGTCGGAGTGCAGCACCTCGACGTCGTCGGGGTCGATGCCGAGCCGGTCGGCCACGATCATGGACCAGCTGGTCTCGTGGCCCTGGCCGTGCGGCGCCGTCCCGGTGATGACCTGCACCTTGCACGTGGGCAGGATCCGCACCGTGGCCGACTCCCAGCCGCCGGCCGAGTAGTTCAGCGACGCCAGCACCCGGCTCGGCGCCAGACCGCACATCTCGACGTAGGTGACGAGGCCGAGCCCCAGATGGGTGCGCTCGCCTCGGGCCCGCCGCTCGGCCTGCTCCGCCCTGCGCTCGTCCCAGCGGGCGAGCTGCAGCGCCAGGTCGAGCGAGTCCTCGTAGCGGCCGCTGTCGAAGACCAGACCGGCGCCCGACGTGTACGGGAACTGCTCGGGCCGGATGTAGTTCCGACGGCGGATCTCCTCCGGGCTGACGCCGACCTGCCGGGCGAGCGCCTCCACGGCCCGCTCGATGGCGTACGCGGCCTCGGGCCGGCCGGCGCCTCGGTAGGCGTCGGTCGGCGTGAGGTTCGTGAACAGGCCCGTGCAGCGGAACGAGTAGAGCGGGATGTCGTAGACGCCGTGGTACAGGAACGCCCCGAGCAGGGGGATACCCGGCGTGATCAGCTGCATGTAGGCGCCCATGTCGGCGAGCAGCTCCGCCCGGACCGCCGTGATGCGGCCGGTCTCGTCGGCGGCGAGCGAGATGTCCTGGATCTGCCCTCGCCCCTGGATGGTGGCCACGCCGGCCTCGGAGCGGCTCTCGGTCCAGCGCACGGGCGCCCGGTGCTTGCGGGCCAGGCCGACGCAGAGGAACTCCTCGGCGTAGGTGTCGAGCTTGCAGCCGAACCCGCCGCCCACGGACGGGGCGACGACCCGGACCTTCTGCTCGGGGATGCCGCAGACGATGGCGGCGAACACCTTCAGGATGTGCGGGATCTGGGTGGCGGAGTAGATCGTGATGTCGCCGTTGTGCGGCGCCGGCACCGCGGCCACGCCACGGGGCTCCATCGCCGAGGGGATCAGACGCTGCTGCACGTACCGCTCGTGGACCACGTGCGCGGCCTCGTTGAAGGCGCGCTCCACGCCCTCGGGGTCCGGGATCAGCTCCCAGACGTAGGAGCGGTTGGTACCCAGGTCCTCGTGGATGACGGTGTCGTCGGCGAGCGACGTCTCGAGGTCGACGACGGCGGGCAGCGGCTCGTACTCGACCACCACCGCCTCGGCGGCGTCGACCGCGGCGTACCGGGACCGGGCGAGCACCACGGCCACGATGTCACCCTGGTAGTGCACCTTCCCCGTGGCGACCGGGTAGTGGGTGGGGCTGAGCATGTCGGCGGTGACCGACCAGGCGCAGGGCATCGGCGCCGCCCAGAGGTCGGCGAGGTCGGCGCCGGTGTGCACCGCCACGACCTCGTCCATGGCGGCCGCTGCGCTCGTGTCGATCCCGAGGATGCGGGCATGGGCGTGGGGGCTGCGGACACAGCTCATCCAGAGGGCGCCCGGCAGCGCCAGGTCGTCGACGAAGCGGGCCTCACCGGTGAGGAGCTCCGGGTCCTCCTTGCGGAGGCGCCGCTCCCCCACCACCCCGCCGGTGAAGGTGCCGGGATCGGTCATCGTCATCTCACGCACCTCCCACGGGGGTCCCGGCAGCGGCCAGGACGGCCTTCACGATGTTGTGGTACCCGGTGCAGCGGCAGAGGTTGCCCTCGAGCCCGAGGCGCACGTCCTCCTCCGACGGCGACGGGTGCTCGTCGAGCACCGAGATGGCGGCCATGACCATGCCCGGCGTGCAGTAGCCGCACTGCAGGGCGTGGCACTCGTGGAACGCCTGCTGCATCGGGTGCAGGGTCCCGTCCGCGGCGGCGAGGCCCTCGATGGTGGTGACCTCACGCCCGTCGACCTGGACCGCGAGCAGGGTGCACGACTTCGCCGACCGACCGTCGACATGGATCGTGCAGGCCCCGCACGAGGAGCTGTCGCAGCCGACGTTGGTGCCGGTCAGCCCCAGGTCGTCGCGCAGGAAGTGGACGAGGAGGCGCCGGGGCTCGACGTCCCGGGTGTGCGGCACCCCGTTGACGGTGACGGTGACATCCATGACCTCATCATGGCGCAGATTTCGCCACTGTGCCCAGAGTCACAGCCGATCACCCCACAGGCGTGATGGGCGGCCTCCCGGCGAGCACGGCGAGGGCGTTTCGGGCGGCGAGCAGGGCCATCGCGGTCCGGGTGGCGACGGTCGCCGAGCCCACGTGGGGCAGCAGCACGACGTTCTCGAGCGCCGCGAGTCCCGGGTGCACCGCAGGCTCGTCCTCGTAGACGTCGAGGCCGGCTCCGGCGATCGTGCCCGCCTCGAGCGCGGCGACGAGCGCGGCCTCGTCGACCACGGTCCCCCGGGCGGTGTTCACGAGGAACGCCGTGGGCCGCATGGTCGCGAGCCGGGCCGCATCGACCAGGTGGTGGGTCTCGGGGGTGGCGGGGCAGTGCAGCGACACCACGTCGGAGGTGGCGAACAGCTCGTCGAGGTCGAGCCGTTCGGCGTCGAGCTCGGCCACCACCGCCGGGTCGGCAGGCCGGCGGTTCGTGTAGGCGATGCGCATGCCGTGGGCCTTCGCCCGGCGGGCCGTGGCGGCGCCGATCTGACCGAGGCCGACGATGCCGAGCCGAGCCCCCTGCACACCGGCGCCGAGGAACCAGTCCATCCCCCACTGCCAGGGGCGTCCCGACCGCACCCACCGCTCCGCCTCGCCCAGTCGGCGTGTGCTCATGAGGATCAGCGCCATGGCGATGTCGGCGGTCGCGTCGGTGAGGACGCCCGGGGTGTTCGTGACCACGACCCCGCGGCGTCGGCACGCGTCCACGTCGATGTTGTCGAAGCCGACGGCCACGTTCGCCACCACCCGCAGACCGGGCCCGGCGGTGTCGAGGAAGGCCCGGGCGAGGAACGTCTCGTCGACGCGCGTGGTGACCAGCGCGAGGACGGCATCGGCGCCCTCCGGTCCGCCCCCGACCCGGACCTCGCCGTGCTCCCGTAGGAGGGCGAGGGCGGGCTCGGGGATCGGGTCGGTGACGACGATCAGCGGCACGGGCTCAGCCCGCGGTGACGCCCGCGGCCCGGAGCCCGGCGAGCACGCGGCTCGGGGTGAGCGGGAAGCGGTCGAACCAGACGCCGGTGGCGTCGTGGACCGCGGCGATGATCGCCGGGGCGAGCGGGATCATCGGCATCTCGGCCATGCCCCGCGCCCCGAACGGTCCGATCGGGTCCGGGACCTCGAGCAGGACGGTGTCGATCTCCTCGGGCACGTCGCCGATACCCGGGATCAGGTAGCCCGACAGGCGCGGGTTGCGGATCTCGGCGTCGGCCACCTGGAGGTCCTCGGTGACCGCGTAGCCGAAGGCCTGCACCACACCGCCCTCCACCTGGCCGGTGCAGAGCTTCGGGTTGATGATCCGGCCGACGTCGCTCGCGTTGACCACGCGGTGCACCACGACGTGACCGGTCTCGACGTCGACCGCCACCTCCACCGCCTGCGCCACGTAGCCGTAGGAGAAGTTCGGCTGGCACTCCCCCGTCTCGGGGTCCATCGCCTCGGTGGGCGGCGGCACGTACCGGAAGTGGCCGAGCGCCGGACGGTCACCGGCGAGCCAGCGCTTCTCGGCCTCCTCGGCGGCACCGAGGATCGAGTTGCCGGCCATGAAGGTGAGCCGCGACGCCGAGGCCGAGCCGGAGTCCCCGGAGGTGGCGGTGTCGGAGTAGTGGGTCTCGATCTGCTCGGGCTCGATGCCGAGCGCCTCGGCGGCCATCTGCCGGAAGGCCGTGTGGGCGCCCTGCCCGACCTCGGCGCCGGCGTGGTACAGCTCGGCCGACGTGGGGCGTTCGTCGTCGGGGTCGCCGTGCAGGACGATCGAGGCCTCGCAACGCTCGGGGAAGCCGAAGGAGAACCCGACGTTCTTGAACGCACAGGCGAACCCGCGGCCCCGACGGACCGCATCGGGCTCCGGCGGCAGGCTGGCGACGGGGGCGATGGGCTCCCGCTCCGGTAGGGGCTCGGTCCAGGCCATGGCCTCGGCCGCGGCCTCGACCACCTCGGGGATGCTCACCCCCGGCGGGAACGGCGCCTGGGTGATGCCGATGCTGCCGTCGGTGATGAGGTTGCGCCGCCGGACCTCCACCGGGTCCATGCCGAGCGCCTCGGCGAGCTTGTTCATCTGCATCTCGGCGATGAAGCAGCCCTGGGGCGAGCCGAACCCGCGGAACGCGCCGCCGGGCACGGCGTTGGTGTAGACGCCGTAGCTGTCGAGCCGGGCGTTCGGCACCTCGTAGGGACCCGCAGCGGTGAGGTGCAGGTTCCCGAGCACCTTGTTGGTCGTGTAGTTGTACGAGCCCGAGTCGAGCCAGCTGTCGATCTCGACCACCGTGATGCGACCGTCTCGGGTGGCGCCCATGCGGGCGTGGGCGCGGCCCCGGTGCCGCTTGTGGTGGCCGACGATCGACTCCTCCCGGGACCAGCGGGCGCGGACCGCCCGGGTCTCGCCGCGCTGGTGGAGCCGCCACGCTGCGAGCGCCATGACGATCTGCAGCGACATGTCCTCCCGGCCGCCGAACGCCCCACCGATGGCCGGGTAGATGACACGCACCCGGTCCATGGGGAGATCGAGGGCGTGGGCGATCTGCTCCTGGTCCTCGTGGGTCCACTGGCCGGCGATGACGACCGTGACCCGGCCCTCGTCGTCGATGTAGCCGACCGCCGCCTCGGGCTGGAGGTAGGCGTGCTCCTGGTACGGGAACTCGTAATGGCCCTCCACCACCACCTCGGCCTCGGCCCAGCCGGCCTCCACGTCACCCTTGCGGATCTTGTCGTGGACGTAGGTGTTGGTGCCCGCCTCGGCGTGGACGAGCACCGAGTCGTCGAGTGCCGCGTCGACGTCCGGGACGAGGGGGAGGTCCTCCCATCGCGTGTGGGCGTGGACGAGCGCAGCGGCCTCGTCGGCGGCGGCCTGGGTCTCGGCCACGACGACGGCGATGTGGTCGGCATCCCAGCGCGAGATGCTGCAGTCGACGGCGGTGCGGCCGGTGTCGCCCAGGCCGACGAGCACCGGCTGGTCGAACATGGTGAGGCCGTACTCGTTGACCGGCACGTCCTTGGCCGTGAGCACCGCCACCACGCCGGGCACCGCCTCGGCCGGGCCGGTGTCCATGGCGAGCATGCGGGCGTGGGGCTTGCCGGAGAACACCACCTTGGCGATGAGGGCGTCGGCCGGGGCCAGGTCGCCCGAGTACTGGGCGGCGCCGGTGACCTTGGCGAGGCCGTCGAGGCGGATGTCGTTGCGGCCGACGCTCATCGGGCCACCTCCACGGGGGTCTCGTCACCGGCCAGCGCGGTGGCGGCTTGTTCGACCGACGCGACGATCGAGCAGTAGCCGGTGCAGCGGCACAGGTTGCCCGCGAGCCCGGCCACCACCTCCTCCGGGCTCGGCTCGGGACGTTCCTCGAGGAGCTTGGCGCCGGCCATCAGGAAGCCCGGGGTGCAGAAGCCGCACTGGGCGGCGCCCTCGGTGATGAACGCCTGCTGCAAGGGGTGGGCCGCGCCGCTCCCTCCGAGGCCCTCGACGGTGGTGAGCTCGGTGCCGTGGGCCCGGGCGGCGGGCACGAGGCACGACAGCACCGCCACGCCGTCCATGTGGACAGTGCAGGCACCGCACTCCCCCTCGGCGCAGCCCTCCTTGGTGCCGGTGAGCGGGACGCCGGCGGCGGGGCCGGCGCTGTCCCGGAGCCAGTCGAGCAGGGTGGCGCCGGCACCGTTCGGCGCGGCGACCTTCCGCCCGTTCACCACCGCCTCCACCGGCGTGGTGTCGTCGTGGGCGACCGCGTGCGCCGGGCCGCGCGACGGGTGGCGATCGGCCCCGAGCAGGACCGGCGCCTCCGGCCAGCGCGCCCGCTCCTCACCGCGGGCGAGGGTGCGCAGGACCCGCCGCACCAGCACCTCGACCGTGTCGGTGCGGTACTCGGCGGTGCCGCGCACGTCGGCGATGGGGTGGACCTCGGCCTGGGCGGCCGCCGCTGCGGCGGTGATCGCCTCGGGGGTGAGGGTGGTGCCGACGAGCGCCGCCTCCGCACCGGCGAGGCGCACCACCGTGGCGGCGACGCTGCCCGCGGCGACCCTGGCGGCGGCGACCGTGTCGCCGTCGAGGTCCAGGGTCACGGCGACGTGGACGACCGAGATGGCCTGCGCCCGGCGGAGGCCGAGCTTGGCGAACAGGCCGCGCCGTCCGGGGACCACCGGGATCTCGACCGCCGTGACGAGCTCGCCGGGGGCGAGGACGGTCTGACGGAAGCCCGGGTGGAACGCGCTGATCGGGATGCGCCGCCCGCCGTCGAGCGTGCGGGTGACCACCGCGGCGTCGAGCGCGAGCAGCGCCGAGATCGTGTCGTTGGCCGGGCTGGCGGTGACGATGTTGCCGACGACCGTGGCCCGGGTCCGCAGCGCCGGCGCCCCGACCTCGAGGCTCGCCTGGGCGAGCGGGAGCGCGTGCTCGACGCAGGCCGCCGAGGCGATCACGTCGCCGTGGGTGACGAGGGCGCCGAGGCGGAGCACCCCGGCCGCGTCGTCGAGCTCGATCGTGTCGAGACCGACGATGCGGGTGAGGTCGACCAGCGTGTCGACGCCGGGACGGCCGCCGCGGGCGAGCTCCAGCGTGAGGTCGGTGGCACCCGCGACAGGGCGGGCGGACGGGCCCGCCTCGGCCAGCAGGGTCAGCGCCTCGTCGAGGGTGCCGGGGGTGAGGTGCCGGGCGATGCGCTGCCCGGGGCGTTGGACGTGGTGCACGTCAGCTGGCCTCCATCAGTTGGCCTCGTGGGCGGCGGCGTCGTGCGCCGTCGCTCCGTTGTAGATCGGTCCGCCTGCGTCGACGTAGGCCTGCAGGACGGCGATGCCCTCGACGCGGCGCACGTCGAGGACGAGATCGATGCCCACCCGACCGAGCGCCTCGCGCCAGTCGGGCGGCTTGTGGCCCTCGTCGAACCCGATGGCGCGGGCGTCCTGGTCGCGGGCGGAGCAGACGAGGCGCCGCACCCCGGACCACGGCACCGCCCCCAGGCACATGGCGCAGGGTTGGGTGCTGGCGTAGAGCTCGAGCTCCCCGCCCTTCGCGAGGTCGAAGTCGCCGACGGCCTGACCGGCCATGGCGATGGCGACGATCTCGGCGTGGGCGACGGCGGCACGGCTCGGGAGGACGAGGTTGAGCCCGACGGCCACCAGCCGGCCCGTGGCCGCCTCGAAGATCGTCGACGAGAACGGACCGCCGGTGCCGTGGGCGACGTTGCCCCGCGCCAGCTCGAGGGTGAACCCCATGCGGGCGTCGACCGCATCGGGACCCGACGCAACCTCGGGTGCCGCGGCGACGACATCGTCCACCCACGCAGGGATCTCGAAGACGACGGTGCGCGGGACGCCCATGGGAGCATTTTGACGAATTGTCAACGCACGACCCAAGCCTTCCGTGTGAACGCCACGAGAACGGGTCCGCTCAGTCCCAGTCGGCGAAGGCGTCGATCATGGCGTGGACGTCGCCGAGCGGGTAGAGGATCGGGCAGGTGGCGCCGCTGTCGAGGTAGCGCTGGACCTGCTCGCGGGCCTCGGCCGGCGTGTCGCTCGCGGTGAGCTGCTGCACGATCTCGTCGGGCACGAGCTTCGAGGCGGCCTCCACCTGCTCGTGGGTGGCCGGCCAGGTGAGGATCTCCCCCACCGCGTCGAGCAGCGACTGGGGCACGCCCGACGCCTTCATGATGTGCGGCTGCTGACCCAGGTACTGGGTGACCATCATGCGCGCCATGTCGAGGGCGGTCTGGCGGTCCTCGTGCACCGAGCACACCACGAGCTGGGGCCGGTCGAAGTCCTCCATGCGGCGCCCGCTCTTGTCGAGGCCGGTCTGCAGGGCCTCCATGGCCTTGGCGTTGTAGTCGGGCGAGACCAGGTAGTTCAGGACGGCGCCGTCGGCGATGCGACCGGTGAGCTCCATCATCTGCAGGCCCGTGGCCCCGATGAGGATGGGCACGTCCTTGGCCCGGCGCTCCTGGTACACGTAGTCGAGCTCCACGCCGTCGAGGTGCACGTACTTGCCGTGGAACGTGACCGTCTCGTTGTTGAGCAGGGCGCGCAGCACGGTGACGACCTCGTGCATGACCGTGAGGGGCCGGGCCCGGTCGATGCCGACCTTCTGGGCGAGCGGGTCCCACCACGCGCCGAGGCCGGCGATCACACGGCCGGGCGCCAGGTCGTCGAGCGTCGAGAACATCGACGCCAGACGGGCCGGGTTGCGCGACCAGACGTCGATCACGCCCGAGCCGACCTTGATCGTGTCCGTGGTGGCGGCGAAGGCGGCCATCGGCACCGCCGCCTCCCGCACGAGGCGGGAGTCGGCCTGCCACACGGCCTCGAACCCCTTCGCCTCGGCGTACTGGGCGAACCCCATCGCCTCGGGGATCGGGTGCGCATCCTGCAGGTACAGCGCCAGTCGCTTCATGGTCGGTCCTTCCGTCGTCGTGCCGTTCGCCCACCCAACCCCTCACTCCCCCCCTCCCCCGGGGGTGTGTAGGAACAACCGAGAAAGGGGACGCAACGCCACAAAAC
>JBEIGA010000145.1:0-10444 GCA_040382135.1 Acidimicrobiales bacterium
AGCCGCTCCGGGGACGAGAAGCTCATCCGGCGATCCCCTCGCGGTTCTGTCGCATCCGACGCCGGGCCATGTGCTGCACGAGGTCGAGCAACCAGTCCCGGTCGGTGCGGAGCACGACGTGGTCGGCGCGGGCTTCGCGCACCTGACGGGCGTGACGCTCCCGCTTCGCCGCAGCAGCCTCGGCGTACCGTCGCCGGAACGAGGCCTTCCGGGTGTCGATCTCCCGGGTGGCCCCGGTCTCGGGATCGGTGACGACGAGGATGCCGACGTCGGGCAGTTCCAGCTCACGGGGATCGACGATCTCGACCACGAGCACGTCGTGGCGCAGCGTGAGCCGCTTCAGCGGTTCGGCCCAGTCACGGCCCTGCAGGTCCGAGACGACCACGACGAACCCCCGCCTCCGGGACGGTGCGGCGAGACGTCGGAGGCCGCCGGCGAGATCGGCCGGTCCGGCTCCCTCGCCACGGGGGGCGCCGTGCACACGGGCGAGGATCGCGAGCAGGTGGGGTCGTCCGCCGCGCGCCGGGATCTCGCTCAGGCGACCCGGTTCCGCGATCAGCGCGCCGAAGCGGTTGCCGGCCCGCTCGGTCAGGAACCCCGTGGCCGCGGTGGCGGCCAGTGCCAGATCGCGCTTCTGGCCACGCGCGGTGCCGAAGTCGAGGCTGGCGGAGCGGTCGACCAGGACCCAGGTGTCGAGCTCCCGGTCGGCGATGGGGATGCGGACGTGGGGCTGCTGGGACCGCGCCGTCACCGCCCAGTCGATGTGCCTGACGTCGTCGCCGGGTTGGTAGGGGCGCGCGTCGCCGGGCTCCGAACCATGGCCGGGCGTGAGCCCCCGATGGTCGCCGTGGAGCATGCCGTCGAGCCGCCGGGTGACGGCGAGCTCGAGCCGCCGCAGCACCACCCGGGCGGAGTCCGGCGACGAGCCGGCGAGATCGGTGGGGACCTGTTGCATCAGAACGGGACGACGGGGTCGCCGGGTGCCGGCGGCTACTCGGTGCTGCCGGGATCCATGGCCGGGTCCTGCGTCGGGGTGACCCGCGCCGCGGGGATCGTGGAGAGGATCCGCCCGAGGATCTGGTCCACCGGGATCTCCCGGGCGAGGGCCTCGTAGGTGAGGACGAGACGGTGGCGCAGGACATCGGGGGCGACGTCGAAGACGTCCTGGGGTAGGGCGTAGGTCCTCCCGCGCAGCAGGGCCATGGCCCGCCCGGCGCGGATGAGGCCGAGGCTGGCGCGCGGGCTCGCTCCGTAGGCGATCAGCTCGGCGAGGTCCGGCAGGTACCGGCTCGCCGGGTCCCGGGTGGCGACCACGAGGTTGACGGCGTAGTCGACGACCGCCTGGGGCACGTGCACCTGGTCGGCGGCATCCTGCAGCGCCCGCAGCCGGTGCTCGTCGAGCACCTGTGTGGGCTCCGGTGCCCGTACGCCCATGCGATGGATGATCTGCACCTCCTCCGCCGGGGTGGGATAGCCGATCACGACCTTCATGAGGAAGCGGTCACGCTGCGCCTCGGGCAGCGGGTAGACGCCTTCGCTCTCGATGGGGTTCTGGGTGGCGAGGACGAGGAACGGGTCCGGTGCCGGGAAGGTGCGCCCACCGATGGACACGTGCCGTTCGGCCATCACCTCCAGCAGCGCGGACTGCACCTTGGCCGGAGCCCGGTTGATCTCGTCCGCCAGCACGAAGTTGGCGAAGATCGGCCCGAGCTCGACGTCGAACTCCTCGCGCGAGCTCCGGTAGATCCGGGTGCCGACGATGTCTGCGGGGAGCAGGTCCGGGGTGAACTGGATCCGGGTGTAGCTGCCGCCGGTGACGCGGGCGAGCGTCTCGACCAGGAGGGTCTTGGCGACGCCCGGGACGCCCTCGAGGAGGCAGTGCCCACGGGCCAGGAGGGAGGCGACGACCCGTTCGATCGCACGGTCCTGGCCGACGATGACGCGCTTCACCTCCATGAGTGCGCGCTCGAGCTCTCGGGCCGCGTCGGCGACGGGGAGTTGGTCGGCGACGTGGAGCGGGTCGGGTGTGGCGGCGGACATGGAGCGATGATGGCAGCCTCCGGTGGCCCCGCGGGCGCGCCAACGGGGCGCAGTGGTGCGCAGCACCGGGTCGCGGGCACACGAGGTCCCGGTCCGCGGCGGCGGCCGGCGGGTGTCGCGGTACCGTTCGCGTCGTGCGCGTGCTGGTCGTCGACGACGAGGTGGACCTGGCCGAGGCCGTGGCCCGGGGCCTCCGTCGGGAGGGCTACGCGGTCGACGTCGCCCACGGAGGCGAGGAGGCGCTCGAGAAGGCCGCCTACACACCCTACGACTTGGTGTGCCTCGACCTCACCATGCCCGACATCGACGGGCTCGAGGTTTGCCGCCGGCTGCGTGACGATCCGCCGGGCGACGTCCCGCCCCGGATCCTGATGCTCACCGCCCGCGACACCGTCGACGACCGCATCGCCGGCCTCGACACCGGTGCCGACGACTACTTGGTGAAGCCGTTCGCCTTCGGGGAGCTGACCGCCCGAGTCCGCTCGCTGCTGCGGCGCGAGGCCGCCCGGTCCACGTCGGTGGTGCGGATCGGCCCCGTCGAGCTGGACGCCGCGCGGCACGTCGCCCGGCGCGGCGACCGGGTCCTCGAGCTCACGGCGAAGGAGTTCTCCCTCCTGCGCTACTTCCTCTCGCGCCCCGGGGAGGTCCTCTCCCAGGAGGAACTGCTCGAGCACGTGTGGGACGAGAACGCCGACCCCTTCACCAACACCGTCCGTGTCACCGTGGGAACGCTCCGCCGGAAGGTCACTGTCGAGGGCGAGGTACCGCTGATCGAGACCGTCATCGGCAAGGGGTACCGCTTCGTCGAAGGCGTCGAAGGCGTCGACGGCGGGGACGAACGCAGGGACGACGACGGGGACGAGGCTCGCGCCGAGGTGGGACCATGACCGCCGAGGCGACGGTGCGGACGGCGCCGCCCTTGTCCCGTCTCGCCGAGCGGCTGCCGCCGGCGCTGGGTTCCATCCGCGTCCGTCTCACCGTCCTGTACTCGACCCTGCTGTTCGGTCTCGCCGCCATCGTGATCGGTCTGATCTACCTCGGCCTGTCCACGTCCCTCGACGACGTCCCGGTCTCGCGGCGGTACGAGGTGACCACCACGCTCGACGGCCGCATCATCGACGCCCGCGAGGTCCAGGTCGTGCCTGCCCTCGAGCTGTTCGAACGCCAGGTGAACCGCCGGGCCATGGAGCAGCTCCGCACCTACTCGTTCAGTGCGCTCGGCCTGCTGTTCATCGCGAGCCTCGGGGTGGGCTGGTACGTGTCGGGCCTCGTGCTCCGGCCGATCGGTCGCATCACCCGGGTGGCCCGTGAGATCCAGGCCACCGACCTGTCCCGTCGCATCAACCTGCGCGGACCGAACGACGAGATCCACCAGCTCGCCGACACCTTCGACGAGATGCTCGGGCGGCTCGACGACGCCTTCGAGAGCCAGCGACAGTTCATCCACGAGGCGTCGCACGAGCTACGGAACCCGATCGCCGTGATCCGCACCAACGTCGACGTCGCTCTGGCGGACCCCGGCGCGACCGCCGACGATCTCCGGTCGACGGCGGCCGTGGTCGGCCGAGCTGCGGAACGGATGGGCACCCTGGTCGACGACCTTCTCGCCCACGCCCGGCTCAACGCCCGGGCGAGCCGGTCCGAGCGCGTGGACCTCGGACGGATGATCGACGACGCCGCCGCCGAGTTCCGGGCTTCGGCCGCGGCGAAGGACATCGCCATCGAGCCCGATGCGCCCCGGGGGGTCGTCGTCCACGGCGACCGGGTAGCGCTGCAGCGGGCGACGGCCAACCTGCTGGTCAACGCCATCCGCGAGTCCGGCCCCGGCACCTCGATCCGGCTGGAGGCGGGCTGCGAGGCCGGGTGGGCCTGGTTCGCGGTCACCGACCACGGACCCGGTATCCCGGTCGAGGATCGGGAGCGGGTGTTCCAGCGCTTCTGGCGCGGAGACCCTGGCAACGCTCGGCAGGAGGGACGTTCCGGCCTCGGGCTCACGATCGTGCGCCAGATCGCCGCAGCGCACAACGGTCGTGTCACCCTGCGGTCCGAGGTCGGGAAAGGTTCCACCTTCGCACTGTGGCTCCCGGCCGAACCCATGGCTGGGGGGGCCGATGCGCCCCCGGGCAGCGAAGGGCGCATCGGCCCTGCCGCACCCGAAGGCCGCCCTTCGGAGCCGCCGGTGCGCGCCCTTAGCCGACCTTTCGCCGCCGACTCATAAGGTGCGACCCGTGGAGCGGACAGGGAACGACGCCGAGCGCAACACCCCACCCACCCCGATCGTCCGGCAGCCGCCGTACACGCCAGGGCCCCCTCCCTCCTGGCCGACCGCCGGCTCCGGATCGGGCCCGTTGCCCTCGGCGCCGCCCCTGTCACCCGCAGCATGGCCACCCCCGGCGGCGACCGGTTCCTCGCCCTCCCGGCGTCGCCGGGGATGGCTGCTCCCCGCTGCGGTCCTCGGTGCTGCCGGCCTCGTCGCCGGCGGCGTCGCCGTCGGGCTCTCGATCGACGACGAGCCGGCTCCCGTGGCCGGCAGCGTCGATCTCCCGGTGGTGGCCGCGGACGACCAGACCGCGCAGGGCACGATCGAGGACCAGCCCGGGCCCGTCGCTCCTGGTGCTGCCGGGCAGGAGCCCGTCGCTGCGGTGGCGCAGGCGGTCCTGCCCTCCGTCGTTCGGATCGAGGCGACCAGCGGGCAGGGTTCGGGCATCGTGTACGACGCGGGGGGCCTGATCGTCACCAACGCCCATGTGGTCAGCGGTGCCACCGAGCTCGCGGTCCAGCTCGCCGACGGTCGCGTCGTGCCCGCCGAGCTGGTTGGCTCCGACGCCGTGCGTGACGTCGCCGTGCTGCGGGTGCAGCCCGTCGAGGGGCTCGTGCCTGCGACCTTCGCCCCGCTCTCGTCGGTCGAGGTCGGCCAGATGGCCGTCGCGGTCGGCAGCCCCTTCGGCCTCGACCAGACGGTCACGGCGGGCATCGTCAGCGCCGTGGGCCGGGTGGTGCCGAGCTTCGGCAACGGCCGTGTGGCGATGATCCAGACGGACGCCCCGATCAACCCCGGCAACAGCGGCGGGGCTCTCGCCGACATCGAGGGGCGCGTGGTCGGGATGAACACCTCGATCCGCACGGACGGCACCCAGGGCAACCAGGGGGTGGGGTTCGCCGTGCCGGCGGAGACGCTCAAGCTCGTGGCCGAGCGGATCGTGAACGGCGAATCGCTCGAGACGGGCTTCCTCGGCGTGGAGGGCGTGACCCCCACCGACGGTTCCGTGGGTGCCCGACTCACCGGGGTCCGCCCGGACACGCCCGCGGCGGTCGCCGGACTCGAGGAGGGCGACCTCCTCGTCGAGTTCGCCGGCGTGCCGATCACGGGCATCGAGCAGCTCGCCGCTCAGGTCCAGCTGCGGACGCCCGGTTCGCCGGTCGAGGTGGTCGTCGTGCGTGACGGCGAGCCGGTGACCGTGACGGTCGTCCTCGGCTCCGTGGGCTGACCCCCAGCCGCCGGTCGGGGTTCCGGCGCGCGACCCGCCGGTAGGCTGCGCCCGTCATGGTCGAGCTCATCCTCATCCTCGTGGTCGCCGTCCTCCTGCTGGGGACCGCGGCCTGGTTCGTCGTCGGTCGCCGGGGCGATGCCACGGTCCTCGAGCCGCCGCCCGTCGAGCGCCGCCCGGCCACGACGGTCACTGCGCCCGACGTCGAAGGCGAGGCCGAGGAGGTCGGACCCGGGATCCTCGAGGAGCTCGAAGTCGAGGAGCCGGAGCCCGAGCTCCTTGTCCGGCCGAGCTTCCGGGAGCGGCTCGCGAAGGCGCGCAACGCTCTGTCCGGCTCGCTCCGTTCCGTCCTCTCCCGCTCGGTCGACACCGACACCTGGGACGAGCTCGAGGAGGCGTTGATCCTCGCCGATGTCGGCGTGGGCACCGCGACCGAGGTGCTCGACCATGTGCGCGGGCTTGCCCGTGACCAGAAGATCACGGACCCGGCGACCGTGGTGGACCTGGTCAAGGCCGACCTGGTCGCGCGCTTGTCGGGCTTCGATCGTTCCCTCCACCTGGCCGAGACGGCGCCGTCGGTGTGGCTGTTCGTGGGCGTGAACGGCGTCGGCAAGACCACCACGATCGGCAAGCTCGGTCGGCGCGAGGTGCGTGAGGGTCGCACCGTCGTGTTCGCCGCCGGCGACACCTTCCGGGCGGCTGCCGCCGAGCAGCTCACCATGTGGGCGGAGCGGGCGGACGCACGGATCGTGCGCGGCAACGAGGGTGGCGACCCGAGCGCGGTGATCTTCGACGCCGTGGAGCACGCCGCTGCGGTGAAGGCCGATCTCGTGCTCGCCGACACTGCGGGCCGCCTCCACACCAAGACCAACCTCATGGAGGAGCTCCGCAAGGTCCGGCGTGTGGCCGAGAAGGGCGCCGGCACCGTGTCGGAGGTCCTGCTCGTCATCGACGCCACCACCGGCCAGAACGGGCTCACCCAGGCCCGGCAGTTCACCGAGGCGGTCGAGGTCACGGGCGTGGTGCTCACCAAGCTCGACGGCTCGGCCAAGGGCGGCATCGTGCTGGCCATCCAGCAGGACCTCGGGATCCCGGTGAAGCTGGTCGGTCTGGGCGAGGGTGCGGACGATCTCGTCGAGTTCGATCCGGAGGAGTTCGTCGAGGCGCTGTTCGCCTGACCCGGCGCCGGTACGCTGACGCCCGCATGTTCGAAGCGCTCAGTGACCGATTCGACGACATCTTCAAGCGGGTCCGCTCGAAGGGTCGTCTCACAACCGAGGACATCGACGAGGTCCTTCGCGAGATCCGCCTGGCCCTCCTCGAGGCCGACGTCAACCTCGCCGTGGTCCGCAGCCTCGTGGGCCGCATCCGCGAGCGGGCCGTCGGCCAGGAGCTGAGCAAGGCGCTCAACCCGTCCCAGCAGGTCGTCAAGATCGTGCTCGAGGAGCTCACCGAGAGCCTCGGCGGCGAGGCGATGCGCATCACCTTCGCGCCGAAGCCGCCCACGGTCGTCCTCATGGCCGGCCTGCAGGGCTCCGGCAAGACCACCACCTCCGCGAAGCTGGCGGCCTGGTTCAAGAGCCAGGGTCGCAACCCGCTCCTCGTGGGAGCGGACCTCCAGCGTCCCGCCGCCGTGGAGCAGCTGCGCACCCTGGGCCGGCAGATCAACGTGCCGGTGTTCAGCGAGGCCACGGACCCGGTGTCGGTGGCCCGGGCATCGCTGGCCGAGGCGCGCAGCCTCGGGCGTGACGTCGTCATCTGCGACACCGCCGGCCGCCTCGCCATCGACGCCGAGATGATGGAGCAGGTGCGGCAGATCTCCGAGGAGCTGCAGCCCCAGTACACCTTCCTCGTCGTCGACGCGATGACCGGCCAGGACGCCGTCAACGTCGCCGAGGCGTTCCACGCCACGCTCGAGCTCGACGGCGTCATCCTCACCAAGCTCGACGGCGACGCCCGCGGCGGCGCCGCGCTGTCGGTGAAGGAGGTGGTCGGCCGACCGATCGCCTTCGCCTCCACCGGCGAGAAGCTCGCCGACTTCGAGGTCTTCCACCCGGACCGCCTCGCCAGCCGCATCCTCGGCATGGGCGATGTCCGCACGCTCATCGAGAAGGCCGAGGCCACCTACGAGAAGGAGGAGGCCGAGGCCGCTGCGGCCAAGCTGCTCGAAGGGCAGTTCACCCTCGACGACTTCCTCGACCAGCTGCAGCAGGTCAAGAAGATGGGGCCCATCGGGAACCTGCTCGGCATGATGCCGGGCATCCCGAAGGAGGTCCGCAACGTCCAGATCGAGGACAAGCAGGTCGCCCGGATCGAGGGGATCATCCACTCGATGACCCGCGCCGAGCGCGCCGACCCCGACCTCATCGACGGCTCGCGGCGCGCCCGCATCGCCAAGGGCGCCGGGGTCCAGCCCCACGAGGTCGCCGAGCTGGTCAAGCAGTTCAAGCAGACCGCCAAGATGATGAAGCAGCTCGGCGGCTTCGGGACCAAGAAGCTCAAGGGTGGCCGGAAGGACAAGGGGAAGAAGGGTCCCAAGGGTGGGCGGACCACGCCGAAGGGCCCGGCGAAGATCCCCAAGACCCCGCTGTCGCTGCCGGGGTTGGAAACCGGTGGGCAACCCGGATTGAATTGAGTGGCTCGACTGGGGTTTCTGTGCCCCGTCGCGCATCGGGTCCCGCCGATCGGCGGCCGATGCGATCGATCGCACCGAACCGCACCCGCGACGAAGGAAGAACAACGTGGCCGTGAAGCTCCGCCTGATGCGGATGGGCAAGAAGAAGCAGCCGGTGTACCGGGTCGTGGCCGCCCAAGCGCAGTCGCCGCGGGACGGCCGGTTCATCGAGGTGATCGGAACGTACGAGCCGCGCCAGGAGCCGAGCGTCGTCTCCATCGACACCGAGAAGGCCGTGAAGTGGCTGAAGAACGGTGCGCAACCCACCGACCGTGTCGAGAAGCTCCTGAAGATCTCGGGCGCCTGGGACGAGTTCAAGGGCAACCCGGCGGGGACGTCGGTCCCGACGCCGCCTGCGCCGGCGCAGCGGCTCTCGAAGAAGGCCCGTGAGAAGGCCGCCGCCGAGGCCGGGTCATGAGCGACATCACGACCGCAGCCCCCATCGCCGAGGGCGTCCTGCGCTACCTGCTCTCCGAGCTCGTCGACGACGTCGACGCCATCGAGATCTCCACCGAGGACCGCGACGGCCGCCTGCGCTTCAACGTCGGCGTCGGCCCCGGCGACATGGGCCGGGTCATCGGCAAGCGCGGTCGGGTCGCCAACGCGATCCGCACCGTCGTCCGTGCCGCTGCCGTCCGTGACGGTGCCGAGGTCGAGGTCGAGTTCCTCGACTGATGCCGGGCACGTGCCCGTGAACCCGCCCGACGAGCTCGAGATCGGGCGCATCGACAAGCCCCATGGGGTCCGCGGCGAGGTCGTCGTGCGCCTCGTCACCAACCGGGTCGAGCGCTTGGCGCCCGGGACGACGCTCTCGTCGAGCCTCGGGCCGCTCACGGTGCTCTCGTCGCGCGAGCACCTCGGTCGGTTCATCGTCGAGATCGACGGGGTGCACGACCGCGCCGACGCGGACCGCCTGCGCGGTGCCGTCCTGCTCGCCCCGCCGGTCGAGGACGACGACGAGCTCTGGGTGCACGAGTTGATCGGTGCCGTCGTCGTCGACCAGGACGGTGTCGAGCGCGGGCGGGTCGAGGCCGTCCAGGCCAACCCGGCGAGCGACCTCCTCGTGCTCGAGGGGGGCGCCCTGGTGCCGGTCCGCTTCGTCACCGAGGTGGATCCCGGGGTCCGGATCGACGTCGAGGTCCCGCTCGGTCTGTTCGACGAGGACTGAGCCCGTGCGCATCGACGTCATCACGATCTTCCCGGGGATGATCGAGGGGTACGCCGGCCAGAGCATCCTCGGGCGGGCCCGCACCGCCGGCCACCTCGATCTGCGGGTCCACGACCTGCGTTCGGTCACCACGGATCCGCACCGCTCGGTGGACGACGCCCCGTTCGGGGGCGGCGCGGGGATGGTCCTGATGCCGGAGCCGATCTTCCGGACCGTCGAGGCGGTGCAGCCGCCCCGGCCGCTGTTCCTGCTCGGCCCCGGCGGCGACCGGCTCGACCAGGCTCGTGCTCGGGAGCTCGCGTCCCTCGACGGGTTCTCGCTGCTGTGCGGTCGCTACGAGGGGGTCGACGACCGCGTCCGTGCCCACCTCGTCGACGGCGAGCTGTCCGTGGGGGACGTGGTCCTCGCCGGTGGCGAGCTGGCCGCGCTGGTGGTGGTGGAGGCGGTCGCCCGTCTCCTCCCGGGGGTGCTGGGGAACGAGGCGTCGAGCGAGGACGAATCCTTCAGCGACGGCTTGCTCGAGTACCCGCAGTTCACGCGGCCGGCGGACTTCCGCGGCATGGTCGTGCCGGAGGTGCTGCGGTCCGGCGACCACGGACGGATCCGCCGATGGCGTCGGGCGCAGGCGCTCGCCCGCACCCTCGCCCGGCGCCCGGACCTCGTCGAGGCACGAGGCGGCCTCACCGTCGAGGACCGGCGGCTCCTCGACGAGTTCGGACTGCACCCGGACGTCGATCCCGCTCCCTGACACGGATTGGAGTCCGCGTCGGGCCCCCCTAAGATGGGCGACCGGCCTCCGGCGACCTTCCAGCGCGCCGACCTCGGGCCTCACGACTCTCTGCGCCAGGAGACACCGCGCCATGAACCCCACCGATCTGGTCGAGCAGCAGCAGTTGCGGGACGACGTCCCGTCGTTCGGCCCCGGTGACACCCTCAAGGTGCACGTCCGCGTGGTCGAGGGCAACCGTCAGCGGGTGCAGATCTTCGAGGGCGTGGTCATCCGGCGCCAGGGCGGCGGCATCCGCGAGACCTTCACCGTGCGCAAGCTCAGCTTCGGCGTCGGCGTGGAGCGCA
>JBEIGA010000146.1:0-10208 GCA_040382135.1 Acidimicrobiales bacterium
CGCCTCCCGGTAGCCGATCGTGCCGATGGACGGCGGGTAGCCGCGGACGGTCGTGGCGTCGGCGAGCCGGGCCACCAGCTCGGCGGGCGGAGCATCGCAGGGGGTGCCGATCGACAGGTCGATCCCCCCGCCCTCCCCCTAACGGGCCGGGGGGGGAGCCCGGGCACGTGCCCCCCCCCCGGCCAGTTCGAAAGATGAGGTGCACCAATGGCCGAGGGTTTCGTCCCGCCGCCGTATCCCTACGACCGGCTGCGGGAGCTCGAGGAGGTCCTGACCACCCACGAGGGCGGGGGGATCGACCTGTCGATCGGCACCCCCTGCGATGCGCCGCCCGCCGAGCTGGTGGCCCGGCTCGCCGACGCCACGACCGTCCGCGGCTACCCGCCGTCCATCGGCACGATCGGCTACCGGGAGGCGGCCGCCGGATGGGTGCACCGCCGCTTCGGGGTGGAGCTCGAGCCCGAGGAGCTCGCCGCCTGCGTCGGCACGAAGGAGTTCGTGGCCAGCACGCCGCAGTACCTCCGGCTGCGGAACCCGTCCCGTGACACCGTCCTCTACCCGGCCGTCAGCTACCCGACCTACGCCATGGGCGCCACCCTCGCCGGGTGCCGGGCCGTGCCCGTCCCGGTCGACGAGCACTGGGCGATCGACATCGCCGCCATCGATCCCGCCGATGCGGCTCGCGCCGTCTGCCTCTGGGTGAACACCCCGGGGAACCCCGCCGGCGGACTCGACGACCTCGAGGCGGCAGCCGCCTGGGGACGGGAGCACGGCGTCCCCGTGCTCTCGGACGAGTGCTACGTGGAGTTCACCTGGGACGGCACCGCCCAGACGATCCTCGAGCACGGGTCCGAGGGTGTCCTCGCCGTGCACAGCCTCTCGAAGCGCTCGAACCTCGCCGGGGCGCGCGCCGGCTTCTACGCCGGGGACGCCGACCTCGTCCACTACCTCTCCGAGGTCCGCAAGCACGCCGGGCTCATGGTGCCCGGCCCGGTGCAGGTCGCCGGGGCCTGGGCGTGGTCCGACGACGACCACGTGACCGAGCAGCGGGCCCGCTACCACCGTCGGCTCGAGCTGGCCGTCGAGCTCATGGCCGCCGCCGGGGTGGAGGCCTCGATGCCCCGTGGCGGGTTCTACGTCTGGGCCGCGGCGCCCGACGGCGACGCCTGGGCGCTCGCCCGCCGCCTCGCCGAGGACGCCGGCGTGCTGGTCAGCCCGGGCGAGTTCTACGGGCCGGACGGCGCCGGCCACGTGCGGGTCGCGGTCGTCCAGCCCGAGGAGCGCCTGGAGCTGGCGGTCGCCCGGATGCGCGCGGCGGGCTGACCCCCCGCTCGTGGGCGGCTCGACGGCTTCGGGTCGGGGCCACGGCCGGCGGTAGCCTTCGGCCCCATGGCAGACCTCCGCTCCCGGATCGAAGAACTGTGGGACCGTCGCACCGAGCTCTCGGCGGCCGACACCGAGGCCGTGGCCACGGTGCACGAGGCCATCGACCTGCTCGACCGGGGTGAGGCCCGAGTCGCCGAGGTCGTCGAGGGCGAGACCGTCGTCCACGAGTGGCTGAAGCTCGCCATCCTCCTGCTGTTCCGGGTCTCCCGGATGGAGACCATCGAGCTGGGCCCGTTCGAGTTCGCCGACAAGATCCCGCTCAAGCGCGACTACCAGCAGCGCGGTGTCCGGGTGGTGCCCGGGGCGTCGGCCCGCTGGGGCTCGTACCAGGCGCCCGGCGTCGTGATGATGCCGAGCTACGTGAACGTGGGCGCCTACGTCGGCGAGAACTCGATGGTCGACACCTGGGCCACGGTGGGGTCGTGCGCCCAGATCGGGAAGAACGTGCACCTGTCCGGCGGGGTGGGCATCGGTGGCGTGCTCGAGCCGCCGAACGCCGTGCCGGTGATCATCGGCGACGAGTCGCTGATCGGCAGCCGCTGCATCGTCGCCGAGGGCGCCCGGGTGGGGGAGGGCGTGGTGCTCGGTGCCGGGTGCATCCTCACCGGCTCCATCCCGGTCATCGACGCGCAGACCGGTGAGGAGCTCAGCCGGGGCGTCGTCCCGGACTGGTCGGTCGCCGTCTCCGCCACCCGCCCGCGGACCTTCCCCGGCGGGGAGTTCGGGATGCCGTGCGTGCTCGTGGTCAAGCGGCTCGAGCCGGGTGAGCGCCACGACAAGAGCAAGCTGAACGACGTCCTCCGGGACCACGGCGCAGCGACCTGAACGGGCCGGCGCCATGGCCCCCGACCCCGTCTCCGCTCGGACCGCCCCGCTCGATGCCGACGACGTCTTCGCCCTGACAGCGGCGCTGGTCGACGTCCCCTCGGAGAGCTTCGCCGAGGGGCCGCTGGTCGCCCTGTTGGAGGCCGAGCTGCGGGGGGTGCCCTGGCTCACCGTCGACCGGGTCGGCGACAACCTCGTGGCCCGGACCACCCTGGGCCGGGCACAGCGGGTCGTGCTCGGTGGGCACACCGACACGGTGCCCGCCAACGGCAACGCCGGCGCCCGTGTGGAGGGCGACACCCTCTGGGGGCTCGGGAGCGCCGACATGAAGGGCGGGATCGCGATCCTGCTCGACCTCGCCCGGCGCGTCGCCGAGCCGGCGGTGGACGTCACCTACGTGCTCTACGCGCGCGAGGAGGTGGCGCTGGTGCACAACGGCCTGCGCGAGCTGTTCGCCGAGCGGCCCGAACTCCTCGAGGCGGACCTCGCCATCCTGGGTGAGCCCACCGACGGCGTGGTGGAGGCGGGGTGCCAGGGGACGATGCGGGTGCGTGTCGTGCTGCGAGGCGCACGTGCCCACACCGCCCGGCCGTGGATGGGGCGCAACGCCGTGCACCGGCTGGGCGGGATCCTGCAGTCGCTGGCCGCCTACGAGCACCGTGAGCCGGTGATCGCCGGATGTCGCTACCGGGAGGCGTTGCAGGCGGTGCGCGTGGAAGGCGGCGTGGCCGGCAACGTGGTGCCGGACGAGGCGGTGCTGGTGTTGAACCACCGGTTCGCCCCGGACCGCTCCGTGGCCGAGGCGGAGGCCCACGTGCGGTCGGTGCTCGCCCCCTTCCTCGAGGACGGCGACGAGGTGACGGTGGAGGACGCGGCTCCGGCGGCCATGCCCGGTGTCGACCATCCGACGCTCGCCGGGCTGATCGAACGCCACGGGCTCGAGGTGCGGGCGAAGCTGGGCTGGACCGATGTGGCCTTCTTCGCCGAGCGGGGCATCCCGGCGGTGAACCTCGGTCCGGGCGACGCGACCATCGCCCACACCGCAGGCGAGCGGCTCGAGCGGGCACCGCTCGAGCGCACCCACGCGCTCCTGCTCGACCTGCTGACGCACGGGTAGGCCCGGACGGGGCCGACGGCGGGCGCCGCCGACCCCACCAGGCTCAGAGACGGCGCAGGACGGTGACGACCTTGCCGAAGATCGTGACGTCGTCCGGAGCGAACTCCATCGGGGACATGGAGGCGTTGGACGGCTCGAGGACGACCTTGTTGCGCTTGCGACGCAGGGTCTTGACCGTGGCCTCCTCGCCGGGGATGCCGGCCACGACGATGTCGCCGTCGGCCGCGGTGTCGCCCGCCGCCACCACCACGTAGTCGCCCGGGAGGATGCCCGCGTCGACCATGGACTGACCGCGGACCCGGAGCATGAACAGGTCACCGTCGCCGGCGAAGTCGGCCGGGACCGGGATCAACTCCTCGATGTTCTCCTGGGCGAGCACGTCGGTGCCGGCGGCGACGTCGCCCACGAGGGGGACGTGGCGGACCGGGCGGCGCTCGATGGGCGCATCCGACATGGAGGTCCAGCGGACCTCGATGGCGCGGGGCTTGGTGGGGTCCCGCCGCAGGTAGCCGAGCCGCTGCAGGGTGCGCAGCTGGGCGTGCACGGACGAGGGCGAGTTCAGGCCCACGGCCTCGCCGATCTCCCGCACCGACGGCGGGAAGCCACGGTCGCGCTGCATGCCGTCGATGAACTGCAGGATCTCCCGCTGCCGCTTCGTGATCTGCTCGGCCATGGTCCCCTCCCCGGGAGCTCGTCGTCGGGTTGACAACGAACGGATGTTCGGTACGATGCGGACATCGTACAAGCGTTCGGCAGTCGAGCGGCGCATGCGTCGACCGGAAGTTCGAACGGATCGAGGAGAGCACCGATGGCACCGCTCCTGCTGGCCGACCGACCTGTCGACGTAGATCGTACGCCTGTTCTGTCGCACGCATGTTCGTCGCCTCGGAGCCGCGCGTCAAGCATCCCGGGCGCCGGCGCGGCCGTCGCTGTCACACCCCGTCGGCAGGATCGGGCCGTGGACCACGCCGCCGTCGCCCCGAAGGCCCGCCCCCACCGCCCGTCGGCCGCCGTCTACCGCCGTCGCCGCGTGGTCGCCGCCGCCCTGACGCTCGCCGTCGCCTGGGCCGGCGTCGGCCTCGGCAGCGAGGTGCTCGGCCGGATGACGGGCACCGACGGTGGGCTCTCGCCCGTCGGCGCGTCAGGGGAACCGGTCTCCTACGTGGTCCAGCCGGGCGACACCTGGTGGGACCTCGCCGCCGCGGTCGCGCCGGGGGAGGACCCACGGCCGGTGGTGGACGCCCTCATCGAGGCCAACGGCGGGGCCGCGCTGCAGGTCGGGCAGCGGATCCTCCTGCCGGGGTGACCGGTGGGTGCCGTGGGGCGTGGGTCAGCGGGCCCGCACGTAGCGGAGCAGGAGGTGGTCGTCGGCCTCGAGCACGTGGGCCAGGCGCAGGTCCCGGACCACCGGCACGACCGGGGTGTGCCCCACGATCCGGTCGGTGCCGCCGCCCACGAGGTGGGGGGCGATGGTGAGGCAGAGCTCGTCCACCAGGTCGTGGGCGGCGAGCTCGGCGTTCAGGGTCGGCCCACCCTCGCAGAGCACTACCCGCACACCCTTCTCGTGCAGCAGCGTCAGCGCCCCGCCCAGGTCCACCGCGCCACGGCCCGCTTGCACCGGTTCCACCCGGCCGGCGAGGCGGGCGAGGGCATCGGCGGGCGGATCCTCGGTGGTCACCAGCCACGGTGGCGGATCGTCGTCGAGGAAGGGGAGCGCAGGGTCGAGGTCGAGGCGCCTGCTCACCACGGCCAGCCGGGGACGCGCGGCCTGCCCCCGGGCCGCCCGTGCTGCGGCGGCGTGGCCGTCGGGCGCGCGCGGCGGGCGGTACCCCTCGGCCCGGGCGGTGCCGGCACCCACCAGGATCGCGTCGGCCAGCGTCCGGATGATCCCGAACACGGCCTTGTCGGCTGTACCGCCGAGGGTCGCCGTGACGCCGTCCACCGCGGTCGCCCCGTCCACGCTCGCCACCATGTTCAGCAGGACCCACGGACGCCCGGTGGCCGGGGTGCGGTCGGGGGCGCCGTACAGGTCGAGGAGATCCGGTCGCCCGGTTCCCGGGGGCAGCAGCTGGTGCACGGGCGCACCCTACCCACCACCCTTCGTCCCGTCCCTCCGGCCACGGCGCGTGCTCGGGCGGTGGCCGGAGGGCGACCTTGGGTGACGACCCCCAGGGTGTGGACGACCACCGGGGGAAATCCCGAACGAATCCACAGCGGCGTCCACTTTCGGTCCACAGCCCTTGGTCCGTATGGTCTGCGCCTGCGGGTCGAGGCGTGGGTCGTCGGACTGGTGGTTGCACGTTCAGATCTCGGTGGGTCGGACGGCTCCTTGAGGGCCCTCCCCTGGCTCGGGGTACGGGTTTCGTGCCGAGAAGGCACCCCTCGAACCTGGCGCCCACGCCTCAGACCCGCAGCAGCACCCCCGGCCCTTCGGGACCGGTCCCATCCGAACGTACGCTGGTGTCGGTCGCCGTCTCGCACGGTCCCCGCCGGCCGGGAACCCGAACCCGGGAGGTCCTGATGGCCCTGGCGCCAGAGCACCAGTTCGTCGGCATCCGCCGTCACTTCACCACCGAGGGCACCGACCCCTACGACCTCGTTCGCTGGGAGCGTCGTGACGCCCGCATCCTCGACCACCGCGACGGCAGCGTGGCCTTCGAACAGCTCGACGTCGAGGTGCCGGCCACGTGGTCGGTGAACGCCACGAACATCCTCGCCCAGAAGTACTTCCGCGGCGCGCCCGGCCCCGGCCGGGAGTCGTCCCTGCGTCAGGTGGTGGACCGGGTCGTGGACACCATCACCGCATGGGGCGTCCGGGACGGCTACTTCAGCGGCGAGGCCGAGGCCGAGGCCTTCCGTGACGAGCTGAAGTACCTCATCGTCACCCAGCGGGCGGCGTTCAACTCGCCGGTGTGGTTCAACATCGGTGTCCCGGGTGTGCCGCAGCAGGCGTCGGCCTGCTTCATCCTCTCGGTCGAGGACTCCCTCGACTCCATCCTCACCTGGTACGCCGAGGAGGGTCGGATCTTCAAGGGCGGTTCCGGGTCGGGCATCAACCTGTCCCGGCTGCGCGGTTCCACCGAGCGGCTCTCCGGCGGCGGCACCGCCAGCGGCCCGGTCAGCTTCATGCGCGGCGCCGATGCGTCCGCCGGCACCATCAAGAGCGGGGGCACCACGCGGCGCGCCGCCAAGATGGTCGTCCTCGACGCCGACCACCCGGACATCGAGGAGTTCGTCTGGTGCAAGGCGCGGGAGGAGCGCAAGGCCCGGGCCCTCGAGGCCGCGGGCTTCGACATGGGCCTCGACGGCGCCGACAGCCACTCCATCCAGTACCAGAACGCCAACAACTCGGTCCGTCTCTCGGACGAGTTCATGGAAGCCGTGGTCGACGACGGCGAGTGGCACCTGCTCGCCCGCGCCGACGGCTCGGTGCTGCGCACCGTGCGGGCCCGTGACCTGTTCCGCCAGATCGCCGAGGCGTCCTGGGAGTGCGCCGACCCGGGCCTGCAGTTCGACACCACCATCAACCGCTGGCACACGGCACCGAACGCCGGACGCATCTCGGCGAGCAACCCCTGCTCCGAGTACCTGCACCTCGACGACTCGGCCTGCAACCTGGCGAGCCTCAACCTGCTCACGTTCCTGCCGGCCGACGCCGACGCCGAGGGCTTCGACGTGGAGGCGTTCGTCCACGCGGTCGACGTCGTCTTCCTCGCTCAGGAGATCCTGGTCGGCAACGCCGACTACCCCACCGAGGCCATCGCCGAGAACACCCGCGCCTACCGGCAGCTGGGCCTCGGCTACGCGAACCTCGGCGGTCTGCTGATGGCGCTCGGCGTGCCCTACGACTCCGACGAGGGTCGCGCGGTGGCTGCGTCCCTCACCGCCCTGATGACCGGCCGGGCCTACCGCACGTCCGCACGCCTCGCCGGCCGCATGGGCCCCTTTGCCGGCTTCCACGCCGACCGCGAGGCCATGCTCCGGGTGCTCGAGCAGCACCGCGCTGCGGCGTCGCTGGTCGACGAGGAGGCCGCCCCGGACTCCGTGCTCGAGGCCGCCCGGTACGCCTGGGACGAGGTCTGCGAGCTCGCCCCCACCACCGGCGTCCGCAACGCCCAGGCCACCGTGCTCGCGCCCACCGGCACCATCGGCCTGCTGATGGACTGCGACACCACCGGCATCGAGCCCGACCTGTCGCTGGTGAAGACCAAGCGCCTCGTGGGTGGCGGCACGATGTCGATCGTCAACCGCACCGTGCCCCGGGCGTTGCGCCGGCTCGGCTACACCCAGCCCGAGATCGACGCCATCGTCGCCTACGTCGACGAGCACCGCTCCGTGCTCGACGCCCCCCACCTCAAGCGCGAGCACCTCGCCGTGTTCGCCTGCTCGATGGGCGACAACGTCATCCACCACAACGGGCACATCCGGATGATGGCGGCGGTCCAGCCGTTCCTCTCCGGCGGCATCTCCAAGACCGTCAACCTCCCCGAGGACGTCACGGTCGAGGACATCGAGGCCGTCCACCTCGAGTCGTGGCGGCTCGGGCTCAAGGCGGTGGCCGTCTACCGCGACAACTGCAAGCTCGGTCAGCCCCTGTCCACGGCGAAGCCGACCGGTGCGGTTGCCTCCGCCGAGTCACCGGCCTCGCCGGCCACGGTGGTCGAGCGGGTCGTGGAGAAGGTGGTGCACCAGCCGGTCCGTGAGCGCCTGCCCCGATCGCGCCGGTCCCGCACCTTCGAGTTCCGCGTGGCGGACTGCAAGGGCTTCGTCACCATCGGCGAGTACGACGACGGTCGGCCCGGCGAGATCTTCGTCCGGGTCTCCAAGCAGGGCTCCACCCTCGCCGGGATCATGGACGCGTTCGCCATCTCCCTCAGCCACGGCCTCCAGTACGGCGTGCCGCTGCGGGCCTTCGTCGAGGCGTTCGTCGGCATGCGCTTCGAGCCCGCCGGCATCACCGACGACCCGGACATCCGGATCGCCACGAGCCTCATCGACTACCTCTTCCGGCGCCTGGCGGTGGAGTACCTGCCCGCTGACGAGCGCGCCCAGCTCAACATCCTCACCACCGGCGAGCGCCTGCAGCCCACCCTGCCGGGGATCGAGGACGCCACGGTCGAGACCGCGCAGGGGCTCGACATCACCCCGGACCCGCCGTCGCACCACCCCGCGCCGACGCCGTCGGCCGAGGAGCTCGAGGCCCGCATGTTCCCGGTCGAGCCGATGGCCTCCGACGCCCCGTTCTGCATGCAGTGCGGCGTCCGGATGCTCCGCGCCGGCTCCTGCCACGTCTGCCCCGACTGCGGCACCACCAGCGGCTGTTCGTAGGCCCGACCGTCCTCAGGGTGTTCCCGGACCCGCGACCTCGGAGCGATTCGCACGGCGCCGGCGGGATCGGCGCAGCCGGGCGAGCCCGTAGAGGTTGTTCACTGCGATCAGCACGAACACGCCGACCATCCCGGCGAGGGCGCCCTCGAACTGCAGCGCCGCCAGCACCAGGACCGTCATGATCGCCAGGTAGCCCAGGGCGAACGCTGCGACACCGTGCCGCTCCATCACGCGACGGTGGATCGTGTTCGCCTCGATGTCCGGCCCTGCCATCCTGACCCCGACGAGGGTGGTCCCCAGGTCGACGGCGATGAGGACGACGGCGATCGTGAGCAGCATGGGCGCTGGGACCTCGCGGGACGAGCGGTGCTCGGACGCTACCCCTACGATCGGCCGGACACGACCGGGGGGTTGGACGATGACGACGCAGGAGGAGCTGGGCTTCGATCCGGACGCGCTGCGCGACCGGTACCGGGCCGAGCGGGAGCGGCGCCTCCGCGCCGACGGGCTGGCGCAGTACGTCGAGATCGCCGGCGAGTTCGCCGGTTTCGCCGAGGACCCGTGGGCGGACCCGGGCTTCCGGCGGGAACCCCTCACCGACCGGGTCGACGTCGCCATCGTCGGCGCCGGGTTCGGCGGGCTCCTCACCGGCGCCCGCCTGCGGGAGCTCGGCGTCGAGGACATCCGCCTCATCGACAAGGCGGCCGACGTCGGCGGCACCTGGTACTGGAACCGCTACCCGGGCATCGCCTGCGACATCGAGTCCTACGTCTACATGCCCCTGCTCGAGGAGCTCGGCACGGTCCCCTCGGAGAAGTACGCGAAGGGCGACGAGATCTTCGAGCACTGCCGTCGGATCGCCCACCACTACGACCTCTACCGCAACGCCTGCCTCCAGACCGAGGTGCGGGCGATCACCTGGGACGAGGACGACGCCACCTGGGTGATCACCACGAACCACGGCGACGCCATGCGGGCCCGGTTCGTGGCGATGGCCAACGGATACCTGCAGAAGCCGAAGCTGCCGGGCATCCCCGGCATCGGCGATTTCCGCGGCCACACGTTCCACACCAGCCGCTGGGACTACGCCTACACGGGCGGCGACGCAACCGGCGGCATGACCGGTCTCGCCGACAAGCGGGTCGGGATCATCGGCACCGGCGCCACCGCCGTGCAGTGCGTCCCCCACCTCGCGGCGAGCGCCCGCGAGCTGTTCGTGTTCCAGCGCACGCCATCGTCGGTGGACGTCCGCGCCAACCGCCCCACCGACCCGGACTGGGCCGCATCGCTCGAGCCCGGCTGGCAGCGTCGTCGGATCGAGAACTTCCAGGTCCTCACCGCCGGCGGGATGGCCGACGAGGACCTGGTCGACGACGCCTGGACCAGCATCACGAAGAAGCTGCTGGCCATGCGCCTCTCCAACACCTCGGGACTCGGCCCCGAGGAGCTCGCCCGCACGATGGAGCTCGCCGACTTCGCCAAGATGGAGGAGGTCCGCCGCCGGGTCGAGGAGCTGGTCGACGATCCGGCCACGGCCGAGGCGCTGAAGCCC
>JBEIGA010000147.1:0-10161 GCA_040382135.1 Acidimicrobiales bacterium
GGCCGGTGTCGGTGACGCGGCGCTCCACGCTGAAGTTGCGCAGCAGCGGCGGCCGAACGACGGGGCGCTCGGCGTCGCCGGTGAGCACGGTGCCGAGCAGCCTGGGGCTCGGCCAACGGCTCCGCCCCAGCTCGACCATGCCGTGGTGCGAGCCGTACTCGGCCAGCAGGTTGAGGAACGGGACGGCGTCGAAGGCCTCGGGACCGAGCACGCCCGCCCCCGCCCAGTCCCCCGACGCGAGCAGCTCGAGCGCGACGACGGGGTTCACCGCGGTCTGCCACAGCACGGCCTGCGAGCCGTAGTCCCGCATGGTCGTGTCGTTGTCGGCCACGTGGTACAGGTACACCTCACGGGGCTGGCCGTCGTAGGTGCCCTTCACCCAGGTGCCGGCGCAGGTCTTGCCGTGCATGAGGTGGCCGAGCTGCGCCGGGTTCGGGAGCACTGCGGCGAGGACGTCGCGGGGCGCCACCTGCACGTCGCCGACGCGCACCGGGTCCTTCGAGTCGAGGCCGAGGTAGGCGAAGGTCTTGAGCCAGCCGATGAACTCGGCGCCGAGGCCGTACTTGAACGTGACCCGGTTGCAGTTCACCCAGCGCGGCACGAGGAGCACCTCCTCGTGCTCCACGTTCACGCACTCCACCGGGCCGATGCCGGCCGGGAAGTGGAACATCTCGGGCTCGCTGAACACCTCGGTCGTGAACCAGCCCCGCTGCCGCTCCCACACGATCGGCGGGTTGAGGCACTCCTCGATCGTGGTCCAGATCGAGAACGTCGGCGCGAACTCGTAGCCGTCGATCGACAGGTTGGAGCCGTCCCGGATGCCGATCTCGTCGATCTCGTCGAAGAGGTGGTCGGCGGCATAGCGGGCGAAGATGTCGGACAGCCCGGGCTCCACGCCGATGCCGCAGAGCGCGAGCTGCCCCTTGGCGGCCCAGGCGTCGTGCGCCTCGAACTGCTCGGCGCCCAGCGGCCGGCCGATCTCCTCGAAGGGCCGTTCGGGGTGCGGCTCCGACAGGGTCATCGCCATGTCGAGGTAGGTGCACCCCGCCTCGAACGCCGCGTGGAAGATCGGCGGGTTCAGGCGGGGGTCGCAGGCGTTGACCACGGCATCGATGCGCATGGACCGCATGAGGTCGACCAGCGCCGTCTGGTCCCTGGCGTCGACCTTCGCCGCTTCGAAGCGGCTCGGGTCGTCGAGATCGTCGATGGACTTCTGCGCCCGTTCCTGGCTGACGTCGGCGATGACGCAGACGTCGAAGAAGTCCCGTTCCTCGGCGATGGAGGCGATGGAGGCACCCACGCCACCCGCACCGACCACGAGGATCCGCATTGGAGATCACCCACTCGTCTTGACGGATTCGTCTCCACGTTACCGCAGGGTCGCCGCCACCCCGGGCTCACCGCGACGTCAGGCCGTGAAGTCGGCCACCGAGCCGCCGGTGACCTCCACGAGCGTGGCCGGGGAGATCGGGAACACCGAGTCGGGCGTCCCGCCCGCGGCCCACACCGTGGGGAACGTGAGCAGGTGGGGGTCGACGAAGGTCCGGACGGGGGTCGGATGACCGAACGGCGGGGTGCCGCCGATGGCGAAGCCGGTCGCGGCACGGACCTCGTCGGCGTCGGCCTGGCGGACCTTCGCCCCGAGGAGCGCGCCCAGCGCCTTCGTGTCGACGCGGTGGGCGCCGGAGGTCAGCGCAAGCACCGGCGCGTCACCGGCCATGAAGATCAGCGACTTCACGATCTGGTCGACGTCGCACCCGATCGCCGCGGCCGCGTCGGCCGCGGTACGGGTGCCTTCGGGGTACCGGGTGAGCTCGACGGTCAGGCCGCGCTCGGCCGCCGCGGCGAGGAAGCGTTCGGTGGCGGGCATCTTGCCGGGCGGGACGTTGGCGCTGGACACGTCCGGGAACGCTACCGGGGCCCCGACCTAGGATCGGGCCGGTGAGGTTCGGGATCTTCTTCGAGATGTCGGTGCCGCGGCCGTTCACGCCGCAGGCCGAGGCCGCCGTGTTCCACAACGCCCTCGCCCAGGCCCGCCTGGTCGACGAGCTGGGGTTCGACTGGGTGTGGGCGGTGGAGCACCACTTCCTCGAGGAGTACTCGCACTGCTCGGCCCCCGAGGTGGTGCTCGCCGCGGTGGCCGCGCAGACGCAGCGGGTCCGCATCGGGCACGGGGCGGTCGTGTGCGTCCCCGAGATCAACCACCCCATCCGCGTCGCCGAGCGCGCCGCCACGCTCGACATCATCTCCAACGGCCGGCTCGAGGTCGGCACCGCCCGCTCCTCCACGTGGACCGAGCTCGGCGGCTTCAACGTCGACCCCGACACCACCAAGAAGACTTGGGACGAGTTCGTGCGGGTGCTCCCCCGGATGTGGACCCAGGAGCACGTCGAGTGGGACGGCTACTGCTTCTCGATGCCGGAGCGGTCGGTGCTGCCCAAACCGCTGCAGCAGCCCCACCCCCCGCTGTGGGTCACGGTCACGAGCCCGGGCACCGAGCTCGACGCGGCCGACCGCGGCCTCGGCTGCCTGGGGGTCGCCTCCACCGGGTACCAGGAGCAGGAACGGCGCACCACCGAGTACTACCGGCGGATCGAGCAGTGCGAGCCGGTGGGAGCGGTGGTGACCAGGGAGGTCACCACCCTGAACTTCCTCTACTGCCACGAGGACCCGGCCACCGCCGCCCGGCGGGGCATGGCGATGATGGGGCACTTCGGCCTCACCAACGCCCACCTCCTCTGGACCCGGGAGGCCTACCCCACCCGCGCCTACACCAGCCTGTCGAACATCGATCCCGGCGGGCGCAGCACGGGCAGCAGGCCGGACCCCCACGGTGTGCCCGAGTCGGTGTGCATCGGCGACCCCGACCGCATCTGCGAGGTCCTGCGCCGTTGGGAGTCCCAGGGTCTGAGCGGCATCAACTTCCTGCTGAACGCCGG
Source organism: Acidimicrobiales bacterium (assembly GCA_040382135.1). Taxonomy (GTDB): domain Bacteria; phylum Actinomycetota; class Acidimicrobiia; order Acidimicrobiales; family JBEIGA01; genus JBEIGA01. The sequence continues at coordinate 2,940 of JBEIGA010000147.1, forward strand.
CGAGGTGCTGTCGCAGCAGGAGGTGCTCGACAGCCTGCGCCTCTTCGCCACCGAGGTGCTCCCCCGCTTCGGCGAGCACTCCGTCACCCTGGGCGTGGCGGGCTGATGCTCTCGGGCACCGCGTCGCTCGCCGACCTGCTCGTCGGCGCCGCCACCATGCCCGACCTCGCCACCGCACCCGAGGAGCTCGGCGAGGTCGAGCTCCTGAAGGTCGTGACCGAGACGCGGTTCGCCCACCGCACCGCGGCCCTGCCCTCGGGGCTGCACCCCACCAACCCGCCCACCGCGATCCTCCACGTGTGGAAGGTCGAGTCGTCGCCGTGGGGTCCTTTCTCGCTGGCCGAGACCCGGGTCGGCTGCCGGTCGGGCACGCGGCCCCGCGGGCTCGTGCTGGGCTGCGTGGTCGACGGCCCCGACGCGGCGGTCGCCGCGCTCCGCGCCCGCTGGGGTTTCCCCGCCCGCCCCGGACGGGTGACGCTGCGACGCACCTACGACGGCGTGACCGCGACCGTCGCCGTGGAGGGCGCCGAGGTCTGCGCGGTGCATGCGGTCGACCCCGACCCGATCGACGGCTCCGACCTCGCCTGGACGACGACCCTCACCCTGGCCCACACCCCGCGGGGACCTCGCCTGGTGCAGGTCGAGGTCGAGCACCGCGTGGCGCGGGCCGAACGGGTGCAGGCGCGGATCGACCGCTTCGACGGCGACGCGTGGGGGCACCCCGCCCTCGTCCCGGCCCACGTGGTGTCCTCCGCCGTCACCGTGGGCGCCGCGGTCCTGCCGTCGCTGCGGTTCGTCGCCCGCCCAGAGGAGCTCGCCTTCACCGGCACCGAACCCGCCGACGCACCCGCCGCCCCGCACGCCGACCCACCCGCCGCCCGGCCCGCCGCCGACTGAACGGCGCGAGACTCGGACCCGTGCACCGCTTCGACGACGCGACCAAGGCCCTCGCGCTCGACATCGTCGACTACGTCCTCGAGCGGATCCGCGTCGAGCCGCCGCTCGACCATCCCCGCACGCCGGCCGAGCTGCGCGCCGCCGCGGGTCGGACCGTCACCCCCGAGGGGCTCGGCGGCACCGAGGCGTTCGCCGTCTTCACCGACGTGCTCGCCCCGGCCTGCCTGTCGGTGGACCACCCGCGCTTCCTGAGCTTCGTGCCCGCCGCGCCCACCGAGGCGTCGATCCTCTTCGACGTGGTGGTCGCCGCGTCGTCGATCTACGGCGGCTCGTGGCTCGAAGGCGCCGGCGCCGTGTTCGCCGAGAACGAGGCGCTGCGCTGGGTCGCCGATCTCGCCGGGCTGCCCGACGGCGCCGGCGGCTGCTTCGTCTCCGGCGCCACCGCCGGCAACCTGTCGGCCCTGGTCGCCGCCCGCGACGCCGCCGCCCGCCGGCGCGCCGAGCAGGGCACCCCCCGACCCCACCGGTGGCTCGTCGCCGCGGCGAGCTCCGCCCATTCGTCGGTCGCCCAGGCGGCGCGGGTGATGGACGTCGACGTCGTCGAGGTCCCGGTGCCGGAGGTGGCGCCGTTCACCGGCGAGGCGCTCGACGCCGCGCTCGCCGGGCTGGGCGACCGCAGCGCGGACGTGTTCGCCGTGGTCGCCACGGCCGGCACCACGAACCTCGGGGTCGTCGACGACCTCGACGGGCTCGGCCGGGTCTGCGAACGCCACGGGCTCTGGGTCCACGTCGACGGCGCCGACGGCGGCGCGGCGCTGGCCGCGCCCAGCGTCCGGCACCGCGTCGCCGGCGGGGAGCGGGCCGACGCGGTCGTGGTCGACCCGCACAAGTGGCTGTTCGCCCCGTTCGACGCGTGCGCCCTCGTCTACCGGGACCCGGCGCTCGCCCGGGCCGCCCACACCCAGCACGCCGGCTACCTCGATGTGCTCACCGACCGCGACGAGTGGAACCCGTCCGACTACGCCCACCACCTCTCACGGCGAGCGCGAGGGCTGCCGTTCTGGTTCTCCCTGGCCGTGCACGGAACCGACGCCTACCGCAACGCCGTCGAGACCACCTTGCAGGTCGCGCAGGAGGGCGCTGCGCTCGTCCGGGCTGCGCCACACCTCGAGCTCCTCGTCGAGCCCCGGCTGTCGATCCTCGCCTTCCGCCGGACCGGCTGGACCGCAGCCGACTACCGGGCCTGGTCCGACCGGATGCTCGCCGAGGGGACCGCGTTCTGCGTCCCGACCACGTGCCAGGGGGAGCCGGCGATGCGGCTCTGCATCGTCAACCCGCGCACGACGGTCGCCGACATCGCAGTGATCATCGGCACTATGTCCTGACGGGGGGAGAGCGCCGAGCGCTCGTACCATCGGTTGTCATGAAAGAGGTCACGCTCGACATCGACGACATCCGGATCTTCCTGCACGTGCTCGCGGTGTCGGTCTGGGTCGGCGGGCAGATCGTGCTCGGCGCCATCGTCCCGGTCCTGCGTCGCTCCGGCGATCTCGCCCTCCCCAGGCAGGTGGCCCGCCAGTTCGCCCGGGTCAGCTGGCCGGCCTTCGTGGTCGCCGTCGCCACCGGCATCTGGAGCGTGTTCGAACAGCCGTCGGACCTCGACAGCTCCTACCACATGACCCTCGGCATCAAGGTCCTGCTCGTGGTGGTCTCCGGTGTGGCCGCCGGCATCCACGCGGCCACCCCGAGCCCTGCGCTCAAGGGCGCCACGGGAGGCATCGGTCTCGTCGCCGCCGTGGCTGCGCTCTTCGCCGGGGTCCTGCTGGCAGGCTGACGGCGTGCTCGTCGACGACGTCCTGGACCACGGCCGCCGCCGCACCCCGAACGGGGTGGCGCTGATCACCCCGACCGGGACGCTGGACTTCACCACCCTCGCCGACCGGGTCCACCGGCTCGCCGCCGCCCTCGCCGCCCGCACCGCACCGGGCGACCGCGTCGCGGTCCTCAGCGAGAACCGGGCCGAGATGGTGGAGTGCTACTACGCCGTCCCCAGAGCGGGGTGCGTGCTGGCGTTCGCGAACCAACGCCTCGCCGGGGCCGAGCTCGCCACCCTGCTCGCAGACGCCGACCCGCGGGTGCTGATCGTGGAGCAGGCCCTGCTCGACCGGCTCGGCGACGGGCTCGCCACTCTCCCCTCGCTCACCGAGGTCGTCGTGCTCCAGGACACGGGCGGTCCCGGCGGCTACGAGGCCCTGCTCGCGTCCGGCGACGCCGCCTGGAGCCCGACACCCCGCCACCCCGACCTGGCCGCCTGGCTGATCCACACCAGCGGCACGACGGGGCGCTCCAAGGGCGCGGTGCTCACCCACCGCAACGTCACCGCCGGCGTCGTCACCGGGGCTCTCGGCCGACCGGTCCTCCCCGACGACGTGTACCTGTTCCCGTTCCCGCTGTGTCACGTGGCCGGGTACAACGTGCTCGTCCAGCACCTCCACGGCCGACCCGTCGTGCTCCCGGCGAGGTTCGATGCCGACACCTTCTGGGACGACGCCGGCCGCCACGGAGTCACGACGGTCTCGCTCGCGCCGACCATGCTGGCGATGCTCCTCGACCACCACGGCGGGGCACCCCGGGGTCACACCCTCCGCACCGTGTCCTACGGAGCCAGCGCCATCCCCGACGAGCTGCTCCGCCGGGCGGTCGCCGAGCTCGGCTGCGGCTTCTCGCAGGGCTACGGCATGACGGAGCTGTCCGGCAACGCCGTGTTCCTCGACGCTGCGCTCCACCGACGCGGCATCGAGGGCGAGCCCCACGTCCTGCGCACCTGCGGCCGTCCGAGCCCGCTCGTCGGCATCCGCATCGTCGACGACGATGGCCGGGACCTCCCCGTCGGCGGTGCGGGCGAGATCGTCGTCCGCGGCGACCAGGTCACCGTCGGCTACTGGCGCCGCCCGGACGACACCGCCGCCGCCTTCCTCCCCGGCGGTTGGCTGCGCACCGGCGACGTCGGCCGGTTCGACGCCGAGGGGCTGCTCGCCGTGGTCGACCGCAAGAAGGACCTCATCGTGACCGGCGGCGAGAACGTGTCGTCGCTCGAGGTGGAGGACGTGCTGCACCGCCACCCCGCTGTCCGGGCTGCCGCCGTCATCGGCATCCCCGACCCCACCTGGGGCGAGGCGATCACCGCGGTCGTCGCCGTCCGGCCCGGCCGGGGCGGCGACGACGCCCTCGCCGACGAGCTGGTGGCCGCGTGCCGGGCCGCGCTGGCGTCGTTCAAGAAGCCGCGCCGGGTCGTGTTCGTCGAGGAGCTCCCCGTAGGGCCGAGCGGGAAGATCCTGAAGGCCGAGCTGCGCCGCCGCCTCGTCGAAGGCTGACGCGGCGTACCGGCTGACGGGGCCCGAACCTCAGCCGCGCAGGTGCGCCGGCCGGTAGACGAGCACCGGGCAGTGCGCCTTGTGCACCACGCTCATCGCCACCGACCCGGCGGCCAGGCGGGCCAGACCGGTCTTGCCGTGCGTGGCGAGCACCACGAGCCGGGCGTCGGTGTCGTCGGCGAAGGTGACGATGGCCTTGGCCGCGTCCTTGTCGTGCAGGGTCTCGTAGTCGACGTCGTGGCCGGTGAGGCTCCGCAGTTCGGCCGCAGTGCGCGCCACGTAGGAGGTCTCCATCCCCACGTCGCCCACCTCCGCCGCCATCGACGGCCCCTCGGGCAGCGTCTCGACCACCCACGGGTCGAGGTCGAACACCATCGTCCACGCCGCCGCGAGGGGCAGGATCCGCTCCGAGGTGTCCGAGCCGTCGACGCACACGAGCATGCGCCCCTCGGGCTCCCAGCCGGCGACGTCGGCCTTCGGTCCGACCAGCAGGATCGGTCCGAGCACGTCTCGCAGGACCCCCTCGGCCACCGAGCCCAGCGCCGCACCGAGCCGCGACTGCCCGATGCTCGACATCACCACGAGGGTGCCCGGGTGCGCCTCCACGTCATCGGCGATCTCGGCGTGGACGGGCCGGTCGGTGACGTCGACGAGGACCTCCACCGAGGGCGCCGACACCCCGATGAGCTGCTGCGCGATCTCCGCCCGGTGCGATTCCAGGTAGCTCACGGCCATCGGGAAGCTGAGCACGGCGAGCGGCGAGTCGCAGGCGCGGGCCAGAGCCGCTGCGGGCACCAGGGCGCGGGCGGACTCCTCCGAGCCGTCGAGGGGGACCAGGATCCGGTTGAACATGCGACCAGCGTGGCATCCGGCGCCCCTCCCCGCCAGCGCCGAAGGTCCCGGACGACGTTCGCCGTCTCTGCCGGGGACGTTCGCCCCTGCCAGGATGTCGGGACGGTCTGGTCTGCTCTTCCCGCGTACCGTGTGTCGCAGGGGGCGGGCCCCCACGTATCGAGGAGTGGACGATGACAGGTGAAGCCGAGGGTCCTACGGGCGGCACGGTCGTCGGGGTCGACGCCTCCGCCGGCGCACAGGTCGCGCTCGACTGGGCCCTCGCCCGCGCCGACCGACTCGGCCCCGTCCGCCCGGTCATGAGCTGGGAGTACCCCGCGGCCGCCTTCGCGCCGGCACCCATCGGCTGGCCGGTCGCGCCCGCCGAGGAGATGCAGGCCGCCACCGAGATCGCGCTCGACAGCGTGCTCAGCGGCTACGAGGACCTCGTGGGCGAGGTCGTCGAAGGCCGGCCGGGCGCCGTCCTGGTGGAGCGCTCCGAGGACGCCGACCTCGTGGTCGTCGGCTCCCGCGGCCACGGCGGGTTCCGGTCCGCGCTGCTGGGCTCGGTCAGCTCCACGGTCGCCAGCCATGCCGAGTGCCCCGTGGCGATCATCCCCCACGACCGCGAGGTGGGCCTCCCCGAGCAGGAGCGCATCGTCGTGGGCATCGACGGGTCAGCGAACGCGGCCTCGGCGCTGCGTTGGGCCCTCGACTACGCCCGTCCGGGCGACGAGGTCGTGGCGCTCGGGTGCTGGGACATCCCCGTGATGACCGGCTACGAGGCGTTCGTCGTGGACGGCGACGAGATCGAGGCGTCGATGCGACGCGTGCTCGACGAGGAGGTCGACGCCGCCGAGTCCGTCGACGGGGCCGCGGGGCGCATCACCCGCCTCGTCCGGCGCGGCGACCCCCGGAGCGTGCTGCGCGACGAGGCGGCACGTGCCGATCTGCTGGTGCTGGGCTCGCGGGGCCACACCGGCGTGGCCGAGCTCCTGCTCGGCTCCACCACGAGCGCACTGGTCCACAAGCCGCTCTGCCCCGTCGTGGTCGTTCCCACCCCGCAGGACTGACCCCGTGGTGCACCACAGCGACGAGACCGTCCTCGACGGCTGCATCCGCGCGGCCCGCTCCGGACGTAAGGCTGGTCATGGGAGCAGTCCGCTACGCCGTGTCACCGGGGCCACCCCGGCGTCCGAGGTTGCGCGTGGTGCGTGATCTCGTCCCCCGCCCCGACGACGACGCCGGTCTGGGTGCCCGGTTCCGTGACGGCGACGAGCGCGCCCTCCGGGAGGTGTACGAGGCGCACGGCGCCCTCGTGCACTCGTTCTGCCGGAGGACGCTCGGGGCCGAGGCCGCCGACGTCACCCAGGAGGTGTTCCTCGAGGCGTGGCGCAACCGGCACCGCTTCGACGCCTCACGGGGAACGATCCCCGGTTGGCTGCTCGGCATCGCCCGCTTTCGCGTCATCGACGCCCTCCGTGCTGCTGGACGCCGCCCCGACCTGGTCGCCGAGCCCGGCGAGCAGGGTGCGGCGACCGGCAGCCCGACCGCCGACATGGACACCGTCACCCGGATGGCCGAGCGCATGCTCATCGCCACGGCGATGGAGCAACTGCCCGAACGGGCACGCCAGGCCGTGCACCTGGCCTTCTACGAGGAGCTGACGCACACAGAGATCGCCGAGCGGTGCGGTGTACCGCTGGGCACGGTCAAGAGCGACATCCGCCGGGGTCTGGAACGGCTGCGGCGTCACCTGGAGTCCTTCGATGCCGACTGATCCCTTCACCCCCGATCCCGCCGACGGCCCCGAGGCCGATCGTCTGCTCCGGGCCCTCCGTGGCGACGGGGACGACCTCGTCCTGGCCCGTGTCGGACGCGCGCTGCGAGAGCTCGAGCCCCACGACGCGGTCCTGACGCCTCCTCCGGCGGACCTCTGGTCGCGCATCGAGGCGGCGTCCGGAGCCGGCCCGGCGCTCGCCGGAGGCGGCGGCGGACCGGCGTCGATCAGCGAGGCCACCGCCGAGGCCACGGTCGTCCCGCTCCGTCGACGCTGGTTCCCCGCGGTGGCCGCAGCCGCCGTGGTGGTCCTCGTGGCCGGCGTCGTCGTGGCCGTCACC
>JBEIGA010000148.1:0-10103 GCA_040382135.1 Acidimicrobiales bacterium
ACGCCGTCTACGTCGAGGACGGTGGGCTGGCCTTCGTGCACAACGGCTACGGCCTCATGCGTACGATGCGCGCCGGGGCGGTCCCCGACGGCGCCCGCCGCATCACCCTGTCGGTCGAGGCGCCGGGCCAGCTCACCTGGCACGTGGCCCTGTCCGTCGACGGCGAGCAGGTCGCCCGGGAGGAGGGCTTCCGGGCCCTCACCGCCATGGCGCCGTTCGAGGGCATCGACGTCGGTATCGACCGCCGGTCGCCCGTCAGCTGGGAGCTCTACGAACGGCATCGCACGTTCCCCTGGACCGGGGTCCTCCACCGCGCGCGCTACGTGCCCGGTGAGCTCGCCCCCGACGCCGGCGTCCGCTGGCTCGACCTCCTCCGCCAGATGGGCAGCCGCTTCGAGTAGCGGGGAGGGGGACGGATGAGCGGCGACGGGGTGGTGTGGCGGGGGATGGACCGGGCGACGGTCGAGTCCGAGTACCAGCCCTCGTTGCACGTGCCGTCGCTGCAGACGTACATGGAGCTGTACGCCGAACGCTCGGCCGTGGCCCGGGCCGGGCTGCCCCACGAGCGGGTCCCCTACGGCGACCATCCCGACGAGTGGCTCTGGTACGCGGCGGCGGCTCGGCCGGGAGCGCCCCTGCTCGCGTTCCTGCACGGCGGGTACTGGCGCCGTCTGTCGGCCGACGACGGCTGCCTCCTCGCGCCGCTCGCCCACGCCCACGGGTTCGCGTTCGCCTCGGTGAACTACTCGCTCTGTCCGACCGAGCCGCTCGCGACGCTGGTGGAGCAGGCCCGTCGGGCGGTGGCGTTCCTCGCCGGCGACGGACTCTCGCTCGGCCACGACCCGGACCGGGTCCACGTGGCCGGCCATTCCGCCGGCGCCCACCTCGCCGCCATGGCCGGCGTCGCGGACGACCGACCGGCCGGCCTCGTCCTGATCTCGGGCGTGTACGACCTCACGCCGATCGTGCACACCACCATCAACGACGACGTCCGGCTCACGACCGCCGAAGCCGAGCGGCTCAGCCCGCTGCGCCGGATCGGCGAGCGTCGCCGGGCCCGTTCGGTGGTCGCCTGGGGCGCCCTCGAGACCTCGGAGTTCCGTCGCCAATCGCTCGAGTGGGCGGCAGCGTGGGATGCGGTGCCGGACAACGTCCGGCCGGTCCTCGCTCCCGCCGCGGGCCGGAACCACTTCGACGTCCTGTTCGATCTGCTCGACCCCGGCACCCCACTCGGGTCGGCGGTCACCGCCCAGTTGCGCGGCTGACGGATCAGGCCGACGCGACCTCGGCGGCGAGGACCTCGGGCGCCGCCACGGCCTCGTCCCGGCGCCCGGAGGGACCGCGCAGGAGCAGGTAGACGACCGTGGCGGCCGCGACCGCCGCGGCGATCCACATGGACTGCACCCACCCCTCGACCAGCGCGTGCTGGGCGGCGTCGATGATGCGGGGGCCCTGCTCACCGGCCTGGGCGGCGACGGCGAACGCGCCTCCGATGCCGTCGGCGGCCGGCTCGGCGAGCTCGGGCGGGAGGTCGGCGAGCGCGGGCTCGATCGCGCTCCGGTAGCCGGCGCTCAGGATGGAACCGAGCAGGGCGACGCCGACCGCGCCACCGAGCTCACGGGAGGTGTCGTTCAGGGCCGACGCCACGCCCTGCTTGTCGGCCGGGAGCGTCTCGGTGATGGCCGCGGTGGCCGGCGACATCGCGAGCCCGTTGCCGAGGCCGATCAGCAGCAGCCCGGGGAGGATCGAGCCGTAGCCGCCCTCGACCGAGGCACGGACGGCGAGGGTCATGATCCCGAGTCCGAAGAAGGCCATCCCGGCGACCATCGTGCGCCGGCTGCCGAACCGCTCGGCGATCCGGGGCGCCACGGTGGAGATCGGCATCATCACCACCGCGATCGGCAGCATCGCCACGGCCGACCGGAGGGCGCTCCAGCCGACCACGGCCTGCAGGAACGGGAACAGGACGAGGAACAGACCGAACATCACGGCGAAGAGCACGAGGATCGTGAGCGAACCGGAGGCCAGCCCCCGGTCGGCGAAGGCGGTCACGTCGAGCAAGGGCTGGTCGCGGCGGAGCTCCCAGACCACGAACGCCACGAGGGCGACGACGCCGACGACGAGACCGACGACGGTCAGCGGGTGGTCCCAGCCCTTCTCGGGCCCTTCGTGGATGCCGAGCACGATCCCGCCGATGGCGAGCGCGGACAGCACCGACCCCACGGTGTCGAACGGGTGCTCGGCGCCCTCGCGGGAGTTCGGGACCGCCCGCAGGCTGACGACGCCCGACAACGCCGCGAGCACGAGCGGCAGGGCGAAGGACCACCGCCAGGTGACGACGTCCACCATGAACGACGACACGAACAGGCCGATGAGCCCGCCGCTGCCCGCAACGCCGGCCCAGATGCCGATCGCCCGGGCGCGGTCCGCCGGAGGGAAGCTCGACGTGATCACCGACAGGGTGACCGGCATGATCATCGCCGCGGCGACGCCGGCGAGGGAACGGGCGGCGATCATCGTCGGGACGGTCTGGGCCAGCGCCGCACCCAGGCTCGCCAGACCGAACAGCCCGAGGCCGGTGAGCAGCACCGGCTTGCGCCCCCACCGGTCGCCGATGGCGCCGATCGGCATGAGCAGGGCGGCGAGGGCGAGCGTGTAGGCGTTGATGATCCAGAGGATCTCGCCCTGGGACGCGCCGAGGTCGACGGCGAGGTCCTGCTGGGCGACGTTGAGCCCGGACACCGAGGCGATGACGGCGATCAGCGCCGTGCACATCGCGAGGAGGATGCGGCGCTGGGCGCGGGGGTCGGCGACGACGACGTGCCCGTCGACCGGTCGGTGGGGGTGAGGCGGCTGCACGGGGAAACGGTACCGATGCGATCCGACGGGACCGGCCGTGACGTCCGCCTCGCCCGGTCCGGGCTCCTCGTCGGCTCAGGACGTGGCGGCGGTGAGCCACTCCTGGGCGATGCCCCGGTGACGGGCGAGCATCTCCTCGACCCGGGTGGACACCATCAGGCCGTTCTCCACGACCGGCCGGCCGTGCACCACGGTGTGCCGCGCGGCGACGGGACCGCAACGGAGCCAGGCCTCGACCGGGTCGGAGAGGGCACCGGCGAAGGCGATGCCCTCGAGCGGCCAGCACACGAGGTCGGCGACGGCGCCGACGCTCAGGTGACCGATGTCGGAGCGGCCGAGGCATGCGGCGCCGCCGAGGGTGGCCATCTCGAGCGCCTCCCGGGCGCGCATGGCGGGCGGGCCGCCACGCAGGCGGGCGAGCAGGAGCGCGCCCCGGGTCTCGAGCCACATGGAGGCGCAGTCGGTGGAGGCGGAGCCGTCGCAGCCGAGGCCGACTGGCACGCCGGCATCGCGCATCTCCCGGATGGGGGCGAGGCCGGCGCCGATGAGCTGGTTGCTGCTCGGGCAGTGGGCCACGCCCGTTCCCCAGGCGGCGAGGCGGCCGATCTCGTCCTGGTTCGGGAAGACGCAGTGGGCGACCCAGCTGCGGTTCGAGCCCCAGCCGACGTCCTCGAAGTGCTCGATGGGCCGCTTGCCGAAGGTGGCGAGGCAGTACTCGTCCTCGTCCTTGTCCTCCGCGATGTGGGTGTGGAGGCGGACGTCGAGCCGCTCGGCCAGCTCGGCGGTCCGGCGCATCAGCTCCGGCGTCACCGAGAACGGGGAGCAGGGCGCGAGGGCGATGCGCACCATGGCGCCGTCGGACCGGTCGTGGTGCAGCGCGACGAGCCGCTCGGAGTCGGCGAGGATCTCGTCGTCGTCCTGGACCACCGAGTCGGGGGGCAGGCCGCCGTCCTTCTCCGAGAGGCTCATCGACCCGCGGGTGGGGTGGAACCGCATGCCGAGCTCCTGCGCGGCCCGGATCTCCGCCGTGATGAGGTCGCCGCCGCCGTGGGGGTGGACGTAGAGGTGGTCGGTGCTCGTGGTGCAGCCGCCGAGGGCGAGCTCGGCCAGGCCGATCCAGGCGGAGACGTACGCGGCCTCCTCGTCGAGACGGCTCCAGACGGGGTAGAGGGTGCGCAACCAGTCGAAGAGGTCGCCGTCGAGCGCGGGGCCGAACGACCGGGTGAGGTTCTGGTAGATGTGATGATGGGTGTTCACGAGCCCCGGCGTCACCAGGCAGCCGTTCGCCCGCAGCGTCCTCGCGGCCGGGGGCTCGGTGCCGGGAGTGCCGACGGCCGCCACCCGGCCGTCCCTGACGGCCACCCAGCCACCGGGGATCTCGGTGCGGTCGGCGTCCATCGTGGCCACGAGCTCGGCGCCGGTGACGACGATGTCGTACGGGGTCGTACTGGTGTCGGACATCGGTGTGGACCTCCTCGACGGGCTCGGCGCATGCCTAGCAGCGCCGCCCGCCGCACGTGCGCGTGGGGATCGCGCAACATGCTGTTCACACGCTGCTAACGGGCCCCTTGGGACGTGGACGGCTTCCGTTCACTAGTGTGCGCCCGATGCCCGCCCGGCCCCCGGGTCGGCGACGCCCCCCAAGGCCTCCGCCCCGTCCCCGCCACGGGTGCCGAGAAAGGAACCACCGTGACCAACCGCCGTCTGATCCTGCCCCCGAGCATGGGCGCCCCCATGCCCCGCCGCCGTGTCCTCAAGCTCGCCGGTCTCGGTGCGCTCGGCGTCGCCGGCGCCGGCACCCTCCTCGGTGCCTGCGGCGACGACGACGAGGGCACCGCCAGCACCACGACCGCAGCCGCCGGTGGCGGCGGCGGCGGCAACGGCGATCCGTTGAAGGTCCACTTCGTCTACGTCGGCCCGCCCGACGACAACGGCTGGACCCAGATGCACGACGACGCCCGCAAGGAGGCCGAGGCGGCCCTCGGCGGCGCGGTCGTCACGGCGTTCACCCCGAACATCGGCTTCGACGCCTCCACCACCCAGCTGTTCGAGCAGCTGGTGGCGGACGGCAACAGCATGATCATCGCCAACACCGAGTACGCCGCGCTGATGACCGGGGTCGCCGATGCGAACCCCGACATCCCCTTCATCGAGTGCAACGGCCACCACTTCACCGACAACTGCTTCGGCTACTACATGGCGCACGAGACCACCGCCTACCTGATGGGTGTGGCCGCGGCGCAGCTCGGTGCCACCAAGCTCGGCTACATCGGCGCGTTCGAGACCGCCACGTTCTTCAACGACGTGAACGGCATGCTGCTCGGCGCCCGCTCGGTCAACCCGGACGCCACCGTGCAGTACGTGAACGTGCAGACCTACTACGACCCGCAGAAGGCCGCGGTGGCCGCCGACGCCCTGCTGTCGGAGGGCGTGGAGTTCCTGTTCGGCGTCATGGACGAGCCGACCTTCCTCCAGAAGGCGGAGGAGGCCGGGGTGTGGACCGGCTACTGGAACCTCGACTTCCGGTCCGCGGCGCCCACCAAGTACGTGAGCCACTACGACCTCACCGAGTTCGGGCCGTTCTACACCCAACAGATGCAGGCCCTGGTCGACGGCACCTGGTCGGCATCGGCGACCCCGGTCCTGCTCGACTGCCCCATCGGCGACTTCGGCGACGAGATCCCCCAGGACGTCCAGGACGCCGTGGCCGAGATCGCCGCCAAGCTCGATTCGGGCGAGCTCAACGTGTACGAGGGGCCGCTCACCGACAACGCCGGCAACGAGGTGCTCGCCGCGGGCGAGATCATCGACCGCCAGGGTGCGTACGAGGTCAACTTCGCGCTCGAGGGCGTGACGGGCGCCTGATCCCCACGTGAGCACGAGCGAGCATCGGCTCGCGGTCGAGGTCCGGGACGTCGCCAAATCCTTCGGCGGCGTCCTGGCCCTCGACCACGTGAGCCTCGAGCTCCGCGAGGGCGAGGTCCATGCCCTCCTCGGAGAGAACGGCGCGGGCAAGACCACGCTGTCCAACATCCTGGCGGGTCTGTACCGCGAGGACTCGGGAAGCGTCCTGGTGGAGGGCGTCGAACGCCACTTCCACAGCCCGGCACAGGCCATCGAGGCCGGCATCGGCATGGTGCACCAGCACTTCCGGCTGGTGAGCTCCATGTCGGTGGCCGAGAACCTGCACCTCGGCTCACCCGACACCCCGAAGGTGGTCTCGAGCCGCACGCTCGTGGCCAGCGCCCGGCGGATGATGGACGAGATCGGCCTGCACGTCGATCCCACGGCGAAGATCTGGCAGCTCTCCGTCGGCGAGCAGCAGCGGGTGGAGATCCTGCGCGTGCTCGCCCGTGGCGCCAAGGTGCTGATCCTCGACGAGCCCACCGCGGTGCTCACCGCGAAGGAGGCGCGCGAGCTGTTCGGCGTCATGCGCCAGCTCGTCGCCGGCGGCCGGACCGTGGTGTTCATCTCGCACAAGCTGAACGAGGTGCTCGAGGTCTCCGACCGCATCACCGTCCTCCGGGGCGGCAAGCACGTGATCACCCGCGACGCAGAGGGTGCGACCGCCCGTGAGCTCGCCCGCCTGATGACGGGCGAGGAGATGGGGATCGAGGTCGAGCACCGCGAGGTCACCGGGCCGCCGGTCCTGGTCCTCGAAGGGGTCACGGCCCGCAACAGCCGGGGTGTCGAGGCGCTGCACGACGTCGCCCTGACCGTCCGGGCCGGCGAGATCATGGGCATCGCCGGGGTGTCCGGGAACGGTCAGACCGAGCTGGCCGAGGTGATCACCGGCATGCGCACGTGCGAGCGCGGCCGGATCACCATCGACGGTTCGGACGTGGCCAACACCTCCACGCGCCACATCGCCGACCTCGGCGTCGGCCACATCCCGGAGGACCGCATCGGTGTCGGCATGGTGGCGAGCGCGCCGGTGAAGGACAACGCCATCCTGCGTCACTACCGCACCGACGAGCTGTCCTCGAAGCGGATGCTCAAGCGGGAGCGCATCCTCGCCTTCGCCAAGGACATCGTGGAGGCGGGTCGGGTGCAGACCCGGTCCGTGCACATGCCGGCCGGACAGATGTCGGGCGGGAACCAGCAGCGGCTCGTGGCGCGTCGCGAGTCGCTCGTCGCGGATCGCCTCCTCGTCGCCGCCCACACCACCCGGGGCCTCGACGTCCTCGCGGCCAAGCAGGTCCAGGAGGCCATCGTCGACCGCCGCGACGCCGACTGCGCCGTCGTGATGATCTCCGACGACCTCGACGAGATCATGGCCATCGCCGACCGCATCGCCGTGATGTACGAGGGGCGGATCATGGGCGTGTTCGACCGCGCCGAGTTCGATCGCGAGCGCATCGGCCTGCTCATGGGCGGCCAGACCGAGACGGAGGTGGTGGCGTGATCGCCGGGTACCGGCTCCAGCGCCGGCTCGACGCCGACGCCCGACGTACCGCCATCCTCCGGGTCCTGGGCGCCGTGGGCGGTCTCGTGGCGGCCGGTTTCTTCCTGCTGCTCACGGGGCGCAACCCGTTCACCATCCTCGCCGACAGCATCGAGGCGGTGTTCGGCTCCAAGCGGGGCATCGAGGGCGTGGCCGTGCAGTCGGTCCCGATCCTCATGTGCGCCCTCGGCGTGGCGCTGTCGCTGCGCATGAAGGTCTGGAACATCGGCTCGGACGGCCAGTTCCTCATGGGGGCGTTCGTCGCCTGCGGTCTCGGCATCAACATCGATGCCCCCAACTGGCTGCTCCTCGTCATGATGGGCGTGGGCGCCCTGATCGGAGGCGCCCTCTGGATCCTGGTGCCCGCTGCGGCCCGGGCCCACTGGGGCGTGAACGAGATCATCACCACGCTCCTGCTCAACTTCGTGGCCGTGCAGATGGTGGTGTGGGCGTCGCTGGGGTTCTGGCGGGACTCCAGTTCGATGGTGACGCAGTCCACGAGGATCGTGCCCGTGACGCTGCCCCGCATCCCCGGTTTCGACTCGGTGAGCATCGCCTTCTTCGTGCCGCTCATCCTCGCCGTCGTGCTCTGGATCGTGTTCCGGAGCACGAAGGTCGGCTACGAGATCGACACCATCGGCGGCAACCCGCGCGCCGCGGCGTTCGCGGGCATCAACGTGCCCCGGCGCATCATCGTGGTGATGTTGATCTCCGGGGCCATCGCCGGCTTCGGTGGCTTCCTCCAGCTCACCGGAGCTCCGGGGGCGCAGGCGCTGAACGGCGGTGGCTTCTCCCGCAGCTACGGCCTGTCCGGGTTCATCGTGGCCGCCCTCGCCGGGGCGTCGTTCCTCGGCGTGATCGTCGCCGGCCTGTTCATCTCGGCGATGTTCTACGCCGGCATCGCCCTGCAGACCAAGGGCCTGTCCGTCTACATCATCTTCGCCATCTACGGCCTGGTGCTGGTCGGCGTCGCCATCGGCGAGACCGCCGCCCGCTACCGGCTCCAGAAGGTGGCCACGGATGGCGGAGCGGCGTCGGCAGCACCGACGACGCCCACGCTCGCGGAGGCGACGCCATGATCCTCGCGCTCATCGAGAACGCCTTCCTCAGCATCCTCGGCTCTGCCATCCCGGCGTCCACCGTCGTGGTGCTCGCCGCCACCGGCGTCATGCTCAACGAGCGCGTGGGCGTGCTGAACCTGGGTCAGGAGGGCCTGATCGGCATCGGCGCCGTCTTCGCGGTGATCAGCGTGCAGGAGTGGGGGATCGAGAGCTCCTGGCTCGCCCTGCTCGCCGGCATGCTCGGTGCAGCCTTCATGGGCGCGGCATTCGCCCTCGGGACGGTGGTGATCCGGGCCAACCAGGTGCTGCTCGGCCTTGCGCTGGCGCTCGGCGGTGTGGGGTTGGCCAACCAGCTCGGCACCAACCGGACGGGCACGCCCATTCCGACGGAGACCCAGTTCCAGGAGCTCGACCCGTTCGGCGTGTTCACCGACAACGAGTTCTTCGAGGCGTTCCTGTACCACGACGCCGTGACCTACCTCGCGTACCTGGTGGTCCCCGCGGCCCTCTGGTTCCTGCTGTTCCGGACCCGGCACGGCATGACGGTCCGGGCCGTCGGCGAGAGCCCGGGAGCGGCCGACGCGGTCGGCGCCAGCGTCATGGGCATCCGGTTCTTCTACACGGTGCTCGGTGCCGCCATCAGCGGTGCGGCGGGCGCGTACATGGTCCTCACCATCACGCCCACCTGGTCTCCGGACATCGCCCGCGGACGTGGCTGGGTGGCGTTGGCAGTGGTGATCTTCGCCGCCTGGCGTCCGTTCCGGGTCGTGGCCGGCGCTCTGCTCTTCGGCGCCATGATCTCGTTCGAGACCACGGCGAAGGCGCGGAACTGGGATCTGCCCTTCCTCTCGGCGAGCGACATGGGCTTCCTGCTGTCGATGCTGCCGTACCTCGTCACGCTCATCGTGATCCTGGTGCCGGCGGGCGCGGCGCACCTCGGGCGCAGGGTGCGGGCCACCGACGCCCCCGCCGCCCTCGCCATCCCGTACTTCCGAGAGGAACGCTGACATGACCGGCTCCGGCGGGAGCGGCACCGACGCCCGGGCGTCGGTGCTCGACGAGTGGTTCCCGGTGGCGGCGATCGGGGACCTCGCACCCGGTGGCATGCTCCCGTTCCGCCTGCTCGAGGGCCGCTACGTGCTGCTCTCGGACGCCGACGGCACCGTCACGGCGCTCCCCGACACCTGTCCCCACCGAGGGTCGCAGCTGTCCATCGGGACCTTCGACGGCGTCCACCTGCAGTGCCCGTACCACGGCTGGGTGTTCGCCGCCGACGGGACCTGCGTGGCTCGTCCCGCGCACCCCGAGCAGTCCGTCCCCGATGCCTGCTCGCTGCGGACGGTGCACGTGCAGGCCGCCTACGGCATGTGGTGGGTCTGTCTCGGTGACGCGCCCCGCAACCTGCCCGGCTTCCCCGGGTGGGAGGACCGCGGGGTCGACGTCCCCCCGTTCGGACCGAAGGTGCTGACCGCCACGGGGCCGCGGATCGTCGAGAACTTCCTCGACATCGCCCACTTCCCGTACGTGCACACGGACTACCTCGGCCAGGAGCCGCACACGGCGGTGCGCGACTACGACGTCGTGCACGTCGACGGTGGCGTCGAGGCGCAGAACGTCGTGTTCTGGCAACCCCATCCCGGACCCCGCTCCACCCACGGCGGCGACGTCGACTACGGCTAACGGGTCGACCTCCCCTACGCGGCGAGCCTCTGGAAGTCGGTCTCGGTGGCGGTCGGCGG
>JBEIGA010000149.1:0-10099 GCA_040382135.1 Acidimicrobiales bacterium
CTCGCAGGCCGGCGCGACCCCGGAACAGCAGGAGATCCTGGTCCCACGAGCGCTCGCCCAGCTCGCACGCGCCGTCGAGCTCGCCCCGGACCTGCCCCACCCCCGGGTCTACCGGGCGATCCTGCTGACCGAGCTCGGCCGCACGGCGGAGGCCGAGGCCGACCTCGCGGTCTTCTGCGCCGCCTCCCAGGACCCCAAGCTGCAGGAGTACCTCGTTGCGAGCGGCCTCTCCTGCTGAGGGGCGGCTCAGCCCTCGCCGGGGCGACCGAGGTAGGTGGCGGCGGTGAAGCGCCCGTCCACGGCGTCGATGCGCCAGATGGACCCCTTCTCGCACTTCCGGGGCCCGATCATCCGCACCCCGTCGGCGATGAGCTCCGACAGCAGCTCGGGGATGACGTCCCCGTGGCTGCAGAGCACGGCCACGGTGTCGGCGAGGGTCTTGGCCAGCGTCATCGCAGCTCGGCCGGAGGTGCCCTCCGCGAGCAGGTCCTCGAGCTCGAGCTGCAGGGAGAGGCGATCGGCCAGCGGGGCGATGGTCTGACGACACCGGACGTACGGGCTGCTGAGCACCCGTCCGACGGGTTCGGCGGCCAGCGCAGCGGTGATCGCCTCGGTCTGGCGAAGGCCCTTGGGGGAGATCGGCCGCTCGGCGTCGTCGCCGTGCCACTGGTACCGATCGCCCGCATGTGCGTGCCGCACGAGGAACAGGGTCACAGGCCGAGCGTACCCGTCAGGACCCGTGGCCGGCGAGGGCGCGCAGGCGCCCGATCACCTCGGGCAGCGCAGCGGCCGCCGCGGCGACGTCGGGCTCGATGGTGTTCCAGCCGACGGAGAGGCGGAGGGAGCGGTGGGCGTCCACGCGCATCGCCTCGAGCACGGGGGACGGTTCGAGCGACTCGGACGCACAGGCGCTGCCGGAGTGGGCGGCGACGCCGGCCCGGTCCAGCCCGAGGAGCACGCCCTGCGGTTCGACGTCCTCGATCCCGAGGCACACGAGGTGGGGCAGGCGATGGACGGGGTGCCCGAACGAGGTGACGCCGGGGACGGCGGTGGCGGCGACGCGCAACGTCTCGGCATGGCGCGCCGCGGTGTGCGCCTCACGCTCGAGCCCCCCGTCCGCCAGCTCGGTGCAGGCCGCCCCGAAGCCCGCGATCCCGGGCACGTTCTCGAGCCCGGCGCGGCGGGCCCGCTCCTGGTCGCCGCCCAGCAGGAGCGGGCGCAGCCGCAGGCCGCGGCGCACCAGGAGCGCGCCCACGCCCGGCGGACCGCCCAACTTGTGCGAGCTCACGGACAGCAGATCGATGCCGAGCGCGCCGAAGTCGAGGGCCACCCGTCCCGCCGCCTGGGCGGCGTCGACGTGGAGGAGGACCCCGCGCGCCCGGCAGGCGGCAGCGGCGGCGGCGACGTCCTGGACCGTCCCGACCTCGTGGTTGCCCCACTGCAGGTGGACGAGCGCGGTGTCCGGCCGGATCGCGGCGAGCAGCTCGTCGACGTCGACCCGACCCGTGCCGTCCACGCCGACGATCGTGACGCCGTCGTCGCCGAGCAGGCGGGCGGCGTGCAGGCGCACCGCGGAGTGCTCCACTGCAGGCACGACCATGTGCTTCCCCCGCTCGGCAGCTCCCCAGACGGCGGTGCCGATGGCCTCGGTGGCACCGCTGGTGAACACCACCTCGCGCGGCCGGGCGCCGAGGAGCGCCGCCACCTGCTCCCGGGCCTGCTCCACGACCGCCCGGGCCGCCATGCCCTCTTCGTGGATCCGTCCCGGGTCGGCGGCGGGCTCGCCGAGCACGGAGAGCATCGCCGCGCGCGCTGCGGGCCGGAGCGCCGAGGTGGAGGCGTGGTCGAGGTAGTGGCGGCGCACGGCAGGGGTGGTGGGTGGGAGGCCGGCAGGTCAGCCGGTGACCTCGGTGATGCACACGTTCGCACCCAAAGCCTGGGAGGTCCGCAGGTCGGTGCGGTGCTCCCCGTAGAGCGTCTCGAGCATGCCCTGGACCATGCCGCGGTCGACCGCGCAGATCACCGGGTGCTCGATGGCCGACCCGCCGAAGGGGCAGTGCTCGGCGACGATGCGGAGCTGCCCCTCGTGGTTGTCCGCCCGGGCGGCGAACCCGTGGGCGGTGAGGGCGTCGGCCACGGCGTGCAGGGCGGACCGGAAGGAGCGCTGGGCGTCCTCGCCGCCCATCCCCTGGGCCATCGTCCGGCCGTAGTCGCGCCCGACCTCCTCGGCGAGCCGCTCCGCCGTGTCGGCCGGCAGGAGGGCGAGGGCCCGGCCGAGCAGCGTCACGAGGACGTCGTCGTGCCGGACGGGGACGGCGAGCGCCTCGTCCGGAGCGGTGACCCGGTAGCGCTTCGAGGGCCGGCCGGCGCCGCCGCCGGCGCTGCGGACCGTGGCCACCTCGAGGTAGCCCCCGCTCGCCAGCTTGTCGAGGTGGTGGCGGGCGACGTTCGGGTGGAGGTCGAAGTGCTCGGCGCACTCGCCGGCGGTGACGCCGTCCTCGTGTTCCCGGGCGAACAGGTAGATGTCGCGCCGGGTCGGGTCGCCGAAGGCCGAGGTGATGGCGGTGACCGTGGCGGCGAACTCGGTCGGCGTGAGCGCCGGCGAACGGCTGCCCGACGACGGGGGCTCGAGCTCCTCGACGGGCGCCGCGGTGGCCTCGAGACCCGGGGCTGGGGTGGGGGTTGGACGGGCCACGCCGGTATTCTACCTATCGCCATAGGAGAAATCCCGGGGCTCGCGGAACGTGTCGCAGTCCGGGTCCCGCTGCCTGAGTCCCGCTGCCCGAGGAGCAACCCGATGCCGGTCACCACCGAGCAGGTCGTCGACGCCCTGCGTCCTGTCGAGGACCCGGAACTGCACCGCAGCATCGTCGACCTCAACATGGTGCGCGAGGTCCGCATCGACGGCGACCACGTCCAGGTCCTCGTCGCCCTCACCGTGCCGGGGTGTCCGCTCAAGGCGGAGATCACCAACCGGGTGACCGCAGCGCTCGAGGGCCTGCCCGGCGTGGCGACCGGTGGGGTCGAGTTCACGGTCATGACCGACGAGGACCGCGCCGCCCTGCGCCAGATGCTCCACGGCGACCCCGCGGCCACCGCGGGCACCAACGCGGCGCACGGTCACGCCGAGGGTCGGGCCATCCCCTTCGCCGACCCGTCGAGCCGGACCCGGGTGCTGTTGATCGCCTCCGGCAAGGGCGGGGTGGGGAAGTCGTCGGTCACCGCGAACCTCGCCATCGCGCTCGCGCAGCGGGGCCACACCGCCGCCGTGGTCGACGCCGACGTCTGGGGCTTCTCGATCCCGCGCATGCTCGGCGTGGACCGTCCGCCCACCGTCATCGATCGCATGCTGGTCCCGCCCGAGGTGCACGGCGTCCGCTGCATCTCGATGGGCTTCTTCGTGGAGGAGGACCAGCCGGTCATCTGGCGTGGCCCCATGCTCCACAAGGCGCTGGAGCAGTTCCTCACCGACGTCTACTGGGACGAGCCCGACTTCCTCCTGGTCGACCTCCCCCCGGGCACGGGCGACATCGCCATCTCGCTCGCCCAGTTCCTGCCCCGCGCCGAGCTCTACGTGGTGACCACGCCGCAGGCCGCCGCCCAGAAGGTCGCCCAGCGCGTGGGCTTCATGGCCGAGAAGGTCAACCTCAAGGTGCACGGCGTCATCGAGAACATGTCCTGGTTCACCGGCGACGACGGCACGCGGTACGAGCTGTTCGGCGCCGGTGGCGGTGCGGCGCTCGCCGAGTCGCTCGGTGTCCCGCTGGTCGGGCAGATCCCGTTCGTGATCCCCCTGCGCGAGGGCAGCGACGAGGGCCGGCCCGTCGTCGCGGTGGCCCCGGACAGCGAGGTCTCGGGCGCGTTCCACCGGATCGCCGAGCGGATCGACGTGGAGCTGGCCCCCACCCGCCGGTACCGTCCCGAGCTGAAACTCATCTGAGTCCCAGGAGGACCCCGTGGACGTCCGCATCGGCGTGACCTACAGCCCCAAGGAGCTCGTCCTCGAGATGACGGACGACACCGACCGCGACGCGCTGCGCGCCGAGATCGAGGGGGCCATCACCGGCGGTGCGCCGATGCTCTGGCTGGCCGACCGCCGTGGCCGTCAGGTGGGCGTGCCCACCGACAAGATCGCCTACGTCGATCTCGGCGTGAAGACCGAGCGGTCGATCGGGTTCGGCGGCTGAACCCCGCACCGGACGACCTCCACCCCCTCCTGCAGCGCCGGCTGCTCCTCGTCACCGGGAAGGGGGGTACGGGCAAGACCGTCGTCGCCGCCGCACTGGCGCGGCTGGCGGCCGCCTCCCGGTCCGTCCTCCTGGCCGAGGCCGACCCGGTCGACGACCTGGCCGACGCGCTCGGCGTGGCACCCCTGGTCTTCGAGCCCGCAGAGGTCTCGCCAGGGCTCCGGGCGTTCGCCGTCCGGACCGAGGCGGCCATCAGGGAGTACGTCGAGCGGGAGCTGCGGGTGCCGCTCCTGACCCGCCTCGGTCCGGTGGCCCGGAGCCTCGACTTCCTCGCGGGTGCCGCTCCGGGCGTGCGGGAGGTGCTCGTGATCGGCAAGGTGGCCGACGAGGTGCGCCGGGAGCAGGCCGATCTCGTCGTGGTCGACGGTCCGGCGAGCGGGCAGGCGCTCGGACACCTCGACGTGACCGGCGCGATCCACGACGCCGTCGGGGTCGGGCCCGTCCGCGCCCAGACGGCGTGGATGCTGGACCTCCTCACGGATCCGGAGGTCACGGGCGTCGTGGTCGTGGCGACGCCCGAGGAGCTGGCCGTGACCGAGACGATCGAACTGGTCGAGCGCATGGCCGCCACCGGGGTGGACCTCGCCGCGGTGGTCGTGAACCGGGTCCCGGGGACCCCGTTCGGCCGGGTCGAGTCCGCCGCGCTCGACGCCCTCGACCCGCAGGCGCTCCGGACGGCGCTCGGGCCCGGAGCGGAGGACCTGCTGGCCGCCGCCCGCCACGTCCGCCATCGACAGGCGGTCGCCCAGGACGAACTGCACCGCCTCCGCGCCGGCCTGCCCTCGGGGGTCCCGGTGGTCCTGCTCCCGGAGCTCCCGCTCGGTCCCCGCCGCATCGTGGTCGACGGGCTCGTCGCCGCGTTGGCCGAGGAGCTGACCCTCTCGTGAGGGAGCGGCTCGCCGAGCTCGTCGACGAGGGGCGCGTCGTGGTGGTGGTCGGCGCCGGCGGTGTCGGCAAGACCACCACTGCCGCCGCCCTCGGGGTGGCCGCGGCCCGTCGTGGGCGCCGGGTGCTGGTGCTGACCGTCGACCCCGCCCGTCGTCTCGCCTCGGCCCTCGGGATCGGGTCGTTCACCGGTGAGATCCAGCAGGTGCGCGGTCCCGGCATCACCGGTGACCTGTGGGCGTCGATGCTCGATCCGGAGGCCGCCTGGCGCGACGTCGTCACCACCCACGCCCCGAATCCCGCCACCCGCGACGCCCTCCTCGCCAACCCCCTGTTCCGCACGATCACCGGCCGCTTCGTCCACGCCCAGAACTACGCGGCGATCGAGCGGCTGGAGGCCCTGCGGCGGGACGAGCGCTTCGACCTCGTCATCGTCGACACCCCGCCCTCGGTGCACGCGGTGGACTTCCTCGACGCGCCGGGTCGGATGGCGGAGTTCTTCGAGAGCCGACTCCTGCGGTGGCTCACGATCCCTTCGCGGACCCGGGTGATGTCGGCCGCGTCGAAGCCCTTCCTGGTGGTGGCGGACCGCCTGCTCGGGCGCCGGTTCCTCCGCGACATCGCCGACCTGTTCGATCTGCTCCAGCAGCTGCACGAGGGGTTCGCAGCACGCGCCCGCGCCGTGGCCGGGACCCTCGCCGACCCTGCCACGGGCTACGTGCTGGTCACCTCGCCCGAACCGGGACCGGTGGACGACGCCACGGGACTGGTGACGGCGCTGGCGGACCGAGGGTTGCCCGGCCCGGTGGTGGTGGCCAACCGCACCGTGCCCTACGACGCGTCGTCCGCCCGCGCGGTCGAGGCTGCCCGACGCCTCCGTCGCATGCGTGCAGGGGTGGCGGGCGAGGTGGGATCAGCGCTCGGCCCCGATGCGCCGCCCGACGTGGATCGCCTCCTCGACGCCCTGTTGGCGCTGCACGACGCGCTCCACGCCCGCGGGGTCGCGGAGGACGCCGCCCTCGCCCGGCTCGGTCTGGTGCCGGGTCCGCTCCGGGTGCCCGAGCAGGCCGACGCCCCGACGGACCTCGACGGTCTCGCCCGCCTCGCCGAGGAGCTGTTGGGCGAGGCCTGAGCAGCCCGGGGACGGGGCCGCCTCGGGCCGGGCCGCCCTACGATGCCGGGGTGGCCAGCCTCGTCGAGCTCGCCCGGGACCGCACCCGGCTCACCGCGCCCCAGATCGAGCACCTGCAGCGGCTCGCCCGCTCCACCGGCCTGCTGGCCGACCTCAGCTTCGCCGACGTGCTGCTCTACGCGCCGACGACCGAGCCCGGGCAGTTCGTGGTCCTGAACCACGTCCGGTCCACCACCTCGCAGACCCTGTACCACCACGATCCCGTCGGCGAGACCGTCGACGAGCAGCATCGGCCCTTCGTGGCGCGGGCGTACGCCGAGGGCGTCATCGCCGAGGGCGATCTGCTCCACCACCGCCTCGGCGACACGCGGGTGCTGTCCGTCCCGATCCGCTGCCGCGGTGCGGTGATCGGGGCGCTCACCCGTGAGCGGCTGCCGTCGTACCGGCGGGAGACCAGCGATCTCGAGCGCAACTACCTCGACGCATTCGACCGGCTCGCCCGCATGGTGAGTCGGGGCGAGTACCCGTTCGAGCGGGACGAGGAGGACCACTACAAGGCCCCCCGGGTGGGTGACGGGCTGATGCTGGTGGACGTGGGGGCGTTCGTACAGTTCGCGTCGCCGAACGCGGTGTCCGCGCTGCACCGCCTCGGCGTGCACCGCAACGTGTTCGGGACCGCGCTCGACGAGCTCGCCGCGGCCGACCACGCCATCCGCTCGGCCTACAGCCGGCGCATGGCGGTGATCGCCGAGGTGGAGCGCGGCTCGGACAGCACGGTGGTGTTCCGGTGCATCCCCCTGTTCGAGGGCGGCATCGCCACCGGTGCCGTGGTGCTCGTCCGGGACATCAGCGACCTGAAGCGGCGGGACCGGCTGCTGCTGTCGAAGGACGCCACGATCCGCGAGATCCACCACCGGGTGAAGAACAACCTGCAGACGGTCTCGTCGCTACTGCGCCTGCAGAGCCGCCGGCTGGCGTCGGAGGAGGCCAAGGCGGCCCTGCTCGAGTCGGTGCGCCGCATCGCCGCCATCGCCGTGGTGCACGACACCCTCGCCCAGGGGGCCGAGGACGACGTGCCGTTCCATGAGATCGTCCGACCGCTCGTTCGCCTGGTGGAGGAGTCGCTCGTCTCGCCGGAGCGCCCCATCCGCTTCTCCGTGTCGGGGACGACCGGGGTGCTGCCGCCCGAGACCAGCACCCCGCTCGCCGTGGTGATCACGGAGCTCCTGCAGAACGTGGTCGACCACGCCTACCCGGTCGGCGGGGCGTCGCCGGGGCAGGTCGAGGTGCTCCTGGCGGACGACGGCGAGGTGGTCACCATCGAGGTCCGCGACGACGGGGTCGGCCTGCCCGAGGGGTTCCGCCTCGAGGACGCCGACGGGCTCGGGCTCACCATCGTGCGCACCTTCGTCGAGGCGGATCTGGGCGGCACGATCGAACTGCGGCCGCGCACGGGCTGTTCGGGCACCGTGGTCACCCTCCGGGTCCCCGCGCCGAGGCGCTCCCCCTAGGCGCCCGCTCCCCCTACGCGCCCGTTCCCCCTAGGCGCCCGTTCCCCCTACGCGATGGTGCGCTGGGCGCGGACGCGGGCCCGGCGGATGGTCCGCCGCTCGTCCTCGGTGAGCCCGCCCCACACACCGGAGTCCTGGTTCGTGGCCAGGGCGAACTCGAGGCACGCGGTCTGCGACGGGCAGGCGTTGCACACCCGCTTCGCCGCCACGATCTGGTCGACGGCGGTTCCCGTGGTCCCGACGGGGAAGAACAGGGCGGGGTCGGTGTCGCGGCATGCCGCGGCCTTTCGCCAGTCCGTCGGGTGTTGCGGTGCCGCCGTGGGAGCCCCCACGAAATCGGTCACGACCCCTCCACGCATCGTGCGCCCTTTCCTGCTGTGGCCTCGCCCTCGCCCCAGCCGTTCCTTCGCCACGCAGACGCTACACGCGCCCACGCAACGTGAGCAACACCCGTCACATCTTCCCCATCAGCTACCCGACGTGTCGACACGACCACCCTTCGGGGTGTCAGGCTCGGGGGGTGAACGATCCGCGTCGCCCCTGTCTCGTCATCGCCCACCGCGGCGCCTCCGGCAGCCGGCCCGAGAACACCCTCGAGGCCTTCCGCCACGCCCGGGAGCTGGGTGCCGACTGGGTCGAGCTCGACGTGCGACGGAGCGCCGACGGGGCGCTCGTCGTCCACCACGACGCCCACCTCCCCGACGGCCGGGTGATCGTCGCGACCCCCGCCGCCGAACTGCCCGCCGCAGTACCCACCCTGGCGGAGGCCCTCGACGCCTGCGCCGGCATGGGGGTGAACGTCGAGATCAAGAACGATCCGGCGGAGCCGGACTTCGACCCGTCGAACGACATCGCCGTGGCCGTGGCGCAGGTGATCCGCTCCTGGCTGGGTCCGGACGGGTCGGCCGCCGCTCGGGTGATCGTGTCGTCGTTCACGAAGGAGACGATCGACCGTCTCCGTGCCGAGGCCCCGGAGCTGCCCACGGGCTGGCTCACCTTCGACCTCCGGGACCACGCCGCGGTGGTGGGCCGCGCCGTGGCCCATGGCCACGCGGCGATCCACCCCTACGACCCGTTCGTGGACCGGGACCTGGTCGGGCAGGCCCATGCCGCCGGGCTCGCCGTGTACGTCTGGACCGTCGACGATCCGGCGCGCATGGTCGAGCTCGCCGGGATGGGGGTGGACGGCATCATCACCAACCACCCTGATCGTGCCCGGGGCGTGCTCGACCGGCCCGGTGGGGACCCGCTCAGCCCCCGGCCGGGCGGGGGATGACCAGGTCGAGCACGTCGGGCTCGTATCGGAGGGTGAGCCGCTCGACCTCACCGAGGTAGTCGCCGTCGACCTGGTACGGGAAGGGTCGGTACCCGACGATCTCGGCCTCGGTCACGTCGACGGCGATCCGCAGGGCCCGTGAGCGTCGCAACGCCTTCGTGTTCCCGCGCAGCGCGGCGAGGGCGAGGCGGCCGAGGCGCAGCGCCCGGAGAGAGCGGAAGGTGACCACCGCCAGGGGGCGGTCGAGGGTCGCCTCGGGGACGATGTCGAACGGACGGGTGCCCAGGTAGGTGTACGGGTTCGTGTTCATGCAGATCGTGAACACCCCGTCGACGGGCTCCTCGCCGGCCACGCGCACGGAGAAGGCGGGGCGACGCCGGTCGTAGTGGCGGACGAAGGTGTCCATCGCCGCCCAGGCGAACAGGGGGTGGCCGGCGTAGCGCTTGAGGGAGCCTCGCTTCTCCACCTGCTCCACCACGGCGGCGTCGAAACCGAGCCCTGCATGGAACAGGAAGTAGCGGTGGTTCACCGATCCGAGCCCGACCCGGCGGATCGATCGCTGCGCGAGCGCCTCGAGCAGCTGGCCCGTGGCCTCGACCGGATCGTCGGAGAGGCCCAGTGTCCGGGCGAACACGTTGGTGGAGCCGCCGGGCAGCGGGGCGAGGGCGGTCCTGGTCCGGGCCAGGCCGTTCGCCGCCTCGTTGAGGGTGCCGTCGCCGCCGAGGACGACCACCACGTCCGCACCCGTGGCCGCGGCGCCCTGGGCGAGCCGAGCCGCGTGGCCCCGGCGGTTGGTCTCGGCGACGGTGCACTCGTGGTCGGCGGCGAGCGCCTTCTGGATCACGACCCGCGTGCGCGCCGTGACCGACGACGCCGACGGGTTGACCACGAGCAGGACCTTCACGGACGCGAACTCTGGCGCGGATCGGGTGGTCTGCACCAGACGGCGGTGGCACGGACTGCCCGCTTGGGTTTTCGCGAACGGGCCGCGCCCACCAGACTGAGCGTCTATGAACGTCGTCGTCTGTGTGAAGCAGATCCCCGATCC
>JBEIGA010000150.1:0-9988 GCA_040382135.1 Acidimicrobiales bacterium
GAGCTCGCGGCCTTCTCGGCCGCAGGCGAGGCCGGGTCCGAGACCGCGTCTCCGACGAGCGCCCCGACCACAACCGTCGCCGCCACGGCCCCCGCCCTGGTGCACGGCGAGCTCCTCGTCGTGCAGCGGATCCCCGGCGACGCGTACGGCACCCTGGCCGTGGTGGGGCCCGACGGGACCCGCCGACCGGTCGACGGCCTCGAGGACGAGCGCTGCGACCGCGTCCACGCCGGCGGCGGCGTGCTGGTGTGCCTCCGCTCCGACGCCGCGATCGGGATGCCGGCCGCGGGCACGGCGACGATCCGCTCCCTCGACGAGCCCGGACGGCCCGAGATCGACTGGTTCCCCACCGGCCTCCCGAGCCGGGCCCGCGTGGCGCCCGACGGCTCCGGCGGCGTGGCCGAGGTGCTCCGGATCGACGCGACCACCGGCATCGCCACCCCGGAGCTGCCGCGCGGGAGCTGCCCGTCGGTGTCGCCCGACGGCCGGTACGTGGTGTTCAAGCGGCCGGTGGAGGGGGCGCCGGCACCCCGGTCGCTGATCGTCCGAGACCTCCGGTCCGGCGAGGAGTGGGAGCTCGGCGAGACCCGGTACGTGGACGACCAGGTCGAGTGGCTCGACGAGGACACCGTCCTCTACTCGGTCACCCGCGACGACGCCACGATCGTCCAGCCCGTGGCCGACGTCTGGGCGGTCGACGTCGCCCCGGGTGCCGTCCCCTCGGTGCTCGTCCCGTACGCGGCGTCCCCGACCCGGTACCTCGACGCCCGCGCCTGAGACGTTCGGATCTGTGGGCTCAACCCGAGCACGCAGGTGGCCGATCACCCCCGGGATGCGGCGGATCCATGGATCGACGAGGGCGCAGGGCCAGCGCGGCGCGGCCATCGTCGAGGCCGCCCTCGTCACGCCGATCGTGATGCTGGTCATCCTCGGCTCCATCGAGCTCTCCATGCTCAGCTCGTCGCACCTCGCCCTCGGCACGGCCGTGGCCGAGGCCGGGCGCGAAGCGTCGATCGCGCGGGACGACTCGGACGCGGATACCCAGATCCTCACCGAGCTGCGCAGCCGCCTCGACCCCGTCGACGTCGACGCCGTCCCCGCGTCATCATCCACGTGCCGACGGGCCCCAACGCACCCCCGAGCGCGAGCTGCTCGAACGGCGTCGAGGACGGTTCCTGCAACGTCTACTCGAACCTCCGCCCGACGGCCGCCGAGCTCCAGTGCGTCGCCGTCAACGGCTTCTGCCCCGGCGAACGCGATCCCCGCAGCCTCCTCGGGATCGAGGTCCGCTTCGTCCACCAGTCCCTGACGGGGGTCCTCGGTCGGAACATCAACCTTTCCCGCCGCGCCATCGTCTCGATCGAGCCGCCGACATGACCCTCCGACGGCAGCAGGCTGGGCGAGAGCGCGGTGCGGTGCTCGTGGAGGCGGCCTTCGTGCTGCCGATCTTCATCATGTTCATGTTCGGCCTGGTCGAGTACGGCCTGATGGCGCACGCCGAGACCGACCTGAACTGGTCGGCGAGGACCGCCACCCTCGACCTCGCCCGCAACTACGAGCACGAGCTCGTCGACGCCGACGTCCTGCGGGACGTCGCCCTCGAGTACTCGGGCGCGGAACGCAGCACGATCCTCGGCGTCATGGTCTTCCGGGCGGAGAACGACGGCACGGCCAGTGCGGCGTGCGACACCGCCCTGCTGAACCTGAGCCCGAACTCCTCCTCCTCCACGGGCGTCTCCGACTGGTGCAACGTCTACTCGGGCACCATCGTCACCTCGGTGGCCACCGGTGTCGGGGCTCCCGCCTTCGGTGCCGACTGCACCGTGGCCGACCGCTTCTTCTGCCCCACCGAGCGGGCCGCCCTGTTCGACGGCACCAACGGCATCGGCGTCACGATCCGCGTCCAGCACACGAACCTCACGGGCCTGCTGCCGTTCATGACCCGAACGCTCTCCGAGAGCGCCGTGATGCTCCCCATCCGCTGAGTGGTGACCTCCGTGCCGAACCGCCTCCGCATCCGATCCCAGCACCCGGCACGCCGCAGCGACCGTGGCTACGTGACCGTGCTGATCGCCATCGGGTCCCTGGTGCTGCTCGGCATAGCGGCGTTCGCGCTCGACGCCGGCCTCTGGTACGAGGCGGGCGCCCGATCCCAGAAGGCCGCCGACGCCGCTGCGCTCGCCGCCATCGAGCAGTACGTGGAGCTCGTGGACGGCGGGACCTCCGTCGCCGATGCCACCGCCACGGCCACCGCCACCGCCACCGGCCAGAGCGTCCTCGCGCTGAACGGCATCAGCTCGGCCGACGCCTCGTTCTCGTTCACCCGCATCGGCGTCACCTGGCACTCCGACGTGCAGGTCACCCAGCGGGTGCAGCCCTTCCTGGCGGGCATGCTCGGCCGCGGGCAGACCACGATCCGTCGCGACGCCCAGGCCGTGGCCGGCGCCTGCGGCGCCACCTGTGGCCCCACCGTGCTGCTCGAACGGCCCATCGGCCACTCGGTCAACGCCGGCACCGGCGGCGACGGCTACATCTCCATCCCGGTGAACGGGATGTTCTTCAACCAGTTCCACCACATCAGCCCGGCCCGCATCCACTGCATCGACCCCACCACCCAGCTGAAGTGCACCAACGCCTACCCGGTGCTGCCGTACTCGGACATGTCGTCGAACCAGACGCCGATCCTCACCGCCATCGGCAACCGGATCTTCTTCATCGTCCAGGCCGCCGGCACCACCGGGCTCGGCTGCTGGGACGCATCCACCCACGCGAAGTGCACGGGCTACACGAACCCGTTCGAGATCGCCGCCTACAAGCGCAACCCGGGGGCGGTCACCTGGGGGACCCGGTTCGGCGGCCCGATCGCCGTGGGCAACCGGCTCTTCTTCCTGGGTGACGACACCACCATCCGCTGCATCGACGTCTCCTCCTCCCCTGCGGTGTGCAGCGGCTACCCGAAGAACAGCGCATTCACCGGCAACGTCGCCTTCGACCTCCAATCGGGCGGGATCGCGAACGGCATCGTCGCGCCTGGCGTGGTGCCCTTCGACATGGCCGTCGGCGACGGCGGCCGGATCTACCTCCTGCTGAACAGGGCCAAGCAGGGCGGGAACACGGGCAGCTGGATCTCCTGCTGGGACACGACCACGAACGCCACCTGCAGCGGGTTCGGCTACCCGAAGGTGCCCAACGACTTCCACTACCTCTTCGTGGTCCGGAACAACGCGGGCGCCGACGCCGGCGTCTGCGCGCGGACGGGCTGGCACGGCTCCAGCAGTGGCCACTCGTGCTATCCCCGGAACGGCGGCAGCTGGTTCACGATCCCGGGGATGTACAGCTTCGTGAACAGCGGGTGGAGCAACACCGCCACCGCCATGTTCCAGGAGCTCGAGACCGCCACCCGGACCGTCTTCCCCTACCCCGGGTTCGGCGCCCGATGCTGGGACTGGACGCGCACCAGCGGTTCCCGACCGTGGGGCGACGCCTGCACCGGGTTCAACGGGACGGGCTGGGCCGGCAACAACCACAAGGACTACGGCTACACCACCGACGGCGGAGCCTGCGTCTACGGGCTCGGCGACAGCGGCAAGCTCTGGAGCTTCAACCTCGACGACGGGCAGTACCCCTGCGACACCGCGAGTGCGTCGGCCACCCTCTACCCGTGCACCTGTGTGGACGGCACCGAGGTCTGGACGCGCTTCCTCGTCACCGACGCGTCCCTCAGCGACTTCTCCGAGCTCGTCGTCACGATCACGTTGCCCGACGGCACCGTCGGGTACGAGGAGGACCTCGTGATCCTCGGCGCCGACACGATCGACCTCTCGGGCCTCCCGGCGGGCACCGAATGGATCCGCCTCGACGTGGTGGCGAAGTCGGTCACCGGTGATCCGGCCGACCTCTTCGTCGGGCAGCAGCCGGGTGTGGTGCTCGACTCCACCCGGACCCCGTCGCTCATCGGTTGAGCCCACGAGCCCGGGTAGGGTCACCCCACCCGACCGAGGGACCCGACCGAGGGAGGCGCCCATGCCCGCCGAGCTGCACTACCAGGACAGCCTCGCCGAGATCCACCGGCTCGTGGTCGGGCCGGTCGACAACAACGTGTTCGTGGTCCGCTGCCGCCAGACCGGTGAGGCAGCGCTGATCGACGCCGCCAACGAGCACGAGCAGCTGCTCGAGCTGTGCCGGCGGCTGGAGGTCCGCACGGTGCTGGAGACCCACGGCCACTGGGACCACATCCAGGCCGTCCCCCAACTCCGCGACGCCGGCTACGAGGTCCACGTCACGGCCGAGGACGCAGACATGCTCCCCAGCTACGACCAGGTCCTCGAGCACGACGAGGTGCTCACCGTCGGCCGTCTCCGGCTGCGCACCATCAAGACCCCCGGCCATACGCCGGGCTCCATCTGCTTCCGGCTCGAGGACCACCCGGTGTTGTTCTCCGGCGACACCCTGTTCCCCGGCGGACCGGGCAACACCTCGTTCCCCGGCGGCGACTTCCCCACCATCATCGAGTCGATCGAGCGCCGCCTCTTCGCCCCGCTCCCCGCCGGCACGCTCGTGCTGCCCGGCCACGGGCTCGACACCACCATCGGTCGGGAGCGCCCCAGCCTGGACGAGTGGGTCGAGCGGGGGTGGTGAGGTGGCCGACGCGCTCCCCTACGACCAGCGGCCCCTCGACCCCACGCCGGTCCACACCGTGGACCTGCCGCCCACCCCGGTCCGTGACCGCAACATCCCGGCGAGCGCATGGGTGGAGGCGCCGGCCCGCCTCCTCGGTCTGGGCGACGACCTGATCTTCGGACCCGACACCGCCGATGCCGAGCGGGTCCCCACCTACAAGCGCAGGGTGGGCCGTTGGCTGTTGTGGCGGGTGGGCCCGGCCGCCGGTGCGGACGCCCGCTACCTCGCCCTCGACGCCGACGATCTCGACCGGGCCGTCGAGTTCCGCCTCCTCCCCGACGGCGGCGGCCACGGCGCCGGGCCGAGCGGCACCGTCCACGACCGCTTCCGGTCGTGGAAGGAGGACCTCCGCGACCACGGCTGAGCCGCGGGGCCCCGTCAGTGCGAACGGACCCGTTTGCGCAGGGTGACGGTGGTGCCGTCCCGGCCCTCCTCGACGTCGACCTCGTCGGCGAGACGGTGCATCAGCGGCATGCCGAACCCCCGCCCGGAGGCCTGCGGGTTCGGCGGCCGCCACTGGCCCCGGTCGGCGATCCGGACCGTCACGTCGTCGTGACCACCGATCCACGCCTCCACGTCGAACGTCCGGCCGTCGCCGCCGTGGGCATGCTCCACGGCGTTCGCCGCGCCCTCGTTGACGGCGAGCAGCAGGTCGGTGACGTCGTCGGGCACCACGCCACGGCCACGGAGCCAGGCCCGGAGGTCGTCCCGCAGCGGGGCCAGGCGCATCGGGTCCGCCGGTACCACGCGGCGGAACCGGGCGGGGTGCGGTCGGACCTCGGCGCACAGCACCACGACGTCGTCGGCGTGGTCGGAACCCCGGGTGCCGACCATCAGCAGCCGGTCCACCCGCTCCTCGATCGCCGCCGGGTCGTCGCCGAGCTCGGGCGCGGCCGCAGCGCGGATGGCCTCGATACCTTCGTCGATGGTGCGGTGCCGACGCTCCACGAGCCCGTCGGTGTACAGAACGAACAGCGATCTCCCGTCGAGCTCGACGAGCGCCTCCGGCCGTTCGCCCTCCACGAACCCGAGCGGCGTGGAGCGCGCCCCGGACAGCACCGTCACCGATCCGTCCGCCCGCCGCAGCAACGGCGGCGGGTGCCCTGCGGTCGACCACCGCGCCGTGCCCGTGGCCGGGTCGACCAGCACGGCGACGCAGGTGGCGAGCCAGGCCACGGGATCGTCCGCCGCCACCCGGTCGAGGGCCGACAGCAGGGCCGCCGGCTCGGGATGGCTCCCCGCCAGCGCCCGTGCCGCCGACGCCAGCCGACCCATCGCCGCCGCCGAGCGGACGCCGTGGCCCACGACGTCGCCCACCACCAACAGGACCCGACCGTCGTTGAACGGGATGGCGTCGTACCAGTCGCCGCCCACCTCCACGCCACCCGCCGCAGGGACGTACCGGGCGGCGAGGCGGACGTGGTCGACCCAGGGCAGCTCGCCGGGCAGCAATGCCCGCTGCAGCTCGGATGCGATCTCGTGCTCGCGTTCGAAGGTCCGGACCCTGGCGAGCGCCTGCCCGCCCTGGATCCCGAGGATGCCGAGGAACGACGCCTGCTCCTGGACCGGCGGCTGCGGTTCGGACCATGCGAGGTGGAGCACCCCGAGCTGCTCGAGACCGGCCGTGAGGGGCACCACCACCGCCGCTGCCGGCGCGAGGCCGGCCTCGAGCGGATCGAGATCCGGGAAGCGCTCGACGAGCTCCTGCCGAGAGCCCACCACCACGGGCCGACCAGCGCGGAGGGCCTCGTCCGCGTGGCGCAGCAGCGCAGGGCCGGGCACCTTGCCGGCGGGCGGGGTGTCGGAGCCGAGGACGCCGACGGCCTCACCCCACGCGCCCGACTCGTCGAGCAGGATCACGCACCCGCCCGAGGCACCGACGCCCTCCATGGCGCCGGCCACGAGCAGCTGCGCCGCCGCCTCGCCATCGGACGTCGTGGCCAGACCGGCGACGATCGAGTTGAGCCGCTCGGCACGGCGGCGGCTCTGACGCTCCCGTTCGTACACGCTGGCCCGGTCCACGGCCTGGGCCACCACCTGGGCGAGCGCCTCCAGATGGGTGACCTGCTCCGCGTCGAAGGGTTGCGCGGTCTCCCACCCGAAACCGAGCGCCCCGATCACCTCGCCGCCCGCCGAACGCAGCGGCAACGACACGGTGCTGACGAGCCCGGCCCGGTGGGCCTCCTCCACGAGGTGGTCGAACCGACCGACCCGGTCGGCGTCGTCGACGACGTAGACCGCCTGCCCGGTGCGGATGCACGCCGAGTGCGGCGTCCGGTCGTCGAGGTCGACCGAGGGCCAGTCCTGCGCCACGTCCCGGGGGGTGGACGGGTCGTGGGTGAGCACGGCCACGCCTCGGCCGGGATGGACGATGCCCAGGTTCGCGAGGCGGGCGTCTGCGGCGGCGGCGCCCTCCTCCGCGACCACCTCGAGGACCTGCCGCTCCTGTGCCGCACCGGAGAGGGCCGCGGTGAAGGACTGGAGGGCCTCGGCCTGGCGCCGTCGGCGGGCCTGGTCCTCGAGCAGGCGCACCCGGCCGAGCGCCTGCGCGACCTGCTCGGCGATCGTCGCCAGCATCCGCTCGTCGGCGGGAGCGACCGCGTCGTCGCGTTCGAAGTGGACGGTCAGGACGCCCAGCGTCTCGCCCTCGAACTGCAGCGGCACGGCGCCCACGGTCCGGATCCCCGGGCCGAGGGCCTCGACCGCACGGGGGTACCGCTCCCGCAGCGCGTCCCGGCGGTGCACCCAGACCGGCCGCCCGTCGCGCACGGCGTCCACCGACGGCGCCGGCGCGTCGAGGGGCACGGTCCGGTGCTGCTCGTAGACCGATCCCGACCGGAACCCGTGGACCGACACGAACTCGAGGGCCCCAGGCCGGTCGCGGCACACCCCGAGCCCGCCACCGTCGCCGCGCATGGCCTCCACGGCGCGACCGACGGCGATCGCGGTGACCTCCTCGAAGGTCACCGCCCGGGCCAGAGCGAGCGTCACCCCCTCGAGTCGTTCGACCCGTTGGCGCGCCGCACGCTCGTCGTCGACGGCGGTCGCCAGGCGCTCGTCGTCCCGCTGCAGCCGCAACCCCACGACGAGCGCCCCCGCGACGCCACCGGCAGTGATGATCGCAAGCAGGAGCACGGCGCGCTCGAGGTCGCGCCAGGCGTCCCCCAGCGCGAGACGTCGCGGCTGCTCGACCTCCACCGACCAGCCCGTCCCCGGGACCGGCGCACGGGCGGCCAGCACGTCCTCGTCGGCAGGGTCGGTCCCGACCCCCTCGTCGGCGGTCGTCGCGCCCACCACCGTCCCCGACGAGTCGACGACCCGGCCCGACATCCCGTCCGCCCCGCCACCGACGGGCGGCAGGCGGTCGAGCAGCACGACCGCCACCAACGCGCCGGTCGTCCGACCCTCGGCGTCGTGGGTGCCCACCACGAGCGCCACCGCAGGGGTGGCGTCCGGACCGGTCACGAACACGTCGGAGACCGACCGCCCACCGGTGCGGGCCGCCTGGCGGGCCTCGGCCACCGAGCCGAGGTCGATCGCCGGCGACCCCGTGTCCGCGCCGGCGTGGAGCTGTTCGGCCCCGGTCACGTCGATCCACCCGAGCCCGCCGGTGAAGCCGAGCTCGTCCGCCGCACGGTCGAAGATCGACGTCATGCGGTCGTGCTCGATGTTCTCGATCGCGGGCGCCGTGGTGAGCGCCCCCAGCGCACCGAGCGCAGCCGCAACGGACGATCCCGCCTCCTCCGCCATCGACACGGCCTCGGTCTCCAGCGACCGGACCGCCTCTCCCCGTCCGGCCCGGTAGGCCTGCCAGGCCACGGCGAGCACGACCGCGTCGAACACCACCAGGACCGAGACCGCGAGCAGGAGCACGGTCCGCAGTGGTGAGCCCCGCCGCTCTGCCATCGCCGCACGCTCCCACCGACCAGCCGTCAGGTCAATGGCAGTCCACGCGCTCGGTCGTCTCAGCCTCCGAGCACGCCCTGCAGGACGGCGACGACGTTGCCGCCGACGTCTGCGGTGGCGTACCCACCCTCGAGCAGGAACGCCACCGGCAGACCGAGCGCCCCGATCCGAGCGCCCGCCGTGCGGAAGTGGTCGGGCTCCAACCCGAAGTCGCTGATGGGGTCGCCCGCGGCCGTGTCGACGCCGAGGGACACCACCACCGCCTCGGGACCGAACGCCCGGACCGCGCCGAATGCGAACTCGAGCGCGTCGAGCCACGACCCGCCGTCGGTGCCACGGGGCAGCGGGAGGTTCAGGTTCGCGCCCTCGCCCGACCCGGCGCCGGTCTCGTCGGCGAAGCCGGTGAACCAGGGGAACTGCTGCCGGGGGTCGGCGTGCAGCGACACCACCTGGACGTCGGCCCGCTCCCAGAAGATGTCCTGGGTGCCGTTGCCGTGGTGGTAGTCGACGTCGAGCACCGTGACCCGGGCGGCCCCCAGGTCGCGGAGCCGTTGGGCGGCGAGCGCGGCGTTGTTGACGTAGCAGTAGCCGCCGAACTGGTCGCGGGTGGCGTGGTGCCCCGGCGGCCGGCACAGGGCGAAGGCGGCGGCTCCGGCGGCGACGCCGTGCGCGATCCGGTCGGCCGCAGCGAGCGCCAGCCCGGCCGACGCGGTGACCGCGGCCCAGGTGCCGGCGGTGATGGAGCAGTCGGCGGCGAAGGAGTACCAGCCGAGCTCGCCGTCGAGGTCGTCCGGCCGCCGCGGCGCGCACCGGCGCTGGGCCCAGCCGAAGCCCATGGCGTCGCCCTCCCGGCCCTCGGCCACCCAGCGGTCGTGCGCGGTGGCGAGGAACCGGACGTAGTCGGGATCGTGGACCGCGGTCAGCTCCGCCTCGGTGGCGGGCGGCGGCTCGACCCGGTCGTCGAAGCCGGCGGCGACCAGCGCGTCGAGCACCAGATCGGCACGTTCGGGGCACTCCCACGAGGGCGCGAGCCGTCCCGAGCCGAGCTCGTTGCCGTGGTGGGCCCGGTGGGCCGGCGAGTGGAGGACCCGCATGCGTCCGGCTCAGCCGACGCCGCGGAGGCCGGACCGCTCCTGGTGCAGGAACCAGTCGTAGGTGTGGGCGAGGCCCTCACGCAGCTCGTAGCGGGGTCGCCAGCCGAGCGCCTCCAGGCGGGAGACGTCGAGCACCTTCCGCGGCATGCCGTCGGGCTTGGAGGCGTCGAAGACGATCTCGGCCGCCGGGTGCACGATCTCGGCGACCATCTCCGCCAGCGCCCGGATGGGGATGTCGCGGCCGGTGCCCACGTTGATGTGCTCGTCCTCGTCGTAACGGTCCATGAGGAACAGGCAGGCGTCGGCGA
>JBEIGA010000151.1:0-9981 GCA_040382135.1 Acidimicrobiales bacterium
CAACCCCTCTGCTGGCCCAAGGAGCCCAGCCATTCCTTCCCCCCTCCCGCGGCGGTCGCCACCCCGCGCTCTTGGCGCATCGGCGGATGGGGCTGCCCCCCCCCCCCCCCCCGGG
The DNA here is from genome assembly GCA_040382135.1 of Acidimicrobiales bacterium. Classification (GTDB taxonomy): domain Bacteria; phylum Actinomycetota; class Acidimicrobiia; order Acidimicrobiales; family JBEIGA01; genus JBEIGA01. Next base: position 116 of record JBEIGA010000151.1, read on the forward strand.
GCCGCGGCCGGGGGGGGGCGCCCCCCCCCCCCCCCCCGGCGCCGGCGCCTCACCGGGACCCGCCCCCTGTGACCGCATACCTCATCCGGCGCCTGGTGCAGATCGCCTTCACGGTCTTCTTCGCGGTGTCGTTCCTGTTCTTCCTGTACTTCATCCTCCCGGGGGACCCGGCGACCCTGCTCGCGGGTGGCGCCGACAAGAACCCGGACGAGATCACCATCAGCCAGATCGAGGAGCGCTACGGGCCCGACGACCCGATCCTCGTGCAGTTCACGAACTACTGGAAGCGGACGCTCCAATGGGACCTGGGTGAGTCGTACATCAGCGGCCGCAGCGTCAACGAGATCCTCGGGGAGACCGCGCCGCGCAGCATCCGCCTCGCCTTCTGGGCGCTCCTCATCGAGATCGTCGTGGGGATCACCGTCGGCATCATCTCCGCAGTCCGTCGCTACTCCCTGACGGACAAGGCCACCACCCTCGTCACGGCGCTGGCCTCGGCCCTCCCGGTGTTCGTGCTCGGGTTCCTGCTCCAGTACGTCTTCGCCGTGCTGCCGGAGAAGTGGGGGTGGCCCGACTTCTTCCAGTTGAAGACGAGCGGACGTGGCGACGACACCTGGGCCCTCTTCTTCATCCCCACGGGCGACACCTGGCGCTACCTGATCCTGCCGGCCATCACGCTGGCGAGCGTCTCCACGGCGCTGGCCGCCCGCATGATGCGGGGCTCCATGCTCGAGGTCCTGAACGCCGACTTCATGCGGACGGCGAAGGCCAAGGGTCTGAGCGAGCGCTCCGTGATCCTCCGCCACGGCCTCCGCAACGCCATGCTGCCGGTCGTCACGCTGATCGGTCTCGACCTCGGCACGGCGATCGGTGCCGCCATCCTCACCGAGACCACGTTCAGCTGGAACGGGCTCGGCTACAACATCGCGAACGCGGTCCAGGAGCGCGATGCGCCGGTCATGCTCGGGCTCACCCTGGTGGTCGTGATCGCCTTCGCGGTGGCGAGCCTGCTCGTCGATCTCTCCTACGCGTGGTTCGATCCCCGGATCCGCCTCGGCCAGGAGGCGGCCAAGTGAGCGCGATGACCAACGCGCCCACGCCGGGCGAGGCTGGGATCGCCGACATCGCCGCGGCCGCACCGTCGTGGCGCGACTTCTGGCGGAGGTTCCGGAGGAACCGGCTCGCCGTGGTCGGGCTCGTGATCCTGGTGTTCCTGCTGTTCGTCGCCGTCTTCGCCGACCTGCTCGCCCCGTACCACTTCACCGAGCGGCCGAGGAGCGCCACCTCGCCGCCCTCGTGGGACCACCCCTTCGGCACCGACCTGATCGGGCGCGACATCATGAGCCGGGTCATCTACGGCGCCCGGATCTCACTGCGCATCGGCATCATCGCCACGCTGATCTCGATGGTGATCGGGGTGACCCTGGGCGCAGCGGCCGGGTTCTTCGGCGGTTTCACCGACACCTTCATCACCCGGCTCACCGACATCTTCCTGGCGATCCCGTACATCGTGCTGGCCATCGCCATCGCCTCGATCTACGGGCGCAGCGAGAACTCGGTGATCATCATCCTCGGCCTCACCGGCTGGCTCGGCACCGTCCGCATCGTCCGCGCCAGCTTCCTCTCCCTGAAGGAGCAGGAGTTCGTGGAGGCGGCGACGGCGCTCGGCTTCGGGCGGGCGCGGGTGATGTTCCGCCACATCCTCCCCAACGCCATCCAGCCGATCATCGTCTACGAGACCATCGCGATCGGGTCGGTGATCCTCGCCGAGGCGGCCCTGTCGTTCCTGGGCGCCGGTCCCACCGATCCCACCCCGGCGTGGGGGCTGATGGTGGCGACCGCCAAGGGCCGGCTCGCCCCGGCGCCCTACGAGCTCCTCTTCCCCGGTGCCGCCATCGTCATCACCGTGCTGGCCTTCATGCTGATCGGTGACGGTCTGCGCGACGCCCTCGACCCGAAGCTGAAGGACCGATGACGAGCGGCGAGCTCCTCCTCTCGGTCCGGAACCTCCGCACCACGTTCCCCACCGATGCGGGGCCGGTCCGTGCCGTCGACGGCGTGAGCTTCGACGTCCACCGCGGCGAGGTCCTCTCGGTGGTGGGGGAGTCCGGCTCGGGCAAGTCCGTCACCGCGATGAGCGTCCTACGGCTCCTGCCGGAGTCCGCCCGGATCGAGGCCGACTCCATCCTGTGGAAGGGGGAGGAGCTCCAGGGGGCGGACGAGGCGCGGATGCAGCGGCTGCGCGGCGGTGAGATCGCCATGATCTTCCAGGACCCGCTCAGCGCCCTGAACCCGGTGCACCGGGTCGGCCGGCAGATCGCCGAGATGGTCCGGATCCACAAGGGCGTCGACAAGAAGGCCGCCTCCGCCCGGGCGGTCGAGCTGCTGGACCTCGTCGGGATCCCGCAGGCGGCCCGTCGGGCGACCATGTACCCGCACGAGTTCTCGGGCGGCATGCGCCAGCGGGCCATGATCGCGATGGCGATCGCCTGCGATCCCAGCCTGCTCATCGCCGACGAACCCACCACGGCGCTCGACGTCACGGTCCAGGCCCAGGTGCTCGAGGTGCTGGTGGGTCTCAAGGACGAGATCGACTCGGCCATCGTGCTCATCACCCACGACCTCGGCGTGGTGGCGGGCCTCTCCGACCGGGTGATGGTGATGTACGGCGGCAAGCAGGTGGAGCTCGGGACCACCGACGACGTCTTCTACCGGACCCGGCACCCGTACACGCTGGGGCTGCTCGCCTCGCTGCCGCGCCTCGACGACGTCGGCCACGAACCGCTCGTCCCCATCGCCGGCGCACCCCCGTCGCTCCTGCGCCTCCCCCCGGGTTGTGCGTTCCACCCGCGCTGTCCGCTGGCCCGACCCGCCTGTCGGGAGTCGGTGCCGGAGCTGCGGCCGGTCGACGGTGCGTTGGGGCATGCCTCGGCCTGCCACTTCGCCGAGGAGGTCGTGTCCGTGGGCGAGCTCCGCGCCGAGATCACCGCCGACGGTCTCCCGGAGGAGGTCGCGGAGGGGCTCGCGGTGGAGACGGTCGACGGCGCCGTCGTGGAGGCCCCCGACGAGCCGGACCCCGTCGACGAGGAGGACCTGGCGTGACCGACCAGCCCCTGCTCAGCGCCGAGCACGTCGTCAAGGAGTTCCCCGTCCGCGGCGGGGTGCTGGCCCGCGAGGTGGCTCGGGTCCGCGCGGTCTCGGACGTGTCGCTCGACGTCCGCACCGGTGAGACCCTCGGCGTCGTCGGCGAGTCCGGGTGCGGGAAGTCGACCCTGGGCCGTGTGCTGCTCCACCTGCTCCGGCCCACGAGCGGCAGGGTCCTCTTCGAGGGCCGGGAGCTGGGCGCGATGGGCCGATCGGAGCTCCGTGCCGCGCGGCGGCGGCTCCAGATCGTGTTCCAGGACCCCTACGCCTCGCTCAACCCGCGCATGAAGATCGGCGACATCCTCGCCGAGCCGCTCACCGTGCACCACGGTCGGAAGAAGGCGCAGGCCGCGGCCCACGTCGGTGAGCTGCTGGAGCAGGTCGGTCTCGCCCCGGAGCACGCGCAGCGGTTCCCGCACGAGTTCTCCGGCGGGCAGCGCCAGCGGGTCGGCATCGCCCGGGCCCTCGCCCTGGACCCGAAGCTCGTGGTGCTCGACGAGCCCGTGTCGGCGCTCGACGTCTCCATCCAGGCCGGGATCGTGAACCTCCTGCGGCGCCTGCAGGAGGAGCGCGAGCTCGCCTACGTGTTCATCGCCCACGACCTGTCGGTGGTCCGGCACATCTCGGACCGCGTCGCGGTGATGTACCTCGGCAAGGTGGTGGAGATCGGCGATCGGCAGCAGATCTACGCCGAGGCCGCCCACCCCTACACCCAGTCGCTGCTGTCGGCGGTCCCGATCCCGGACCCGGTGCGGGAACGGTCACGGCGCCGCATCGTGCTCGAGGGCGACGTGCCGTCCCCGATCGACCCGCCGTCGGGCTGCCGGTTCCGGACGCGGTGCTGGAAGGCGCAGGAGATCTGCGCGGTCGAGGAGCCTGCGCTGGTCGACCGTGGGCAGGGACACCCCGTGGCGTGCCACTTCGCCGAGGTCGCGGTCACCGTCTGAGCCGCTCCGGTCGCGCCGAGCGGCGCCCCGGTTCAGCGGGCGACGTCGGCGACGCGCTCGACGAGGTGGTCGGTGGCGACCCCGAAGGCGTCGAGGGAGGGCGAGGAGCCGACCGCGGCCAGGGCGGCGTGCGCCTCGGCGAGGTAGGTGCGGGCCACGTCCAGCGCCTCCTCGATGCCGCCGTTGGCGATGACGAGGTCGCGGGCCTTCTCGCGCTCGGCGTCGTCGAGGGGACGGCCGAGCAGGTGCCGCAGCTCCTCGCCCGCGGGCGTGCGCAGCACCCGGATCACCGGCAGCGTGTAGGTGCCCTCGACGAGGTCGTTGCCCGAGGGCTTCCCGAGCTGCTCGTCGGTGGCCACGATGTCGAGGATGTCGTCGACGACCTGGAAGGCCATCCCGTACCGGTGGCCGTAGTGGGTGAGGGCGTCGATCGCCGGACGGGGCAGACCGGCGACGATGCCGCCGATGCGGCAGGCCGTGGCGAGCAGGGCCGCCGTCTTGCCGTCGATCGACTGGAGGTAGTGCTCCTCGGTGCGGCCGACGTTGTAGGCGTCCTGCAGCTCGCGGACCTGCCCCTCGCAGAGCCGGGCGATGGTGTTGGCCAGCAGGCCGGCGACCTCGGTGCCGAGCGATGCGGCGATCTCCGACGCCCGGGCGAGGAGGTAGTCCCCGGCGAGGATGGCCTTGAGGTTCCCCCAGCGGGCGTTGACGCTCTCGACCGTGCGACGGGTCAGCGCCTCGTCCATGACGTCGTCGTGGTACAGCGAGCCGAGGTGCACGAGCTCCACCGCCACGCCGCCGAGCACGGCCTCCAGCGACGCCGCCGCCGGTTCGGGCGCGAGGGCGCTCGCCGCGAGGATCGTGAAGCCGGGGCGGATGCGCTTGCCGCCGGCCAGGATGAGGTGGCTCGCGACCTCGGTGAGGAAGGAGTCCTCGGCCTCCACCGCCCGCCGGAGCTCCTGTTCGACCCGGTCGAGGTCGGCTGCCATGGTCGGCAGCACGAGCAGCGGGTTCGGGGCCATGCCGGGACGATAGGGCACCCGGCGCGAGGGCGGGTCATCCAACGGGCGGCCTCGTCGGGGCGACCGTGGTCACGAAATGGAGTCGGTCACGGAGCGGTTGCACCCCTTCGACGAGTGGATCAGGTACCGAACGCTCGACGGTGAGATCCAGGTGCCGATGGTTACACTCGCGACACGTTCCCACTCCGGGAGGCTCCGTTGTTCGAAAGATTCACCGATCGAGCACGGCGGGTCGTCGTCCTCGCCCAGGAAGAGGCGCGACTCCTCAACCACAACTACATCGGCACTGAGCACATCCTCCTCGGCCTCATCCACGAGGGCGAAGGGGTCGCGGCGAAGGCGCTGGAGTCGTTGGGGATCTCGCTCGAAGCGGTTCGCAGCCAGGTCGAGGAGATCATCGGGCAGGGCGGCTCGTCGCCGAGCGGTCACATCCCGTTCACCCCCCGTGCCAAGAAGGTCCTCGAGTTGTCGCTCCGTGAGGCGCTGCAGCTGGGCCACAACTACATCGGCACCGAGCACATCCTCCTCGGCCTCATCCGTGAGGGCGAGGGGGTTGCGGCGCAGGTGCTCGTCAAGCTGGGCGCGGATCTCGCCCGCGTCCGCCAGCAGGTGATCCAGCTGTTGTCCGGGTACTCCAGCTCCGGCTCCTCCGGGTCGGCGCCGTCGGAGAAGCCCGGCGCGTCCACCGGTGGCGGTTCCGGGGAGAGCTCCTCGGGCTCGCTGGTGCTCGACCAGTTCGGTCGCAACCTCACCCAGCTCGCCCGGGAGAAGAAGCTCGACCCGGTCATCGGCCGGGCCCGGGAGACCGAGCGGGTCATGCAGGTCCTCTCCCGCCGCACCAAGAACAACCCCGTGCTCATCGGGGAGCCCGGCGTGGGCAAGACCGCCATCGTCGAGGGCCTGGCCCAGGCGATCGCGTCGAACGAGGTGCCCGAGACCATCCGGGACAAGCAGCTCTACACGCTGGACCTCGGTGCCCTGGTGGCCGGCAGCCGGTACCGCGGCGATTTCGAGGAGCGCCTGAAGAAGGTGCTCAAGGAGATCAAGACCCGCGGCGACATCATCCTGTTCATCGACGAGCTGCACACGCTCGTCGGCGCAGGTGCCGCCGAGGGAGCGATCGACGCCGCCTCGATCCTCAAGCCGATGCTCGCCCGCGGCGAGCTGCAGACCATCGGCGCCACCACGCTCGACGAGTACCGCAAGCACCTCGAGAAGGACGCGGCGCTCGAGCGGCGGTTCCAGCCGATCAAGGTCGAAGAGCCGTCGGTGGCGCACACCATCGAGATCCTCAAGGGTCTCCGCGAGCGGTACGAGGCGCACCACCGGGTCACCATCACCGACCAGGCGCTGGTGGCCGCCGCCAACCTCGCCGACCGGTACATCTCGGACCGCCAGCTCCCCGACAAGGCCATCGACCTCATCGACGAGGCCGGCTCCCGCCTGCGCATCAAGCGCATGCAGACCCCGCCGGACTACAAGGAGCTCGAGAACGAGATCGCCGACGTCGTCCGGGGCAAGAAGGCCGCGGTCGAGGAGCAGCGCTTCGAGGAGGCGGGCCGCCTCCGCGACCTCGAGAAGGAGCTCCTGGCCAAGAAGGCCGCCAAGGAGGCCGAGATCAAGGCCTCCGGTGTGGACCTCTTCGACGAGGTCGACGAGGAGGCCATCGCCGAGGTCCTCTCCCTCTGGACGGGCATCCCGGTGTACAAGCTCACCGAGGAGGAGACCGCCAAGCTCCTCCGCATGGAGGACGAGCTGCACCGCCGGGTGATCGGCCAGGAGGACGCCATCCGGGCGGTCAGCCAGGCCATCCGCCGGACCCGCGCCGGCCTCAAGGACCCGAAGCGGCCGTCGGGCTCGTTCATCTTCCTGGGCCCCTCGGGCGTGGGCAAGACCGAGCTCGCCAAGACGCTCGCCGAGTTCCTCTTCGGCGACGAGCAGTCGCTGATCAGCCTCGACATGTCCGAGTACATGGAGAAGCACACGGTCAGTCGGCTCGTCGGCTCGCCCCCCGGGTACGTGGGGTACGAGGAGGGTGGCCAGCTCACCGAGGCCGTGCGGCGCAAGCCGTTCTCGGTGGTGCTGTTCGACGAGATCGAGAAGGCCCACCCGGACGTGTTCAACACCCTGCTCCAGATCCTGGAGGAGGGCCGCCTCACCGACTCGCAGGGTCGGTCGGTGGACTTCCGCAACACCGTCCTGATCATGACCTCGAACCTGGGCACCCAGGACCTCCGCAAGGCGAACCTCGGCTTCACCCGCCAGGACGAGGCCGTCACCTACGAGCGGATGAAGGAGAAGGTCACGGATGCGCTGAAGTCGCACTTCCGCCCCGAGTTCCTGAACCGCATCGACGAGGTGATCGTCTTCCACGAGCTCTCCAAGCCCGAGGTCACGTCGATCGTCGACCTCATGATCGCCCGGACGGCGAAGCAGCTGTCGGGTCAGGGCATGGGCCTCGAGGTCACCGACGCCGCCAAGCTGCACCTCGCCGACAAGGGTTACGACCCCACCCTGGGCGCCCGCCCGCTGCGGCGGGCGATCCAGCGGCTGGTCGAGGACCCCCTGTCGGAGCGCCTGCTCCACAAGGAGTTCCGGGCCGGCGAGATCGTCATCGTCGACGTCGAGCCCGACCCGGACAAGCCGAGGGAGCAGCGGATCACCTTCCGGGCCATCGAGGGCTTCGAGCCCCCGACGGTCGAGGAGATGGCGGTCCCCGCGGCGGAGTGACGCCGGCAGCACAGCTCTGCGATCCGCACGGTGCCGCCCCTCGGGGCGGCACCGTCGCGTCGCCCCCACGGAGCCCCCATCGTTTAGGTTGGCCCGCTGTGACCCGTCGACGACTGCTGCTCCTCGCGGCCTTCCTCTGCATGGTCCTGGCCGGGTGCCGGGTCGACGGCGTGGTCGACATCACGGTCGACAAGGACGGCGGGGGGACCGTCGCCGTGGGCGTGTCGCTCGACGAGGAGGCCCAGGCCCTCGTGCCCGACCTGGCCGAGGACCTGCGTGTCGAGGACCTCACCGCGGCCGGCTGGGAGGTGATCCCGCCGACGGTCGAGGCCGACGGCCTCCTGTGGATCCGGGCCTCGAAGCCGTTCGTCGACGCCGACCACTTCGTCGAGGTCATGCAGGAGCTGACCGGCGGGGCCGTCTTCCAGGACTTCCGGCTCGAGCGGAGCCGGTCCTTCGCCCGGACCCTCTACGAGGTCTCCGGGACGGTCGACTGGCGCGGTGGGATCGAGGCCTTCGGCGATCCGGCGCTGACGGAGAGCCTGCTCGGTGTGCCGCTCGGCTTCGACGAGGCCGAGCTGGAGGCACTCGGTGGTGGCCCGGTCGACCAGCGGACCGAGCTCACGGTCAACGTGCGGCTCCCCGACGACGCCGAGGGCAACGCCGAGCAGCTGAGCGGGAGCACCGGGACCTGGACCGTCCGACCCGACGACCGCACCGTGACCCGCATCGAGCTGAGCGGCACCGTCGAGGACACCGCCCCGCGGGTCTGGGCCGCGGTCGCGGTGATCACCGGCGGCCTGGCGGTCGTCCTCCTGCTGGTGACCGTGGTCGGTGCGGGCGTGCGCCGGGTGCGCCGCCCGGCCCGACGGCCGGTCCGGACCCGTCGGAGCGACGAGATCGTGGAGGCGCCCCCGACCCCGCCGCCGGCGAGGGAGCGCCGCCTGGAGCTCGTGGTCCTCGGGGGGACCGGGGTCGTGTTCGACGCCGGCGACGGCGATCAGGGCCTGCTCCTCCCGTTCGTCCGGGCGGTGGGCAGCACGGCGCCCAAGGAGCAGGTGGCGTCCTGCCACCGGTCCGCGAGCCTCGGGCGGATCAGCGCCGCCGAGTTCTGGCGTGAGGTCGGGGCCGAGGGCGATCCCGACGAGCTCGACCGGGCCTACCTGTCCCGCATCCGGCTGATGCCCGGTCTCACCGAGTTCCTCGACCGGGTGGGCGGCCGCGGGTTGCAGGTCGCCTGCCTCACGAACGCGGTGCTCACCTGGTCGGTGCTCCTGCGCGAACGGTTCGGCCTCGACCGGCGGATCAGCCCGTGGATCGTCAGCGCCGAGGTCGGTGCCCGCAAGCCCAGCCGGGCCATGTTCGAGGCGCTCCGCCGGACCACGGGCGTCCCCTTCGAGCACTGTCTCCTGATCGACTCGATGGTCGGGACGCTGGAGGCGGGGCGGAAGCTCGGGATGAGCACCGTGTGGTTCGCGCCGCCGGGTGCGGAGGTGCCCGAAGGTTTCCCGCACGCAGTGGTCCGCGGGTTCGACGAGCTGCTGGGAGGTCGGGACCCGGCGGCCGCCGCCCGGGTCGCCCCCACGTCTGTCACACCTGCGCCGTAGGGTCGCCGCCATGGCGAAACCCCGGACCCGGTACGCGTGCACGGAGTGCGGCGGCAGCGCGCCCAAGTGGCAGGGCCGCTGTCCGTCCTGCGAGGCGTGGAACACGCTGGTCGAGGAGGTCGAGGAGGACGCCGCGCCACGGGTCGCGCTCCCGGACCCGCTCGGCCGAGCCGCCCCGATCGTGGACGTCTCGCTCGACGGTGGCACCCGTCGCCCCGTGGGCATCGACGAGGTCGACCGCGTGCTCGGCGGCGGGCTCGTCCCCGGCTCGGTGACCCTCGTCGGCGGGGAGCCCGGTGTCGGCAAGTCAACCCTGCTCCTGCAGGTGCTCGTGGAGCTGGCCTGGGCCGGCCACCGGTGCCTCTACGTGTCGGCCGAGGAGTCCGCCGCGCAGGTCCGTGCGCGCGCCGAGCGGC
>JBEIGA010000152.1:0-9925 GCA_040382135.1 Acidimicrobiales bacterium
CGACGGCAACGGTGCGGTCCGCGACGGCGAGGGAGACGAGCGCGAGGGGGTGACGAGCTGGGTCGGACATCGGTTCGACCCTACCGGCCGACACCCGAGCCGGTCGTGGCCCGGAACACGATCCCGGCGCCGTCGACGGTGTACGGCCCGTCCCCGGCGGGGACGAAGGCGGCCTCACCGGCGCGGAGCCCGAGGGTGGTGCCGTCGGACCGGGTGGCCACGATCGTGCCCTCGGTGACCACCAGGATCTCGGGACCGGCGGGCGCGAACCGCACCGGGCCCTCGTCGCCGTCGAGCACCGCACGGACGAGGGAGAACTCCGGGACGGGACAGCGATAGGTGTGACGTGGACCCGAGGGGCGTTGCACCTCGGGTCGCCCGACGGACGTGTCGAGGATCTCGAGAAGGGCGGGGACGTCGACGTGCTTGGGCGTCAGACCACCGCGCAGCACGTTGTCCGAGTTCCCCATGATCTCGACCGCTGCGCCTCCGAGGTAGGCGTGGAGGTTCCCCGGCCCCAGGAACAGAGTCTCGCCCGGGGCGAGCGTGACGAGGTTCAGCAGGAGGGTGAGCACGACCCCGGCGTCCCCGGGGTACGCCGCTGCGAGACGGACGGCCCAGGCCCGCTCGGCTGCGTACGGCCCATCGAGGCGCTCGCACGCGGCGACGACGTCCGCCACCAGGGCGGCGGCCACCGACGGGTCGGCCCCCAGCAGGGACTCCACCAGCCCGGGCAACGCATCGGCGCCCTCGGTCCGGAGCGCCGCGAGCACCGGAGCGAGGGCAGCGACGTCGAGCGAAGCGAGCAGGTCGACGCTCTCCTCCACCGGCCGGAAGCCGCACAGGGCGTCGAACGGGGTCAGCGCGCAGACCAGCTCGGGCTTCGGGTTCGGGTCCCGGAAGGTGCGGTGGGCGGCGGTCCGTGGGAGACCGGCGGCCTCCTCCCGGGCGAACCCGGCGGCGGCCTGCGCGGCCGACGGGTGGGCCTGCAACGAGAGGGGCGCCGCTGCGGCGAGGATCTTCACCAGGTACGGCAGCGCGGACCCGTCGGCGGCGCCCAGGGCCGTGACGGGGTCGGCGGCGATCAGCTCCGGGAGCGGCCGGACACCGGCTGCGGTGTGCACGAGGGCGGGCGCGACCGGGTGGTCACCCAACCACAGCTCGGCCTCCGGATCGCCGGTCGGCTCCCGCCCCTGCAGCGAGGCGAGGAACGTCGGCGACCCCCAGGCGTAGGGCTGGACGACGCCCGAGAGGGGGTACACGGAACTGCGATCAGGCGGAGTCGCCGGGTTCCCAGGTGGGACGGATGCCCTCGGCCTCGGCCTTCGCCATCAGCCGGGCGTGCTCGGCGTCGTCGACCGTGACCGCCTCGTCGATCAGCATCACGGGGATGCCGTCACGCACCTCGTAGCGGCGGTGCAGCCGGGGGTTGTAGAGCACGTCGTCCGCGGCGAAGTACAGGAGGGGACCCTTGTCCTCCGGGCACGCCAGGATCTCGAGCAGTCGGGTGCCGAGGGCCATCGTCATCGTCTCCTACCTCAGGAACCCTGCACGAGCTCGCGGATCTCGGCGACCCGCGCGTCGACCTCGGCGGCGTCGGGGGCCTCGAGGTTGAGCCGGAGCAGCGGCTCGGTGTTCGACGGGCGCAGGTTGAACCACCACGAGCCGAGGTCGACGGTGAGCCCGTCGAGGCGATCGGTGGTCTCGCCGGCGAACCGTGCGGCGACCTCCTCGATCACGGCGGTCGGGGACTCGACGCGGAAGTTGATCTCCCCCGACGCGGCGTAGCGGTCGAGCGGTGCGAGGAGCTCGCTGAGCGGCACGCCCGCGAGGCAGCGGGCCTCGAGGACGATCAGCGCGGCGATCAGTCCGGAGTCCGCCCGGTAGTTGTCGCGGAAGTAGTAGTGGCCGGAGTGCTCGCCGCCGAAGACGGCGCCGGTCTCGGCCATGACTGCCTTGATGTAGGAGTGACCGACCTTGGTCCGCACCGGCGTGCCGCCGAGCTCGCGGACGACCTCGGGCACCGCCTTGGAGCAGATGAGGTTGTGCAGCACGGTCGACCCGGGGTGACGGGCGAGCATGCGGCTCGCGACGAGGGCCGTGGTGAGCGAACCGGAGATCCCCCGTGCGTTCTCGTCGACCAGGAACACGCGGTCGGCGTCGCCGTCGAACGCGAGGCCGATGTCCGCGCTCCGCTCGAGGACCCGTGCCATGAGGTCGCGCTGGTTCTCGGGCTGGATGGGATCGGCCGGGTGGTTCGGGAAGGTGCCGTCGAGCTCGGGGTACAGGATCTCGAGGTCGAACGGGAGCTCCCGGAACACCGCCGGCACCACCAGGCCGCCCATGCCGTTGGCAGTGTCGGCGACGACGGTCAGGCGGCCGAGCGCGGCGACGTCGACGAAGGAGCGGACGTGGGCGGCGAAGTCGGCGAGGAGGTCGGCCTGGGTCCGGGACCCCTCCGGCCCGACCGCAGGGACGCCGGCCCGCGCGAGCTCCTTGATGTCCGCGAGCCCGGTGTCGGCGCCGATCGGCAGGGCACCGGTGAGGCACATCTTGATGCCGTTGTACTCGGCCGGGTTGTGGCTGGCGGTGAAGACGGCACCCGGGGCCTGCAACCGGCCCGAGGCGAAGTAGAGCATGTCGGTGGAGGCGAGCCCGAGGTACACGACGTCCACGCCCTGGCTCTGCACACCGGCGGCGAAGGCGTCGACGAGGTCGATGCCCGACGGCCGCATGTCGCGGGCGAGCACGATCCGGTTCCCGCCGTCGGGGTGGTTGCGGACGAACGCGGCGAACGCGGCGCCGATGGCCTTCGCCGTGTCCTCGTCGAGCTGGTCAGGGGTGATGCCCCGCACGTCGTAGGCCTTGAAGATCCCGTCCAGGTCACCCATACCCGCCCGAGGGTATCCGGCCGAGGGCAGCGCACGGGACCCCGGAGCCGGCGACCCGCTCAGGATCGTGGCGGACCGCAGGCCGTGACGCCGGGATCCAGGACCGGCAGGGGCGCCACGGGGTCGTAGGCGCCACGTTTCGCGAACCCACGGATCCGGACGAGGTCCCGGACCAGACGCACACCGTCGCGGAGCGCACGAACGGTGGAGCGCTCCGAGTTGCGGACCGTGACCGGGACCTCGAGGAGGCTCAACCGGTACCGCTCGACGAGGTGCAGCACCTCGACGTCGAACGCGAAGCCGTCGATCCGCCCCACGGAGAACAGCGCGTCGGCCACGTCGGAGCGGAACGCCTTGAGGCCGCACTGGGTGTCCCGGTACTGCCCGAGCAGCAGGGCGTGGGTCACGACGTTGACGAGCCGACCTCCGAGGTCGCGCACCCGACCCGCTCGGACGAGGGTGGTCGTGCCCACATGCCGACGGTTGCCGACCACGACGTCCCAGCCGTCCTCCACCCGGTCGAGCAGCAGCCGGATCTGGGCCGGCGGGTAGGCGAGGTCGGCATCGGTGAACACGCGCGCCCTGCCCGTGGCCGCCAGCATCCCGGCCCGCACCGCGCCGCCCTTGCCCCGGTTGGCGGGCAGGGTCACGACGATGTCGGCCCCGGCGTCACGGGCCGCGGCCGCGGTGGCGTCGCCGGAGCCGTCGTCGACCACCACGATCTGCAGGTCGGGACCGAGGTCGGCCAACGTCGACCGCAGCTCGGCGATGGTGGCGGCGATGCGGTCCTCCTCCCGGTAGGCGGGCACCACGACCGAGAGCCGCACGTCGCCCGCCGGCGCGGGGCGCGGCACCGGCGCCTCCTGCTCCGAGCGGACGACCCGGAACAGCAGGGTGCGGTAGGCGGCGGCGCGCACCGTGGCCGCGCCGACCACGGCGACGACCTTCGCCGCCATGAGCCCGCCCGTCGACCGCCCCTCCCCGATCGCCGTGAACAGGGCGACGTCGACGGCGCCGGCGAGCAGGACGACCCCGAGGAACATGGTGGGCCGGTGGATCCAGCGGGCGTGCGGATCGTCCCGCAGCGTGATCACCCGGTGCAGCACGTAGGCCGTGGCGGCCGCAGCAGCGAGCGCGACGACGTCGGCCCACAGCAGGGACCACCCCCGGGCCGAGAGCGTGACCGCGAGGACGAGGTCGATCGCAGTGGCGAGCGAACCGACGGCGGCGAAACGTCGGAGGTGGGACCTCACGGACGGTCGTCCTCCGCGACCTCCGGCGACGTCTCGGGTAGCGGCTCGGGCCACGGATCGACGCCCACCGGCTCGTCGAGCTCGGCGACGTCGTCAGGGATGTCGCGCGGTCGCCGGCGACGTGGCGCCGGCTCGAACACGTCGTCGAGATCCCGGCCGAGCGGGAGGAACGTCGCCGGCGCCGGCGTCAGATCCGGACGCCGTACCAGCGCGACCAGCGCCACCAGCCCGGCCAGGCTCAGCGCGTACGACAGCCAGTCGATCGGGGTCCGGCCGTACGTCAGCTCCACCCTCGTGTCGGTGGGGACCACGACCATGAGGTTCGGGGTGATCCGCCATGGCCCTTCGGCACCGGACACCCGCCAGTTCGGGAAATAGGAGATCTTGACCAGCACGGGCTTTCCGGGCTCGTCCACCGTGAACGAGACCGAGTCGTCGCCCAGCACCACGTCGGTGACGACGGCCGGCTCGATCGGGAGCGGCTCCGGGACGTCGGCGACGTGCACCCGGCGCCACGAGTCGGGTCCACCGGCAGCGGGGAGCGCGTCCCAGCGCTCCGGATCGAGGAACACCTCGGCGCTCGCCTCGAGCCACTCCGCCTGGCTGTGCCCGATGTCGTCCCACACGACCGGCTCGAAGGCCAGCCCCTCCACGATGTCGCTGTCGGCGACCTCGAAGATCACCCAGGGTCCCGACGCGGCCACCTCGGAGAGGTCCGGGTGCTCACGGGCGGCCTGGAGCGCGACCGGCGAGAACGCCATGTAGTACCGGACGCCGAACAGCTGCAGGTGCCGGACCCCCGCCTCCATGTCGAACGCCGGGTACTCCAGGTCCCGCTGCGCCCGCGAGGGCGCCTCGGACAGCTCCGACTGCATCAGGAAGTGGTAGGGGGTCGTGGTGCTCGACTCGAAGTACAAGCCCTCCATCGAGCCGATGCAGCCGTCGGTCCAGTGCGGGAGGAGCATCGGCGCCATCGTGGTGCCGTAGCGATCGAGGCTGCTCGAGAACTCCCAGAGCGCCCGACCGCACCCGTTGGTCCGGCCCAGCTCGTCCATGGTGAGCATGAGCTCCCGGTACTCGCTCCAGCCGCCGCCGCTCTCGTTGCCCGTCTTGCCTTCCAGGCCGGAGAAGTTCCAACGGGCCCAGCCCGTCACGAAGCTGCGGTCGGTGGTCTCGGCGAGGTTCACGCCCAGCACCGAGAACCGCGACACGCCGTCGGACCCTCGCCCGCCGGGCATCGCCCCGAGGGGCAGCGCGACCACCGTGTAGGCGGCGCCGAACGCCACCGCGCCCCAGCCCACCCGGACCCAGGTGGCACGGGCCGGCGCCCGCCGCGCCGCCCACGCGGCGACGGTGCGGCCGACGTCGCCGATCCCGATGGCGGCCAGCAGGTAGACGCTCAGGTAGTAGAAGGGCAGGATCCGGCCGTTCCAGAGCCGCCCTTCCGGCAGGTGGACGAACGCGAAGCCGATCAGCACGGCCACGAGCCCGAGCGCCACGCCGAGACGACGGCGCTTGAGCAGCGACAGGGCGAACCCGAGGACCGCCAGGGCGACGAACACCTCGAACGGCGGGCTGTCGCGGAGGGTCTCGGCGGGGTTGAGGAGATCCCGGCGGAACAGGAGCGACTCGAACGCGACGAGCTTCGTCCACCCCATGTCGTTCACGTAGTCGCCGCGGTACCAGAACGGCAGGACCCAGAACGCCGACAGGAGCCCGGCCACGACCCCCACCGAGATCGTCCACCACGAGCGCACCGGCTCGAGGCGCAGCACGGAGGCGACGGCGACGAGCACGACGGCGACTGCACCCACTCGGGGCTCGGCGACCGCGGCGACCACCACCGCTGCCGCAGCCCCGACGAACGTGGGTGCCGAGCCGGGTCGGAGCAGGACCAGCGCCACGGCGGCGGCCGCGGCGACGCCCCCGAGGACCGTGCCGAGGGTCCCTCCGAGCTCGAACCCGGTGAAGGCGAGCGCGCCGGGCAGCGCCACCAGGGCGACGATCGTCCACAACCGGGCCGCATCCAGTCGGAGCAGGAACAGCACCGCCACGACGAGCAGGACGAAGAAGGCCACGATCAGGTGGCAGAGCCCCGTGACGGCGATGAGCACGGCGGCGAGGGCGCGGTGCCGCCCGGTGTCGAGCCCGCGGGCCACGAGGCCGATCGTGACCAGGCTCAGCGTGATGGCGATCGAGAAGGCGAACTCGCCGGCCATCGTGGAGGCCACGTTGCCGCCGAAGATGTTGAAGGACCGGTCGAAGAGGAACAGCAGCGACGCGCCTGCGAAGAGCGGCGGGATCGGGAAGGGCAGGTCGCAGAGCTTCCCGAGCGCCCATGCGGTCACCGGCATGGCGACGAGCCCGGAGATGACGACGAGCTTGAACGCCACCCCGTACGGGAAGGGCCACAGCAGGAGCAGCAGGAACGGGGTGACCACGAGCGCCGGCCGGAGGAACCGGCGGTGGTGCCGGGCCAGCAGCACGAGCAACCCCGCCCATCCGGCGGTGCAGACGGCGGCGATCAGGGGGTGGAGGCCGACGTTCAGCACGATGATCGCCAGCATCGGGACGATCATGTAGAACTGGAACGCCGGGAACCCCGCGTACCAGTCCGGGGTCCAGCCGTTGAGCCGGAACTCCGGCAGCAGATGGTCACGGATGTAGGCCGGACCCCACACATGGGCGCCCATGTCGCCGCCGGTGGGTGTGTTGTCCCGCCACACCAGCCCGAGGTCGGTCAACCCTGCGCCGGGGTTCACCTGGACGTACACGAAGACGGTGGCGGCGGCGACCAGCAGGAAGCTCAGCCAGCCCTCGGGACCGGCGGCCACGATCCGGTCCCACACCCGACCGGGCAGGCCACGCCCGGCGGCGCCGTCGCCGATCGCGAGCGCCTCACGCGAACGGGTCCACTCGTCGGGCGCGACCTCGGACCACTCGTCGTCGAGCAACCGGTCGTCAGGGGTCACGGCGGTCATGGCACCGGGTCTCGTCCACGTCGGGGGCGTCGGGTTCGCCCCACATCGTGGCACCGGTCCGGCGTCCTGCCACGCCTCGTCGGTCCGATCCGGGACGCCCGGGCCTGATCCTGTCAGCCGCGCGGGGTGGAGCGGGCGCGCCCGACGCTCTCGCTGAGCCCCTCGAGAACACCGCCCAGCTCGATCGTGTCCTCGCCGCGTCGCCACTGCCGGGTGTTGCAGTGGGAACAGGAGGCCATCAGGTGGGCCCTCCCGTCGATCGACAGCTCGATGATGACCAGTGCGCGCCCGCAGGCCGCACAGCGCTCGGTGCCCATCGCGCACCCTCCCTTCGCCCTTGACCAGCGGACATCGGCAGGCTCGGGCGCCGGCTGGAGCGCAAAGCGACCGTCGCCACGAGGAAGGTCCCGACGGACCGGGCCGATCGGGCTAGGAGGAGGCCAGGAGGACCACGACGGTCGTCGCGTTGAACCCGACGTGGGCCGCGATCGGCAGCAGGATCCGCCCCGACCGTTGCGCGAGCAGTCCGGCCACGGCACCGAACATCACCAGCGCCGGGAACTGGAGCAGCTGGAGGTGGACCGCACCGAACAGCACCGAGGAGGCGGCGAGGGCGGGCAGAGGCGACATGCGCCGCTCGAAGGCGGCGAGGGCGAGCCCCCGGTAGAAGAGCTCCTCCACGATCGGCGCGCCGACCACCACGACCAGCACCAGCACCACGACACCGATGCCGCTGGCCCGGTCGGTGAGCCGCCGGGCCTGTTCGGACACGTCGAGGTCGTCGACGAGGAGGGTGAGGGGGAGGTAGAGCAGCGGGACGGCCACCACCTGGGTGAGGACCCCGATCGGGACGCCGAGGAGCACGTCGGACGGGCGGCCCCCCCACCGGAGGTCCGCCCGGGTGAAGCCCCGGCGGCCGGCGACCACCATCGCGCCGATCAGACCGGCCCAAAGGGGTACGACGAGGAGCGTCGACACCACGAACGGGACCGCGTCGGTGCCGATGTCGACGCCGGCGGCCACCTGGGCCGAGGTCCGCCCCACGGCGGCGCCGTCCCCCATCGACTCCTGGGGGTCCCAACCGCCGATCGCGAGCACGATCCCGTAGACGATGGTCGAGACCACGACGCCGGCCAGGATCCCGCCCCACACGTCCGGCAGGCCCCATCGTCCGGACGGGGCCGTGGTGGGAGTCGTCGCTCGTTCGCGCACCGGCGCACCCTACCGGCCACCCTCCGGGCCCACCGATCCCCGCCCCTCGAATCCCCGGTTGACGCCGAGGCTCGCACCAGGGTTGCCCGTACCATGTTCCCATGTCCGTGCCGCCGCCTCCGCCGCCGCCGCCGCCGCAGCGCGACCGTACGCCTCGGCGGGGCGCCAACGCCCAGGGGCTGCCCAAGTGGGGCCCCTGGCTCCTCTTCGGCGCCCTCGTCGGCATCCTCGTGTTCCCGTTCCTCTTCACCGAGGACCAGCGCGAGTCTCTCTCCTACAGCGAGTTCCTCGACCGTGTCGAGGCCGGCGACGTCGAGGAGATCGTCTACAACAACAACAACGGCCGCATCACCGGCACGCTCACGGATGGCACCGAGTTCGCCACGAGCGGCCAGCCGGAGGCGACCGAGGCCGAGCTCGCCCTGTTCCGGGAGAACATCCGCGGCGGGGTCGAGTTCAGCAGCCCCGAACCGGGTTTCCTGCAGTCGTGGCTGCCCCTGCTGCTGCCGGTGCTGTTGATCGTCGGCGCCATCATCTGGCTGCAACGGCGGGCGCAGGGGCAGATGAGCGGCGTGATGTCGATCGGTCGTTCCAAGGCGAAGACGTACTCCACCGAGCGGCCCGGCACCACCTTCGACGACGTCGCCGGCTACGCCGGGGTGAAGCAGGAGATCCGCGAGGTCGTGGACTTCCTCAAGTACCCGGAGCGCTTCGCCCAGATCGGCGCCCGCACCCCGAAGGGCGTCCTGCTCGTGGGCCCGCCCGGCACCGGCAAGACGCTCATCGCCCGGGCGGTCGCCGGCGAGGCGGGTGTGCCCTTCCTGTCGGTGACCGGCTCCGACTTCATGGAGATGTTCGTGGGTGTCGGCGCGAGCCGTGTCCGTGACCTCTTCGAGACGGCCCGCAAGCTCGGCCGGGCCATCATCTTCATCGACGAGATCGACTCCATCGGCCGCAAGCGCGGCGCCGGCCTCGGCGGCGGGCACGACGAGCGGGAGCAGACGCTCAACCAGATGCTCGCCGAGATGGACGGCTTCGAGGCGTCCGAGGGCATCGTGATGATGGCAGCCACGAACCGGCCCGACATCCTCGACCCGGCCTTGCTCCGGCCGGGCCGTTTCGACCGCCAGGTCGTCGTGCCGCTCCCCGAGCTCGAGGACCGCGTCGAGATCCTGAAGGTCCACGTCAAGTCCAAGCGGCTGGCCCCCGGTGTCGACATCAACCTCATCGCCCGGGGCACGCCCGGCATGTCCGGCGCAGACCTCGCAAACCTGGTGAACGAGGCCGCGCTCCACGCCGTGCGCGGTGGCAGGGACGAGATCGACATGACCCACTTCGAGGCCGCCCGGGACCGCGTCCTCATGGGGCAGCGCCGTGAGTCCATGGGCCTCTCCGACGACGAGAAGGAGGCCATCGCCTACCACGAGGCCGGCCACGCCGTCTGCGCTGCGGTGCTGCCCACCGCCGACCCGCTGCACAAGGTCACGATCATCCCCTCGGGCATGGCCCTCGGCGTCACCATGCAGCTCCCGGCCGAGGACCGCCACATCTACCGGCAGGACTACATCGAGGACAGCCTCGTGGTCCG
>JBEIGA010000153.1:0-9906 GCA_040382135.1 Acidimicrobiales bacterium
CACCGTGCAGGTGCAGATCCAACGCCGAATCGGAAGGGGGTGGGCGGCGGGTCAGAGGTGGGTGGCGAACCAGGCGAGGGTGCGGGACCAGGCGTCGGCGGCGGCCTCGGCGTGGAAGGCCGCGGGGCGGCCGTCGCAGTGGAAGCCGTGGTCCGCGTGGGCGTAGCGGACGACCTCGGTGGCGACGGGCGCAGCGGCGAGCTCGCTGCGGAGGCGCTCCACGTCGTCGACCGGGATCATGGCGTCGAGGTCCCCGAACAGGCCGAGCCACGGCGTCTGCAGGCTGCCCGCCTCGCCCACCAGCGCCGGGAAGGGCAGCACGCCGGCGTTGACGATGCCGCCACCGTAGAAGCCGACGCCGGCGCCGATGGCCCGGCGCGCCGCAACGAGGAACGTGACCCGGCCGCCGAAGCAGAACCCCACGATGCCCGTGCGCTCCGGCCCGACGCCTGCTGCGGCGAGGTGGGCGAGGGCGGCGTCGACGTCGTCGAGGATGCCCTCGTCGGTGAGCCCTGCGAACTTCTGCATGACCGTGCCGAAGTCGTCGTAGGCCGCGGAGCCGCCGCCGGCACGGTGGAACAGGTCCGGGGCCACGGCCAGGTACCCGGCCTCGGCGGCCCGGCGGGTGACGTCCTCGATGTGATCGTTGACCCCGAAGGCCTCCATGATCACGATGACGGCACCGCGGGGTTCGCCGTCGGGCCGGGCCTCGTACAGCCGCATCGGGCCGTCGGCGGTGTCGATGGTGTGGTCGGTCGTGGTGGTCATGCGCCCGAGCCTAGGCAACGGCCGCCCTGCCGGTCCCGGGTCAGGCGCGGAGCCGCTCGTCCAGCTCGGCGATGAGCCGTTGCATGCGCCGGAGGCCGTACCGGTTGGCAACCGGCCGGGCTGCCTCCAGGAGCAGCTGCACCCGGGACGGGTCGACCCCGCGGTCGAGCAGGTAGGCGGCCCAGTTGACCCGGACCGCCACGAACGACCACGGACCGATGCTCCGGTCGGTGAGCTGGAGCACCTCCTCGAACTCCTGGTCCGCGAGCTCGTGCTGCCCGAGGAAGCCGTGCAGCCGGGCGAGCTGCTGCACCACCGGACCGCAGTGCAGGGCACCGCAGTCGACGTAGGCGTCGACGTGCGGCTCGAACATCGCGGTGACCCGTTCCACCCCGTCCCGGTCGCCGAGGTACATCGCCGCGTGACCCGTGAAGCTGAGCGAGCCGAGGTAGGTGGGGTCCTCGGGGAACCGGAACCCGCCTGCGACGATGCGGGCGTACATCCGCTCGCACCGCTCCCGGTCGTCGTGCTCCGCTGCCGCACCCGCGACCAACGCGGCGAGGAACGGCATCTCGGGGTGGGCGACGGCGAACGCCTCGGCCTCATCGAGCACCTCGCCGAGGTCGCCGCGCAGGTAGTGGGCGAACACCCGCAGCATCAGACCGGCGAGCTCGGCATCGGGCGAACCGCCCTGCCGCTGCAGCGACACCACCTGGTCGGCGATCGCGAGGGCGTCGTCGAAGTCGCAGATCGAGGTCTGCCACACCGACGAACGGATCTGGAGCCCCGAGCGGACCATGGGGTTGCCGAGCTCGTCGGCGAGGGCGAGCGCCTGCTCGAACGCGGCGATGCCCTCCTCCATCTGCCCGGCGTCGATGAACACCTGGTGCACCACGGCGGTGGCGAAGAGCCGGTAAGGCGTCGACACCTGGTGCTCCTCGACGTGGCGCAGCAGCCGACGCGCCAGCTCCACCCGTTCCGCAAGCCGCCCCGGCCGCCAAAGGCAGATGAGCCGCAGCGCCAGGGACCGGACCATCACCTCCGGGTCCGAGGAGCGCTCGGCGAGCGCATTCGACTCCGCACTGACCTGCTCGCACCGCTCCGGATCCGAGAAGTACAGCTCGACGCCGAGGTTGGCGAGCAACGCCGCACGGATGCCCGCATCGTGGCCGGGCAACGCCAGGGCGACCTCGAGGGCGGCGGCGCGCTCGGCGTCGACCGGCGCCATGACGCTGAAGGTCCCCCGGGTGTTGGCGAGGGCCGCGGCGGCGCAGCGTGTGGCGTCACCGTCCTCGGCCGCGATCCGCCCGGCTTCGAGCAGGAGCTCCCGCCCTCCGAGCAGACCGGCCTGGTCGCGCGCCACCCCCAGCGAGCGCAGCAGGTCGGAGCGGAGGCCGGCATCGAGCGGAGCGCCGCTCCGAGTCACCAACGCCGCAGCCTCCTCGAGGTTCATGGCGGCGTAGGCGTGGTCCAGGTGGTGGGTGGCGGTCCCGGCCGCGCGGATGGCGTAGTCGACCGCCTTCTCGACGTCGGCGCTGGTGGCCCTCCCGAAGTGGTACGACAGCGCCGAGAGGTTGGGGTCGATGGACTGGCCGCCCAGCCGCTCGATCGCCTCGCCGGCACGGTGGTGCTGCAACCGCCGGACCCCGATCGGCAGGTCGCTGTAGACGGTCTGTCGCACGAGAGCGTGGTGGAACCACAACGTGCCGTCGGGCCGCTCGCGCAGCAGCCCAGACTCGCAGGCCTCCTTCACCGCGCCGTACAACTCGTCCGGCTCCAGGGTCACCAGTTCGGCGAGCAGCTCGACCGACACCGACGACACGCACACCGACGCGGCACGAACCACGGCGAGGGCCGGATCCGAGAGGTGCAGGAGGCGGCGGCGCACGACGTCGCCGACCGCAGCGGGCACCGCGCCGGGGTGGAGCAGGTCGTCGAACGGGAACGGGCCCACCTCCTCGAGCCGCCCCTGGTCCCGCCAGTGGCGCACCAGCTCGTGCACGAAGAACGGGTTGCCGCCGGTGAGCCGACGCAGCTCCCGGACGAGCCCGCTCGGCTCCACGCCGAGCTCGCCTCCGGCCAGCACCTCCAGCAACCGCTCCAGCTCGTCGGCGGGCAGGCCGCGCAGCTGGAGCAGCCGGCCGTGCGGGCGTTGCGCGACGAGGCTCATCGTGCGCTGCAGCTCCGGACGCGGGTCGGTGTCGCGGAGCGACCCGACGAGGAGCACCGGGAGGTCCGTCACGGCGTCGACGAGGACGGCGAACAGGTCGAGCGTGGACGGGTTCGCCCAGGTGAGGTCGTCGAGCAGGACCGCCACAGGCCCGTCGTTGCTGATCTCGCGGATCCAGGAGCGGAAGGCCGCGTACAGGCGCTGCCGGCCGGTCTCGTGGTCGACCGGGGACGGCGGCGTGGCGCCGGGGACGAGATCGAGCAGCTCCGGCACCACCCGGCTGAGCTCCGTCGCCGTCCGGACCAGGGAGAGGTCGAGCCCCTCGGAGGCGACGGCGACGGATCGCACCACCTGCGCGAACGGCTGGAACGGCGCGTCGAGGACCTCGTCGCACCAGCCGTGGAGGACGAGCCCGCCGTCGTCCACGATCGTCTCGGCCAGCCGCGCCAGCAGACGGGTCTTGCCGATGCCGGGCTCGCCGCGGACCAGCACCACGCGGCCATTGCCGTTGACGACGTCGTGCCAGACCGCCGTGAGGTCGGCCAGGGCCTCGCCACGCCCGACGAATGGCCCCTGGCGGACGCCGTCGAGGCTGGCGGGGAACCCGATGAGGTCCGCGATCCGCAGCGCAGGCGACCACGGCACCATGCAGCACCGCACCGGCTCGTCCAGACCGCGGAGCGGACGAAGGCCCATCGGCATGAACGTGAGGTCGTTGCGGCCGATCGCCATCACCCGCACGGCGTCGGTGACCAGGACCTCTCCGGGCCCTGCGAGGTCGCCCAGACGAGCGGCGATGAACGGGGAGCGGCCGTGAACGTCGCCGCGGGCGAAGGTGACATCACCGGCGGCAGCGGTCACCCGGATGGTCACTGTGTCGTCCGGACCGAAACGCTGCCGCCGGGCCACGGCCTGCTGCAGTCGCACCGCTGCCGTGACCGCAGCGCTCGCCGACAGGAACGCGGCCATGGCGCCGTCGCCGGTGCGTTTCACGACCCAACCACCGCACGCTGCGACTGTGGCGTCGACCAGGGCGTCGAGCTCTGCGATGCACCGCTCGAACCGGTCGGCCCCCACGCGATCGTGCAGCTCGGTGGACCCCACGATGTCAGCCACGAGGACCACGGCGATCTGCGGCACGCCCGACGGCGACGGCGGGAACCACTCCGACATGGCGAAAGTCTGGCAGCAGAGCCGCAGGAACGCCTGATCCCGACGACCCGGTGGGAGCGGCCCGCACGAGGATCGAGCCCAAAAAGAAGGTGGCCCTCCCGGGGCCGTGGTGGGAGCGGCCCCGGGAGGACCAGGTATGGGCTGCCTCCCTGAGGGGCTGCCACGAACTCGACGTCCTCGTGGTTCCACAGATCGGCCGCGCCGTCGTGGACAGACGTACTGTAGCCACCTCGTGAGGCCGGTACGCAACACCGTGGGCAAGGATTTCGCAAAGGTGCCCCGCTGTCCCCGTGGGGTCCTGTTGGTGGTCGCCGCCGCCGGCACCGCAGTCGGGGTCGGCGCGTGCGGCTCGGCGGAGCCCGCCCTGCCTGCAGTCACCCTCCTCGAGGTCGTCGACGGTGACACGCTCGTCGTCCGCACAGCTGACGGCGCGGAGGACACCATCCGCCTCCTCGGCATCAACGCGCCGGAGCGGGACGACTGCCTCGGCGACCGGGCCACCGAACGGCTCAACGCGCTCACCGACGACGCCGAGCTCGCCGTCGAGTCCGACGGGCGCGACGAGTTCGGCCGGCTCCTCGCCTACGTGTGGGCCGACGACGTGCTCGTCAACCTCGCCCTCGTGGCCGAGGGGTTGGCGGTCACCCCGGCGATCGACGAGCACCGGCTCGAGGCGACCCTGACGGCAGCGGCCGAGGACGCGCAGGACGCCGGACTCGGCCTCTGGGCCCCCGACGCCTGCGGCCCGGCCACCGCCGCCGCCGTCCGGATCGTCGGGCTCCAGGCCGACGCGCCGGGCCCGGACGAGGAGAACCCCAACGGGGAGTGGATCGACCTGGCGAACGAGGGTCCGGCGCCCGTCGACCTCGGTGGCTGGCGGCTTCGGGACGAGTCCACCCGCCACCGGTACGAGTTCGCGCCGGGCACGGTCCTCGCGCCCGGGGCCGTGCTCCGCGTCCGCTCCGGGTGCGGTGAGGACACGGCGGATGTCGTGTACTGGTGCGACGGCAGTCCGGTCTGGAACAACGGCGGTGACACCGCTCTGCTCCAGGACCCGAACGGCAACGTCGTGGACCAGTGGACCACCAGGGAGTGACGCGCACATGCGGGGGATCGAGGGCAAGGTCGCGTTCGTGACGGGGGCGGCCTGCCCGCCCGAGATCGGCAGGGCGGTGGCGCGGCTCCTCGCCGCCGCCGGCGCCGACGTCGCCTGCGTCGACCGCATCGAGGTGCCCGGCGAGGGCGAGGTGGGCGGGCTCCCCGACTCGGCCTGCGCCACGGCGGAGCAGCTCGAGGCCGTCGCCGCGGAGGTCCGGTCCCACGACCGTCGAGCCGTCGTCATCGACGCGGACGTCGCCGACCGCGCCGAGGTCGACGCCGCCGTGGCGCGCACCGTGGCGGAGTTCGGCCGGATCGACCTCGCCGTCAACGTGCAGGGCGGGCTCGGGGCGGGCCTCGGATGGGCGCCGTTGGTGGATCTCGAGCCGGCGAGCTGGGAGCGCTCGCTCGACGTCAACCTCACCGGTGCCTTCCACGTCACCCAGGCCTGCGCCCGGCAGATGCTGGCCCAGGGCGGCGGAGGCTCGATCGTGCTGCTCTCGTCGTTCGCGTCGCTGGCCGCCCAGTCCGGGACCGGCGCGTTCGCCGCCGCCAAGGCCGGCGTCGACCGGCTGGCCGGTGCCTTCGCCCGCGAGCTCGGCCCGGCCGGCATCCGGGTCAACACGGTGCGACCCCTCGGGGTGGACCCGTCCGCCGCCACCACCGAGAACCCGTTCCTGCAGCGCACGATCGGCGACGGCCCCACGCCGGACCGGCTCGCCTGGGCACGTGACCACATCGCGCTCGAACGGTTCCAGCACCCCGAGGAGACGGCAGCGGTCATCCTGTTCCTGCTGTCGGACGACGCCTCCTTCGTGACCGGTGAGGCTGTGACGGTCTCGGGTGGCGGGCGCATGTAGCGATTACGCTCGTCGAGGTGGGTGGGTTCAACTTCCTGGAGCGGCTGGACCCGATCAGCCGTGACCGTCTCGAGGCGGTGGGAGCGGTGCGCCGCTATCCCGCCCGTTCCTACGTGATGAACCAGGGCGAGGCGTCCGGGACCGTGGCGGTGATCCGATCCGGCCTCGTCAAGATCACCAAGTCGGTGCCGGACGGCCGCTCCGCCCTCATCGCGCTGCGCGGCGACGGTGAGCTCATCGGCGAGCTCGCCGCCCTCGACACCCAGGGCCGGTCGGCATCGGTGACCACGGTGGTCGAGTCCGAGCTGCTCGTCCTCCGGGGCGACGTGTTCGCGGCGGCGTGCCGGGACCACCGTCCGCTCGCCGACGCCGTGATGCAGGTGCTCGCCGATCGGGTGCGCGAGCTGTCCCGCCAGGTGATCGAGCTGTCGGTCGGCGACTCCATGGCCCGCCTGTGCGGCCGGCTCGTCGAGCTCGTCGGCATGGATGAGATGGCCCGCATCCTCGCCGCCGACGGGCCACACCCGCCCATCGAGCTCCCGTTGCCGGTCTCCCAGGAGGAGATCGGCGCCTGGACCGGCATGTCCCGGGAAGCCGTGGTGAAGGCCTTGCGCCGCCTCCGCGACCTCGGCTGGGTGGACACCGGACGCCGGAGCGTCACCATCTACGACCTCCCTGCGGTCTACGGTCGGTCACCCAACGCGTACTGAACACCAGCCGCACCGAGGACCGATGAGGATGGACGAACCCAGCGCGGCCGCCGAGGTCCGCCCCGACGCGCTGCAGGTCGTACGGCGCAACGCCGAGAACGCCGACGTCTCCGCCGCCCACGCCCGGCTCGGCGCTGCGATCCGCCGTGTCGTGGGCGCCGCGCTGCGCCCCGACCTCGACGACGCCGCCGCCGACGCGCTGGCGGAGCGGCTGGAGGCGCTGGCCGCGTCGCTCCCGGAGCCGGCCTCTTCCCGCTACGGCGAAGCCGACATCGCCGACTACCGCCGCATCGGTCCTGCGGCCATCAACCGGCGCGGTACCCACCCGATCTTCGGCAGCCTCGCCCCGGCGGGCGTCGACATGGTCCTCACCCACGAGGGCGGCGAGCTGCGCATCGGCCTCACCTTCGACGCCCGCCACGAGGGCATGCCGGGGTGCGTGCACGGCGGGCACCTCATGGCCGGCTTCGACTACGCCCTGCTGCAGGCCGCAGCCGTCGCTGCGATCGGCGGGCCCACGGGGACGCTCAGCGTGCGCTTCCTCCGCCCCACGCCCATCGGCGTCCCGCTCGAGTACCGGACCCGGGTCATCGCCCGCGAGGGCCGACGCACCACGATCCGGGGCGAGCTCGTCCGCCTCGACGACGACACGGTGTGCTGCGAGGGCGAGGCCGTCGCGATCAGCCCCCGGCCGCCGGCCGACTGACACCGCCGGCCGGGCCGATCACCCGCTCACCGGCCTCGGCGATCGCTTCGGTGACCGCGGCGAGGTCGGCGCCCGCGGCCCCGAGCAGGAGGTGGGTGACGCCGAGCGCCTCGAGCGCGGGGAGCTCCTCGAGCAGGGCATCGGGCCGGAACCCCGCGGTGCCCGGCGTCCCCGAGCCGAGCGACATCCAGAGCACGTCGAACGGCGCGGTGCGGCCGACGGCGTCGGCGTGGGCCCGGATGTCGTCGAGCATGCGGGCGAGGTCGTCGGTCGTCTCGAGCTTCGGGGTGCGACGGCGGGCCACGACCGCGGCCGGGTTCGGCATCGGCATCCAGCCCTGCGCCGACTCGGCCACCCGTCGGCGGGTCAGCGCGCTGTTGCCGCCCAGCCAGATGGGCGGGTGCGGTTGCTGCACCGGCGTGGGCAGCGACCGGACCGACTCGGCACGGAACGTGGACCCCTCGGCGGACACGACCTCGCCGGACCAGGCGAGCGGTAGCACACGCAGCGCCTCGTCGAAGCGGGCGTTGCGCTCGGCGAGGGCACCCCGAGCGCCTCGTACTCGCCCTCCAGGTAGCCGACGCCGGCGCCGAGCACGAGCCGTCCGCCGGAGAGGCGGTCGAGCGTCGCCGACGTCTTCGCCAGCAGGAACGGGTTGCGGTACGGGAGCACGGTGAGGTTCGTGAGCAACCGGAGGCGCGTGGTGACCGCGGCGGCCCAGGTGAGCGCGACGAACGGGTCGAGGGCGTCGTGGCCGCCGGTGGCCCGCCACGCCTCCGGCGGCGCCGGGTGCTCCGTGAAGGCGACGCCCCAGAAACCGGCGTCCTCGGCGGCACGGGCGAGCCCGGCGATGGCGTCGCCGGTCAGGAAGGCCGGGTTCGGCGGGGCGGTGTGGAACGGGGCGGAGAGGATGAAGCGCACGACCCGACCCTGCTCAGCCGGCCTGCTCGACGAGCGAGTTGCGCAGCTCCCGCTTGAGGATCTTGCCGTTGGCGTTGCGGGGCAGTTCGGCGTCGAGGAACCAGACGTGGTCGGGCACCTTGAACGCGGCGAGCCGCTCGCGGACGAACGCCCGGAGCGCCGCGGCGTCGGTGTGGTGGCCGGCGTGCAGCAGCACCGCCGCACCCGGCACCTCGCCGAGGCGGTCGTCGGGGACGGCGAACACGGCGCACTCCCGCACGGCCGGGTGCTCGTAGATGGCGGCCTCGACCTCGGCGCAGTACACGTTCTCGCCGCCCCGCAGGACCATGTCCTTGGCCCGGTCACGGATGCTGACGAAGCCGTCCTCGTCGAGGGTGGCGAGGTCGCCGGTGTGGAAGAAGCCGTCGGTGATCGCCTCGGCGGTGGCGTCGGGCCGGTTCAGGTAGCCGCGGAAGACGTTGGACCCCCGCACCCACAGTTCGCCGATCTCGCCGGGCGGGAGCTCCTCGCCGGACTCCGGGTCGACGATCTTCGCCTCCAGGCTCGGCAGGACGGGCCCCACGGTGGTGGGCCGCGCCCGGTAGAGGTCGGCGGAGTTGAGGCTGATCACGCCGGCGGTCTCGGTGAGCCCGTAGCCGGTGCCGGGCCGTGCGGTCTCGACCTGCTCGTCGATCTTCTCGACGAGGTCGGGCTGCACCGGGGCGCCGCCACCCGAGAGCGTGGCGAGGCTGGAGGTGTCGTAGCGGTGGAGGTTCGGCGAGGCGAGCATCTCCCGCGACATCGTCGGCACCCCGGTGAACGCGGTGACCCGCTCGCGCTCGATCAGCGAGAGGGCCTCCTCGGGATCCCACTTGTACATGAGCACGTGCTTCGCCCCGATCAGCGTGCCGGGCATCAGCACGCACGTCAGCCCGGTCACGTGGAACAGCGGCACGACGAGCATGAACGCGGAGTCGTACTTCTTGGCGGCCGACTCCTCCGCCGGCGGCGCGCCCGCCTTCTCCCGGTCACGGCGCGCCACCTCGCCCACGAGGATGTTCCAGAAGAGCATGTTCTGGACGTTGGTGGTGCAGGCCCGGTGGGTCAGCACCGCGCCCTTCGGGTGGCCGGTGGTGCCCGAGGTGTAGAGCACCAGCGCGTCGTCGTCCGCGGCGATGGTGACGGCCGGCAGCGCCGGGGGCTCGGCGTCGGCGCTCGCTCCGGCGAGCAGGTCCTCCATGCGGAGCACGCCGTCGGGCACCTCGTCGCAGCGGACGGCCACGACGACGGCGAGGCCGTTGGCGCGCAACACCTCGAGGTGGGGCAGCACCCGCTCGAGCCGCTCGGCGTCGCACACCAGCACCTTCGCCTCGCTGTCGAGCAGGCCGTACTCGAGCTCCGGCCCGGTCCACCAGGCGTTCAGCGCCACCGCCACCCCGCCGGTGGCGACGGTGGCCCAGAACGACACGATCCACTCGGGGTAGTTCCGCATGGCGATCGCGATGCGGTCGCCCTGGCCGA
>JBEIGA010000154.1:0-9899 GCA_040382135.1 Acidimicrobiales bacterium
AAGCTCATCCTCGACGAGTCGGACTCCTACGGCGTCGAGATGGCGCTGCAGCTGGTGACCGCCGCGGGTGGCGGTGAGGTCACGCTCGTCTCGATGGCCCCCAACGACGAGGTCAGCGGTCTGCGCACCGCCCTCGCCATGGGTGCCGCCTCGGCGGTGCTCGTGAGCGACCCGGCGCTGCAGGGCACCGATGCCCTCACCACGGCGAAGATCCTCGCGGCGGCCATCAGCCGCAGCACCCCGGACCTCATCCTCGCCGCCACCGAGTCGAGCGACGGCTACACCGGCACGGTGCCCGCCCAGATCGCCGAGGTCCTCGGCCTGCCGTCGGTCACCTTCGCCAAGGAGGTCGTGATCGACGGCGGCACCGCCAAGGTCAAGCGCCAGACCGAGGCCGGCTACGACGAGGTCACCTGCCCCCTCCCCGCCGTGGTCTCGGTGACCGCCGGCGTGGTCGAGCCCCGGTACCCGTCCTTCAAGGGCATCATGGCCGCCAAGAACAAGCCGGTCGACACCCTGCGGGTGGCCGACCTCGGCATGGACGCCTCGCAGGTCGGCTGGGCCGGCGCCGGGCAGGAGATCGTGGACATCGCCCCGGCCGAGGCCCGGCAGGCGGGCGAGATCGTCGAGGACGACGGCGAGGCGCACCAGCGCATCGTGGCCTTCCTCGAGCAGCTCAAGGTCATCTGAGGAGGCTGGAGATGGGACTCGACACGGTCTGGGTGTTCGGCGAGGCCAGCGATGGCAAGGTCGCCTCGATCACCCTCGAGATGCTGGCCAAGGCCCGGGAGATCGCCGACGACGTGGTCGTCGTGTACGGCGGCGACGGTGACGACATCGCCGAGGAGGTCGGCGCCCACGGCGCCGACACGGTGCTCGCCACCGGCGACCTCGACGGCGGCCTGCAGGGCCCGGCGGTGGCGGCGGCCATCGCCGCCAAGGTGGCGGCCGGCGACGGCCCCGACCTGTTCATGTTCGGCACCACCTACGACGGCCGCGACGTGGCCGCCCGCCTGTCGGTGAAGCTCGACACCCCGGTCATCACCAACATCGTCGACCTCGAGGTCGACGGCGATCGCGTGGTCGGCCTCGAGCCGGTCTTCGGCGGGTCGCTCAACGTGAAGACCGCCTTCACCGGCGACTCGGCCGGCATCGTGCTGATCCGCCCGAAGTCCTTCGCCGCCGAGTCGGTCGACGGCCCCGAGGCCGACGTCGAGGAGCTCGCGGTGCCGGACCTCGGTGCCACGGGCGGGGCGAAGGTCGTGGACCGCTTCGTCGAGGAGTCCACCGGTCCCAAGCTCGACGAGGCCGAGCTGGTCGTCTCCGGCGGGCGCGGGCTCGGCGAGGCGGGCAAGTACGAGCTCGTCGAGCAGCTCGCCAAGCTGCTCAAGGGCGCCCCGGGCGCCTCCCGCGCCATCGTCGACGCCGGCTGGGTGCCCTACTCCTACCAGGTGGGCCAGACGGGCAAGGTCGTGAAGCCGTCGGTCTACATCGCCGCCGGCATCTCGGGCGCCACCCAGCACCTGGTGGGCATGAAGGGCTCCAAGAACATCATCGCGATCAACAAGGACGCCGAGGCCCCGATCTTCGCGGTCGCCGACCTCGGCATCGTCGGCGACGTGCACAAGGTGCTGCCGAAGCTCATCGAGGCGCTCGAGGGTCGCTGACCCCGGCCCTCACCGAGGACCCACGGCACGGGCCGCCCCACCTGCGTTTCGCAGGAGGGGCGGCCCGTCCTACACTCCGGGGCGGTGCCGCTCCTGCTGAACATCGTCGCCCTGTTGCTGGTCCTGGCCGTGTGCATCGCCGGCGTCGGCTGGCTGCACGAGCGTGCCGGCCGCACCTCCTTCCGGCGTCGTTCGCCGGGCACCTGCCCCACCTGCGAGGGCGTCGGCGCCGTGCGCAGGCTCGCGGATCTCCACCCCTGCCCCGACTGTCAGGGCACCGGGGTCGGCTCCGGCACGGAGCACTAGACGAGGGGCCAGGGGTAGCGGTGCCCGCTGTCGTCCACGGGGAACCGGCCCGAGGCGACGAGTGCACGGGTGCGTGCGAGCACGGCGTCCCGTTCGAAGGCGTCGAGCAACCCGGCCAGCGCATCGGGTAGGCCGTCGTCGAGCAACCGACCGAGGTCGTCGACGATCGGACGGGGGAGCGGGTCGCCGCCGAACTCCCAGATGACGGTCCGCAGCTTGAACTGTGCGTGGAAGCTGAGCCCGTTGTCGATGGCCCAGATGCGGTCGTCCTCACCGAGGAGGCAGTGCCCGCTCTTGCGGTCGGTGTTGTTGGCGACCACGTCGAAGGCGCACAGCCGCTGAAAGGTCTCCTGGAAGCGGGGCTCGTCGCGGATCGTGAAGTAGTGCTCGTCGAAGCGGGCGGGGACGAACAGCTGCAGCGACCCCGGACCGAGCGGTCCGTCGCGCTCGACGGTGGGCGGCACCAGGTCCCAGCCGAGGTGGTCGGCGAGCACGAAGGCGGCGACCTCGCGGCGGTACAGGCCCGACGGGAAGTCCCACAGGGGCCGCTCCCCCCGGGCCGGCTTGTAGACGGCCTGCGCGCGCGGCTCGCCCTCGCCTTCGTGCAGGTCCACGAGGAAGGTGGCGTTGCTGCTCCACGGCATCCGACCGAGGATGTCGAGCTCCGCCGCCGCCAACAGCTCGAGCGCCTCGGCGGTGGGGATCGGGTCTCGGCTGCGGAACGGGTGCTCGCTCACCGGTGGGTCCCTCGGGTCAGTTGGCGCACGGGACGCACACCGGCCCGCGGAGGTCGGCGGGACGGCCGCACACCCGGCACGCCGGACGGCCGGCGGCCACCAGCTCCCGGGCGTGCTCGACGAAGGCGGCGGCGCGACCCCGGGAGATGCGGAAGCGGGCGTTGGCCGGGACCCGATCGGGGTCGGTGTCGTCGTCGTCGACGAGCTCCTCGGCCACGAGCAGCAGGCTCTGGTCGGACTCCTCGACGGCGACCCCCAGCGCGCCGACCACGAACACCGGCTCGACCGGGTCGATGAGCTCGGTGCGGGCGAGGGGCTGGCGTTCGGTGGGGCCGGGCAGATCGGCGAGCAGGCCGGCGAGGTACTCGGCGAGGGCCCCGACCTGCTGCTTCTCGAGCTTCACCGTGACGAGGCGACCGCCGTGGCCGGCCTGGAGGTAGAAGGTGCGCTGACCCTTGGGGCCGACCGTGCCGGCGGTGAAGTGCTCGGGGTGCTCGAACTCGAAGGATCCGCTCATGGCTGGGTCATCCGATGCAGGGGGGCCGTCCGGTTCACGAGGGGACCAGGGTCCGGAGGTCGTCGCCGGTGGAGTTGACCGCCAGGACGACCGGACCGCTCTCCCCGTACAGGATGGCCGTGATCGAGCAGGGGGAGACCACGATCCGCTGGAACAGGTCGAGGTGGGTGCCCATGGCCGCGGCGACGGCGGCCTTGATCGGATCGGCGTGGGACACCGCGACGACCGTCTCGCCCGGGTGCCGGGCGACGAGGTCGCCGATCGCACCGCAGATCCGGGCCTGCATCTCGGTGAACGACTCGCCCCCGGGGAAGCGGAAGCCGCTCGGGTACCGCTGCACCGTCGACCACTCCGGCAGCTTCATCAGCGCCTTCAGCTCGGCACCGGTCCACTCGCCGAAGTCGCACTCGAGCAGGCCGCGGTGGACCTTGGTCCGCAGGCCCGTGGCCCGGGCGATGGGCGCAGCGGTCTCGCGGGTGCGCTCGAGGGGCGAGGCGTAGATCGCGGCCACCCTCCGCCCGGAGGGCGTGCCCAGCGCACCGATGCGGGCGGCCGCGGCCTCCGCCTGGGCGATCCCCGCCTCCGAGAGGTGCAGTCCGGGGGCCCTGCCGGGCAGGGTGGCGCCGGTGGTGGGCGTCTTCCCGTGCCGCACCAGCAGCACGAGGGTGGGCTTGGCGCTGGGTCGTCGAGGCACGTCGTCACGGTAGCGAGTCGTGCGCCCGGGCCCCCTACCCTTCGGCGCCGTACCATGGCGCCACATGGCGCAGTCGACCCGGATGACCCACCGTGAGCTGCGAGCGCTCCAGGACGAGATCGTCGCCTGCCGGGCCTGTCCGCGCCTCGTGGCGTGGCGGGAGCAGGTGGCGCAGGAGAAGCGGGCGGCCTACCGGGACGAGGAGTACTGGGGGCGTCCGGTGCCCTCGTTCGGGGACCCCGACGCATCCCTCGTGATCGTGGGGCTGGCGCCCGCAGCGCACGGGGCGAACCGGACGGGCCGCATGTTCACCGGCGACCGGTCGGGCGACTTCCTGTACGCAGCTCTGCACCGTGCGGGATTGGCGAACCAGCCCGATTCGACCGCTCGGGACGACGGCATGGTGCTGCGCGGCGCCTGGATCACCGCCCCGGTGCACTGTGCACCGCCCGCCAACAAGCCGACCACCGAGGAGCGTGACACCTGCCGGCCCCTCCTCGACCGGGAGCTCGCCCTGTTGCCCCGTGCGCGGGTGTTCCTGGCGCTCGGCGGCTTCGGGTACGAGCTGGTGGCCGGGGTGCTCGGGGTCCGGAGCCGGCCTCGGTTCGCCCACGGGCTGGAGGTGCCGGTGGGCGACGGTCGGTGGATCGTGTGCTCGTACCACGTGAGCCAGCAGAACACGTTCACGGGCCGGCTCACGCCGCAGATGCTCGACACGGTGCTCGGGCGGGCCGTGGTCCTGGCCGCCGACGGGTAGGCTCGTCGGCCGTGACCCGTGCAACCCGTCTTCTCCCCGTTCTGCTCGCCGCGGTCGTGCTCGTCGGCTGCAGCACCTCCGGCAATACGCCGGACTCGTACCCGGAGCGGCCGGACGACATCTTCGCGGAGGTGCCCGAGGGCGCGAACCGCAACGACTTCGCCGTGTGGGAGAACTATCGGGACGCCTGCCTCGAGGCGAACGCCGACCTCGACGAGCAGACCGCCCAGGACATCTGCACCTGTACGTGGGACGCCTACGTCGAGCAGGTCCCCTTCGAGGTGTTCGTCGAGTTCGACCGCACCATCCGGGAGCGGATCGGCGACATCGGCGACAACCGGGCGAGCGTCGAGCAGATCGCCGCGAACGTCGTGGCCGAGTACAACCGCGATCGCGGCGAGGACGAGGAGCCGCTCGAGGTCGACCTCATCGAGATGATGGAGTCCTGCCAGCCGCAGGAGGCCTGAGGCCCCGGGGCAGGTCAGTCCCCGCCCTTGCCCTTCTTGGGGGTCAGCCCCACCCTGGCCTCCGGCGCCGCCCACGCCGGCCACCGCTCGCGGCTCTTCTCGGCGAGCTTGTGCATGAGCGCGACGGCGGCGGGGTCCTCGTCGGCGGGCTTCGTGGTGATCACCCCGTCGGCGATCATCGCCTGGATGATCGCCCGGCCGAGCTCGGTCCGGACGATGGTCAAGGTCCAGTCGTTGAACTTGCCGATGCCGCCGGTGGAGATGTCGGCGTGCTCTGCGGCGAAGTCCGGGCAGTGGGTGCAGCCCTCACGGGTCCAGGCGTGGCACTCCTTGAGGTTGATCTCGTGGTAGCTGCCGTCGCGCATCCAGATCTGGAACACGCCCTTGATGTTCATCTTGACCATGTCGCGGCGGTCGAGGCCGTACTTGGTCCAGAAGAGCTCCTCGAAGATCGAGTCGTCGAAGGACTTCGAGCAGAGCAGACCGATGTTGAGCTTGATCGGCTTGCCCGCCTTCCCGACCTTGCGGCTCCACATGACCGGTCCGATCGAGGCCTGGCAGCTCATGCCGACGAGGGCGACGCGGTCGATGCCGCGCTCCTTCGCCTCCTTCAGCGCCAGCGTGTTCGCCGAGTAGGTGTACCGGCTGCCTGCGCCCCGCAGGACCTCGTCGGGCGTGGTGGCCAGGCCCGGCACGGCCTTCCAGGTGGAGCCGTCACCCTCGAGGTAGGAGGTGAGGGCGCCGTCGATGATGTCGTTCTCGAGGCACCAGATGAGGATCGCCGAGACGAGGCCGCCGTCCTGACCGGTCTGGTGGACGTGGTCGTCGCTCGCCCGTACCAGGAGGACGTCGGCGTAGATGCCGGCCATCTCGCCCGCCTCGCGGGTCCGGCCGAACAGGTGCATGTCCGCCTCGGGCTCCCACGCACGGAACCGGGGGCAGGCACGGGTGCAGGTGGTGCAGCCCTTCTCGCCGTGGATGCAGTTGGCGGGGCCGAGCTCGTCCTCGAGGTGGTAGGGCTTGTACATGCCCGGCTCGTGGTGGTAGCCGATGACGTCGTGGGGGCAGGTGACGACACAGCCGGCGCAACCGGTGCAGAGCCCGGTCGTGATGACCTCCTCGTACAGCTCCTTCCACTGGTGGGTCCAGCGGCCGGCGGGCGCGACGGGGGTGGCGGTGTCGGTCATGGCCGGAGCCTACCGAACCCCGACGGGGCGCTCCCCGGTCGGGGCGGGGGCGGCCCGGTAACGTCGCCGTTGTGGATCCCGTGAGCGCCCCCGACCTGCTCGGCTGCCGGCTGGTCGCGCTGGAGCGCCACGACGGCGATCGGGGCGCGCTCACCGTGCTGCTCGGCGAGGGGACCGGTGTCGAGGCGGCGCAGCGGGGCTTCCTGCTCTCCGACGTGCCCCCGGGTGGCGTCCGTGGCGGGCACGCCCATCGCCGCTCGCACCAGCTCGTGGTGGTCGCGGCCGGCGAGGTCGACGCCACCGTCTCCGACGGTGTCGGCGAGGCCGTCGTCCGTCTGGTCGCCGGTGGCGCGGCGTTGGCCTTGCCCCCCCTGGTCTGGCTCACCCTGTCCGGGTTCACCCCGGGTGCCGCCGTGCTCGTGCTCGGCACCGAACCGCACGACGATGCCGAGTTCGTCCGGTCGCTCGACGAGCTCCGTCGTCTGCGCGCGCGTCCGTGACCGGGATCGAGGACCCCCAGGCGACGCAGTCCGCCGCCGGCCCCTCCGGGCGGGTCGGCACCTTCTCGTCGATGGCCAACCCCGCCTTCCGCGGGCTCTGGTGGTCGGGGGTCTTCGCCTTCCTCGCCGTCGGCATGCAGATCACGGCCCGGGGATGGCTGGCGGTCGAGCTCACCGACTCCAATGCCAGCCTCGGTTCGGTGATGCTGGCGTTCGGCGGGGGCATGATCCTCGCCACCCCGTTCGGCGGGGTCGCCGCCGACCGGTTCTCCAAGCGCACGCTGATCGTGCTGGTCCACCTGGTGCTGACGATCAGCGCCGCGGCCCTCGGTATCGCCGTGTTCGCCGACGTCGTCGAGTTCTGGATGCTGCTCGTGTCGGCGTTCGTCCAGGGGGCGTCGTTCGCCTTCATGGGCCCCGCACGGGTGGCGTTCACGGGCGAGGTCGTCCCCCGGAGCTCGCTGCCGAACGCCGTCTCGCTCGTCCAGCTGACGGTCAGCGCCACCGGGATCGTCGGCCCCTCCGCCGCCGGCTTCCTCATCGGTCCGATGGGGATCGGGGGGGTCTACGTGCTCACGGCGCTGTTCACCGCCGGCGGCATCATCCCCGTCCTGACCCTGCCGCCGGGACGGTCGACGTGCAGCGGCACCCGCGGCTCGCCCTTGCGGGAGCTCGCCGACGCCGTCCGCTACGTGGTTGCCCGGCCGCGCGTCGGCGTCGTGGTGCTCACCACGGCGCTGGTCGTGCTGACCGCCTTCCCCTACCTGACCTTCCTGCCCCGGTTCACGAAGACCGAGTTCGAGGGTGGCGCCGGGTGGCTCGGAGCGCTGCAGGGTGCCAACGCGATCGGCGGGACGGTGGTGTCGCTGTGGACGGCACGGCTCACGGACCCCGAGCTCGTGTGGCGCCTCCGCACCGTCGCCGGGCTCGGTATCGCCGCCGGGGTCGCAGCTCTCGGGTTCGCGCCCAACCCCTGGGTGGCGCTCCCGATCATGGTGTTCCTCGGCGGCGCCTCGATGGGCTTCCAGACGATGAACCAGTCCACCGCGCTCATGCAGTCCGACCAGGCCTACCACGGCCGGGTCCAGTCGCTCATCATGCTGGCGTTCAGCGCCCAGGGCTTCGCCTCGTTCTTCCTCGGCGGGCTCGCCGACGCCATCGGGTTGCGGCGGCTCCACGAGGTCATGGCGCTCACGACGGTGGCGGTCGTGCTCGGGATGGCGGCCGTCGGCCGACGCGTCGACCGGGCGCGGTGAGCTCGCGCACCTTCCGGGCGTTGCAGGAGCGCAACGCGCGCCTGTTCTTCACAGGGATGCTCGTCTCGAACGTCGGGACCTGGCTGCAAGCGACCGCCCAGGTCCTGCTGGTGCGGGACCTCGGCGGCGGTGGCGCCGAGCTCGGTCTGGTGACGGCGTTGCAGTTCCTGCCCCTGCTGGTCCTCGGGCTGTGGGCCGGCTCCGTGGCCGATCGCGTCGACCGTCGTCGGCTCACGATCGCGACCCAGATCGGCATGGGCGTCCAGGCGATCGTGCTCGGCGCGGTGGACCTCTCGGGTGTCGCCACGATCCCGATCGTCGCCGGCCTCTCGCTGATCCTGGGTCTGCTCACCGCCGTGGACAACCCCGCCCGACGCAGCTTCGCCACCGAACTGGTCGAGCCCGAGGACCTCGGCAACGTGCTGTCGCTCAACACCGCGGTGATGACCGGCTCGCGCGTGTTCGGCCCGGCGCTCGCTGCGCTCCTGGTCGGAGTGGTGGGGACGGGGTGGTGCTTCGTCGGCAACGGGGTCTCGT
The DNA here is from genome assembly GCA_040382135.1 of Acidimicrobiales bacterium. Taxonomy (GTDB): domain Bacteria; phylum Actinomycetota; class Acidimicrobiia; order Acidimicrobiales; family JBEIGA01; genus JBEIGA01. Next base: position 8,626 of record JBEIGA010000154.1, read on the forward strand.
TCCTCGTGCTGATCGGGGCGCTCGTCGCGATCGACCCGACCCGTCTGCACAAGGCCCCGCCCGCCCCCCGGTCCGCCACCCCGGTGCGCGACGGCCTGCGTGCCGTCTGGGCCGACCCGGTGTCCCGTCGGACGCTGGTGCTGTTCATCGTCGTCGCGACCTTCGCCTACAACTACCCGGTGTCGCTGCCGCTCCTGGTGAGCGACCGCCTGGACGAGCCCGATCGGACCTTCGGTGTCCTGCTGTCGGTGATCAGCGTCGGGAGCGTGGTCGGCTCGCTCCTCACCGCCCGGCTCCGCGAGGTGGGGGAGCGCTGGTTCGTCGGCTCGATGGCGGTGCTGGCCGTCGCCACCGTCGCGCTGTCGCTGACGACGGACCCGCTGCTCGCTGCGCTCGTCTGTGTGCCGTTCGGTGCGGGGAGCGCGGCGCTCGTGTCGTCGAGCAACGTGATCCTCCAGACGCGGACCGCGCCGGAGATGCGGGGTCGGGTGCTCGCCCTCGGCGCGGTCGCCTTCCTCGGGTCCACGCCGATCGGCGGCCCGGTCACCGGCGTCATCGGCGACGCCGCCGGTGCGGTCTGGGCGACGCTCTACGGCGGCCTCGTGACCGCCGCCTGCCTCATCGTGGCGCTGGTGCTGCGGGTCCGGCGGCCGGCCGCCCCGCCGTCGGACGTCGCGCACTAGCGTCGCCCGCGTGCCCCGAGAGCTCCGTGACGTCGTCGATCCCGCCTCCACCGTCCTGCTGCTGCAGGAGTGCCAGAAGGGGGTGATCGGCGACGCGTCGAGCCTGCCGGAGCTGGCGGCGTCGGCGCGGGCGACGATCATCCCGAACCTGGTCCGCCTCACCGACGCGGCCCGGGCGGCGGGCGTCAAGGTCATCCACGCCACCGCCGCGCACCAGCCCGACTATTGGGGAGCGAACACCAACGCCCGGCTGTTCAAGGGCGCCCGACGCTCGCCGGTGCAGCTCGTGCTCGGCGCCGAGGCCGCAGAGCCGCTCGACGAGCTCGTCGGGCTCGGCGATCTCGTGTTCGCCCGCCAGCACGGCCTGTCGCCGCTGCAGGGCACCGAGCTCGACTCGATGCTGCGCAACGAGCGCATCCGCACGATCGTGCTCGTGGGCGTGTCGCTGAACGTCGCCATCCCGAACGTGGCCTTCGACGCGGTGAACTGCTCGTACGACGTCGTGATCCCCCGCGACGCCGTGGCCTCGACCCCGCCCGAGTACGGCGAGCACATCCTGGCCAACACGTTGGCGTACATCGCCGACCTCGT
>JBEIGA010000155.1:0-9882 GCA_040382135.1 Acidimicrobiales bacterium
ACGGCATCGGCCCCGAGGTGACCGCCATGAAGGACGCCGGGGTCGACATCATCTTCGCCTGCGTGGACCTCAACGCCATGAAGACCCTCGGCCAGGAGCTGCAGCGTCAGGGCATGGACGACGTCGTCATGATCCACTCGAACACCTACAACCAGGACTTCGTGGCCGAGGCCGGCGACATCTTCGAGGGCGACTACGTCACGGTCTCGTTCATCCCGTTCGAGTCGGGCAGCGACAACGAGATGCTCGCCAAGTTCCTCGAGTACATGGAGTCCACGGGCTCCGACGTCACCGAGCTCGCCATGATCGGCTGGATCAACGCCCACCAGGCCTACGAGGGACTGCTGCTCGCCGGGCCGGACTTCGACCGCCAGAAGCTCGCCGACGCCCGCAACGCCATGACCGCGGACTCCGCCGGCGGCCTGATCAACCCGATCGACTGGACCCGCCAGCACACCCCGCCCACCGAGGACGACAACACCAACGACTCGGTCCTCAAGTGCCTCGCCAGCGTGCAGATCGTGGACGGGGCGTTCACCCTTGCGAGCGGTACCGCCGATGCGCCGTTCGAGTGCTGGTCGAGCGAGTCCTACGAGTGGTCCGACCCGGTCCCGACGAGCTTCGACTGATCCGGGGGAGCCTGCACCGTGGGTGACGACCTCTACTACGACCCGTACGACTTCGAGATCGACACGGATCCCTATCCCGTCTGGCAGCGGCTCCGTGAGGAGCGGCCGCTCTACCACAACGAGAAGTACGAGTTCTTCGCCCTCAGCCGTTTCGCCGACGTGGAGCAGGGTCTGGTCGACTGGCAGACCTACATCTCCGGGAAGGGCACCATCCTCGAGCTGATCAAGGCGGACGTGCAGCTGCCGTCCGGGATGTTCATCTTCGAGGACCCGCCCCTCCACGACGCCCACCGGGCCCTGCTCTCACGGGTCTTCACCCCTCGGCGGGTGAAGGACCTGGAACCGAAGATCCGGGAGTTCTGCGCCCGCACCCTCGACCCCAAGGTCGGGACCGGCGGGTTCGACTTCATCGCCGACCTCGGAACCCAGATGCCGATGCGCACCATCGGCCTCCTCCTCGGCATCCCCGAGGAGGACCAGGAGGCGCTGCGGGACAGCACCGACGAGGGGCTGCGACTCGACGACGGTGAGATGCCGCCCCCGTCGGTCGACCGCGGCACCGGCGACGTGTACGGCGAGTACATCGACTGGCGGGCGAAGCACCCGTCCGACGACCTGATGACCGAGCTCCTCAACGCGGAGTTCGAGGACGAGACCGGCACGCGGCGCACCCTGCGCCGCGACGAGATCCTCCTGTACATCGCCCTGCTCAACGGGGCGGGCAACGAGACGACCGCCCGGCTCATCGGCTGGACGGGCAAGGTCCTCGCCGAGCACCCGGACCAGCGCCGGGAGCTCGTCGAGGACCCCTCGTTGATCCCGAACGCCATCGAGGAGCTGCTCCGCTACGAGCCGCCGTCACCGGTGCAGGCGCGCTACGTCACCCGAGACGTCGAGTGGCACGGACAGCGGGTACCCGAGGGCAGCGTGATGCTGCTCATCAACGCCTCGGCCAACCGCGACCCCCGGGCCTTCGACGACCCGGACCGCTTCGACATCCACCGGCGGATCGGCAAGCACCTGACCTTCGGGTTCGGGCTGCACTTCTGCCTCGGCGCCGCCCTGGCACGGCTCGAGGGCCGCATCGCCCTCGAGGAGGTGCTCCGGCGGTTCCCCGAATGGGAGATCGACGCGGCCAACGCGGCACAGGCACGGACCTCCACCGTGCGAGGCTGGGAGCGCCTCCCCGTCCTCACGCCCACCTGAGCCCCGATCCGGAGGAGATCGTGCCCACCCTCGAGATCCTCCCCCGACCGCTCCACCACCCCGACGTCCGGCCGTTGCTCGACCGGCTCGACCGGGAGCTCCTCGCCGCCGAGCCCGAGGGCGGGACCGTCTTCGTCCACATCGATCCCACCGAGGTCGACCCCGGCAACGGCGCCTTCTTCATCGCCTACGTCGACGGTGTGCCCAGCGAATGCCGTGCCTACCGTCGCATCGACGGGCGATCGGCGGAGGTGAAGCGCATGTGGGCCGACCCCGCCCGCCGCGGCGAGGGCCTGGGCGCCGCGATCCTGGCCACGATCGAGGAGGCCGCAGCTGCCGAGGGCTACGAGGAGCTGCGTCTCGAGACCGGGGAGCACCTCACCGCTGCAGTCGGCCTCTACCGGCGGTTCGGCTTCGTCCCGTGCGAGCCATGGGGCGAGTACGTCGATGCCCCCTTCAGCTACTGCATGGCCAAGCGGCTCGCCTGAGGTCGCAGTCCGGCGTCAGGACGGGACGGAGCGCAGGAGCGTCCTCGGGATCCCCGGGTCCTCACCCGTGGTGCGGAGCGCGGCGCCGAGCGAGCGGGCCAGCTCGGTGCTCGTGCCGAGCAGGGCGTCGCCCGCCAGCACCCGGCTGTGGAACCGGTGGTGCGGGTGCTCTTCGGTGAACCCAACCCCGCCGAAGCACTGCAGCGTGCGTTCGCAGGCACGTCGGGCGTTGCGTCCGGCCAGTGCCTTGCAGACTGCGTCGAATCCGGCGGGCGCTCCGGTGTCGAGCGCGACTGCGGCCGCAACCACGGCCTCGACCGCCGCCACGTCCGTGCGGGCCCATGCGAGCAGGTGGCGCACCGCCTGGAAGGTCCCGATCGGCTTGCCGAACTGCTCCCGAGCGCCCACGTACTGGACGGCCAGGTCCACCACGGTCTCGGCTGCGCCGAGCAGCTCCATCGACAGGGCGACCCGGCCGAGGAACACGCTGCGGGCGCGGGCCTCCACCACCGTCGTGTCGGGCAGGTCCGGCGTGAGCGAGTCGAGGTCGAGGTCGATCTCGTGGAGGGCGAGAGCGCCGGGGACCGCCACGGGGCGCAACGTGAGGTCCCCCACCGGTAGCACCGAGACGCCGATGCCGGGGCGGTCCAGGAGCACGTGCTCCGAGGGCAACGGCCCGGGCAGCACCACGACCGCACCCCGCCGGCCCGATCGGCGGAGGATCGCCGCACCGACCGTGCCGGGCGCGGCATCGGGGAGATACGGGTGCGCCAGGAGCGCAGCGAGGGCGGTGGAATCGGTGAGCTCGCGCCCCTGGGCCCGGAACAGCACGAACACGGCCCGGCGGGCATCCGGGTCGTCGAGCGCACCGAGCATCTCCCACCACCCGAGCGCCGCGAGCGCCGGAGCGCCAGGCGTGCGACGCACGGCCTCGGATGCCGCGGCCAGGAACTCGTCGTCGTGGTCGGCGGTCATGGGAGCCTCAGGAGCTGCTTGGCGATGGTCTCGAGCTGCATCTGCTGGGAACCGCCGTAGACGGTCACGATCCGGCTGAACAGGTAGTGCTGGCGCAGCACCGTGGTCTCGCCGTCCTGCACGCCGACCGCGAGGTCCGGCTCGACGCTGTGCAGCCAGTCCATGGCCGACTGCTCGGCGGCGCAGAGCAGCAGTTTGGCGAACGTGGCCCGTGGCCCCAGGGGGATCCCGGCCTCGTGCGAGCGCACGCCGGCGAGGCCGACCGCGGAGACCGCGGCGAGGTCGACCAGGACGTTGCCGAGGGCGACGTCGGTGGTCTCGTCCCCGAGCGTCGCGTGGTCGAGGAGCTGGCGGTACAGGAACCCGTGACGGAACCAGCCGTACGTGCCGCGCTCGGAGCTGAGGATGTGCATGGCCACGGCCCAGCCGCCGTCGAGCTCGCCGACGAGCCGGTCGGCCGGGACGAAGACGTCGGTGAAGGCGACCTCCGCGAGCTCGTCGGTGCCGTTGGCCTGCACGATCGGGCTCACCTCGACGCCCGGCGCACGCAGGTCGACGATCATGGCGGTGATGCCGCGGTGACGCGAGTCGGGCGTGCCGGTGCGGGCGAGCAGCAGGCACCAGGTGGCGTACTTGGACCAGCTGGTCCAGATCTTGCGACCGTTGACGACCCAGCCGCCCTCCACCGCATCGGCGCGGGTCCGCAGTGCGGCGAGGTCGGAGCCGGCGCCGGGCTCCGAGAAGCCCTGGGACCACACCTCCTCACCGGAGAGGAAGCGGGGGAAGACCTCGGCCACGAACGCCGGGGGGCCGAGCTCCACGAGGGTGGGCGCCAGCACCTCGAGGTGCTCGAACAGCTCCATGCCGGGCAGGCCGTGGCGGGCGAGCGCCTCCCAGAGCACCGCCCGGTGCAGGATCGAGCCACCCAGCCCGCCCGCCGCCTCGGGCCAGCCGTACCGGCCCCACCCGGCGGCGAACAGGTCGGCCATGAGGCCCTGCATCGCCGCGACCCGACCGCCGAAGGTGGGGATCACCTCGCAGGCGTTCCGGAAGCTCGCCGGCGGATCGGACAGCCAGGCCTCGAGACCATCGGCGAACGCGGCGACCTCCATCGTCAGCCCTCCCCCGCGACCATGGCGCGGAGCTCGTCCTTCACGACCTTGCCGGTGGCGTTGATCGGCAACCGCTCCACCACCGCGAGGCGCCGCGGCACCTTGTAGTTGGCCATCCGCTCCCGGCACCACGCCACCAGCTCGTCGTCGTCGAGAGCCGCACCGGGGCGCAGGACGCAGAACGCCATCCCCACCTCGCCCATCCGTCGGTCCGGGATCCCGATCACGGCGACCTGGGCGATGGCCGGGTGCCCGAGCAGGACGTTCTCGATCTCGGCCGGGTAGGCGTTGAAACCGCCCACGATGAACATGTCCTTGATGCGCCCGACGATCCGCAGGTAGCCCTCGTCGTCCATCACGCCCAGGTCGCCGGTGTGCAGCCAGCCGTCGGTGTCGATCGCCGCCGCCGTCGCCTCCGGGTCGTCGAGGTACCCGGCCATGATGCTGAACCCGCGCACCACCACCTCGCCCGACGCACCCCTGGGCGCCTCTGCGCCGTCCTGCCCGACGATGCGCACCTCGAGGTCGCGCATGGCCCGACCGGCGGTGCCGGCGATGGTCTCGAAGGAGTCGCCGTCGCGGCTGCCCGTGCAGGTGCCGGCCTCGGTGAGGCCGTAGCCGGTCTTGATCGTCCGGAACGGGAGCTCGGTGGCCATACGGCGGATCAGCTCGACCGGGACGTCCGCCGCCCCGGTGATGGCGACGCGGAGCGACGAGAGGTCGTACCGCCCGACCGCGGGGTGGTCGAGGATGGACTGGTAGATCGTGGGTGCCCCGGGGAAGACGGTGACCCGCTCCCGTTCGATCCTGGCCAGCACGTCGTCCACGTCGAAGACCGGGCACGGCAGCAACGTGGCGCCGCGGATCAGGCACGCGAGCCAGCCGGCCTTGTAGCCGAACACGTGGAAGAACGGGTTCACCACGAGGTAGCGATCGCCCTGCGCCAGGCCGGCGAAGTCGCACCAGTCGGAGAACTGCCGGAGCGTCTGGCCGTGGCGCATGATCACGCCCTTCGGCGAACCGGTGGTACCGGACGTGAACATCACGTCGCTCACGTCGTCCGGCCCGATGGTGGCGACCCGGGCGTCGACCTCGGCGTCGGTGACCGGCGCCCCGGCGGCGAGGAAGTCGTCCCAGGCGGTGCAGCCCTCCGGGACCCCCTCGCCCCCTTCCCCGAACACGACGATCCGCTCGAGGTCGGGCAACTCGCGCCCCGCAGCGGCGAGCATGGCGACCGGGTCGATGTCGAGGAAGCCGGTGACCGCGCACAGCAGCCGGGCGCCGCTGCGCTCCAGGATGTGGGCCGCCTCAGCGCCCTTGAAACGGGTGTTGATCGGGACGAGGGCGGCACCAGCCGCCTGCAGCCCCACAGCGGCGAGCACCCATTCGAGCCGGTTGGGAGCCCACACGGCCACCCGATCGCCCGGCTGCACCCCGCCGGCGACCATCGCCGCAGCACTACGGCGGAACCGATCGACGAGTTGCAGGAAGGACAGACGCAGGTGACCATCGCTGCCGCCGTCGACCAAGGCCTCGGCAGCGCCGAACCGATCGGCCGAGGCGAGGGCCATGGCCGGGATGCTCGGCCACTGGGGGGTGTGGGCCACTCGCTCCTCCGTCTCGCACGAGCCTGCTGCGAACAGCGTTATCCTCAGATGGTAATCCGGTTCTCCACACCGTGCAGGAGCAGCGACATGGCGCAGCCGAGCAGTAGCGCGCAGCCGAGCAGGAGCGCGCAGCCGGGCGAGACGGACGCCGGCGGGGTCGACTGGCGTCAGCGTGCCGTCGAGCGCTCCCTCGACGCCGCCCGGCTCCGGGCCGAGGAGCGGGCGCAGCGGTTCCTCGACGCGGCGCTCCAGCTCACGATCGAGCACCAGGGCACCGACTTCACGGTGCAGGACGTGGTCGCCCGCTCCGGGCAGTCGCTGCGCAGCTTCTACCAGTACTTCGAGAGCAAGCAGGAGCTGCTCCTCGCAGTGTTCGAAGAGGCGATGCGTGCCTCCACCGAGCAGCTCCGCGCCGCAGTGGAGGCCGAGACCGACCCCGCAGTCCGACTGCGCCGCTTCGTCGTCGACCTCTACGCCTCCTGCGCCCGCAACCCCGACCCCGACGCCCCCGCGACGAACGCGGCGGTGCGGGCCATGGCCGACTTCGCCTTCCGGCTCGCCGCCACGGATCCCGACCGACTGGCACGAGGGACCGGCGAGTTGTACGCCCTCGCGCTGGAGCTCGTGCGCGCCGCGCAGGGACAGGAGGCCGACCGCGCCGCCTCGGCTCGACGGACGGTGATCCTCCTGCAGGCCGTGATGTTCAACGCCTTCGCCACCACAGGCGGTCGGGGCCGGGTGTCCGATGCCGCCGAGGAGATGTGGACGTTCTGCTCCCAGGGCATCGGGGTGCCGGCGGCACCTACTGCGGGACGTCGCCGGCGAGCGTGATCCGGTGCATGGTGCGCAGGTGCCCGTGGTAGTCGTTGACCGGGTTGTGCATCGCACAGCGGTTGTCCCACATGGCCAGTGAGCCCTGACGCCACCGGAACCGGCAGGTGAACTCGGGCCGGACCGAGTGGGCGAACAGGAACTGGAGCAGCGGCCGGCTCTCCTCCTCGGTCATGTCCGAGAACCGGGCCGTGTGGGCGACGTTCACGTACAGCGCCTTGCGACCGGTCTCGGGGTGGGCGCGCACCACGGGGTGCACGCTCTCGTAGTCACGTCCGGCGTCGTACCCGCTGTCCTTGATCCGGTCCTCTCGGGTCTTGGAGACGTCGGCGAGCGCCGAGCTGTGCACGGCGGTGAGGCCGTCGAGCAGCCGCTGCATCCCCGGCGACAGCGCCTCGTAGGCGGCGTACATGTTGGCGAACAGGGTGTCGCCGCCGTAGGGAGGCACCTCGCGGGCCACGAGCAGGGTGCCCATCGGCGGCCGTTCGAGGTACACGGTGTCGCTGTGCCAGATCCCGCCGAAGTTCACCGTCTCGTGCGGGAGCTTCGTGACGGCGATGATCTCGGGATGGCCGTCGAGACCCTTCACGAACGGGTACTCGACGGGATCGCCGATGCGACGGGCGAAGGCCAGGAACCGGTCCGGCGTGAGCGGCTGGTCCCGGAAGAACACCACGAGGTGATCGAGCCAGGCCCGGCGGATCTCGGCGACCGTCGCATCGGGCAGGTCGGCGGCGAGGTCCACCCCGCCGATCTCGGCGCCGAGCGCGCCGGCGATCGGCTCGACGGTGATGGTGTCGTAGGGCGTCCCGGTCATCGTGCGCCTCCCGGCTGGTCCGGCTCCCGGCCGATCTCGGCGAGGATCTCGCGGGTGTGCTCGCCGAGCGCCGGCGCCCGGCGGTGCACGCCGGCCGGGGTGCCCGTGTACTTGATGGCCGTGTTCACGAACGTGGTTGGCCGGGTGCCGCCCGGCGTCTCCATGTCCACGAGCATGTCCCGACCCCGCAGGTGCGGATCGGCGAAGAGGTCCCGGTTCGTGTTGACCGGCCCGACCGGAACCCGCCCCCCGAGCTCGGCCACGACCTCCGCCGTGGTGCGGGCGGTGGTCCAGCCCGTGAGCACCTCCTCCACCAGCTCGCGATGGCCGTTGCGGTCACGGTTGGTGCGGGTGCGGGGGTCGTCCGCCAGGTCCGGCCGGCCGAGGATCCCGCAGAGGATCGGCCAGTGGGTGGTGGGCGCGGCGATCGCCACCGCACCGTCGGCGGTGGGGTAGATCCCGAACGGGATGTGGATGGGGTGGGTGTTCCCCGCAGGGCGGTCCTCGCGCTCCCAGTAGCTCCAGCGGTACACCGTCTCCTCGCACAGTGCGACGAGGGCGTCGTACATGGCCACGTCGACGAACTGCCCCTCCCCCGTCCGCCGGGCGTGGTGCACCCCCGCCGTGATCCCGAGGGCGAGGAGCGTGGCCGGGTACAGGTCGCCGATGCTCGGCCCGATCCTCATGCCCGATGTGCCCGGCTCGCCGGTGGTGGCCACGAGCCCCGACATCGCCTGGGCCACGACGTCGAACGCCGGCCAGTCGAGGTAGGGGCTGGAGCCGGTGCGGGGATCACCGAAGCCGCGCACCGCGCCGTAGACCAGCCGGGGGTTGCGGGCGGCGAGGGTCTCGTAGGCGAGGTCGAGCCGGTCCATCACGCCGGGGCGCAGGTTCTCGACCACGACGTCGGCGCCGTCGACGAGCTCGAGCAGCACCTCACGGTCGGCCGGCGCCTTCAGGTCCAGCACGATGCTCCGCTTCGAGCGGTTCACGCTCGCGAAGTAGCCGCCGCAGGTGCGGTCGGAGTCGCCCTTGGTGAAGGGACCGCCGTACCGGGTGAAGTCACCCTCGGGCGGCTCCACCTTCACCACGTCGGCGCCGAGATCGGCGAGGAGCATCGTGCAGAAGGGGCCGGCGAGCGCCTGGGTGAGGTCGATCACCCGGACGTCGGAGAGCGGGCCGGATCGGTGATCGAGCACGTCAGTACGACCTCGGCAGACCGAGCACCTTCGACGACACGAAGTTGCACACCATCTCCTGGCTCACCGGCGCGATCTTCATCAGCCGGGCCTCCCGCCAGTAGCGCTCCACGTGGTACTCGCTGGCGTACCCGAAGCCGCCGTGGGTCTGCAGCGCACGGTCGGCGGCGAAGAACCCGGCCTCGGCGGCCAGGTATTTGGCGGTGTTGGCCGCCTCGCCGCAGGGGAGCCCCTGGTCGTACCGCCATGACGCCTCGCGGATCGTGAGCTCGGCGGCGTGGAGCTTCATGTGCGCCTCGGCGAGCGGGAAGGCGATGCCCTGGTTCCTACCGATCGGCCGGTCGAAGACGATCCGCTCCTTGGCGTAGGCCACGGCCCGGCGCATGGCGGCCTTCCCGATGCCGAGCGCCTCCGACGCGAGCAGGATGCGCTCGGGGTTCAGCCCGTCGAGCAGGTAGGTGAAGCCCTTGCCCTCCTCACCGATCCGTCGGCCCACCGGCACCCGTAACCCGTCGTAGCGGACCTCGCAGGACACCACGGCGTTGCGGCCCAGCTTCGCGATCGGCGTGATGTCGACCTCGGGACGCTGCAGGTCCACGAGGAGGAGGGTGAGCCCGTCAGTCGGCACCGCGCACTCCTCCTTCGGCGTGGTACGCACGAGGAGCAGGCACAGCTCGCACATGGAGGCCTTCGTGGTCCAGACCTTGGCGCCGGTGACCACGTACTCGTCGCCGTCGAGGCGGGCGAAGGTGCGGATGCTCGAGGTGTCGGTGCCGGCATCGGGCTCGGTGACCCCGAACGCCACGTGCAGGTCGCCGCTCGCGACCCGGGGCAGGACGTCGGCGGCGAGCTCGGGCGATCCGTACTTGCGCACGGGCTCCATGCCGAAGATCGACAGGTGCACCGACGAGCAGCCGTTCATCGCGGCGCCCGACGCGGCGATCTCCTCCAGCATGATCGAGGCCTCGGTGATGCCCTGGCCGACGCCTCCGAGCTCCTCGGGGATGGCGATGCCCAC
>JBEIGA010000156.1:0-9840 GCA_040382135.1 Acidimicrobiales bacterium
GCGGGCGAGGTCGACGGCCTCGCTCAGGATGGCTCCGGTGGGGACGTCGGGACGGTGGGCGAGCTCCCAGCACCCCATGCGGAGCAGGGCACGGTCCACCGCGGGCATGCGCTCGATGCGCCAGCCCTTCGCGAAGCGGGTGATCAGGGCGTCGAGCTCGTCCAGGTGCTCCCCCACCCCGAGCACCATGTTGCGGACGTAGCGGTCCTGCTCGAGGGGCTGGCGCTCCAGTTCCTCCGCCGGCGTGCAGCCCCGGCTCTCCGCGGCATACAGGAGGCCGAGCGCGGTCTCCCGGTTCCCGCGACGGGAACCGATGCGGGAGGCGGGATCGCCGGGCACCGCTCAGGCCCGGCTGATGTACGAACCGGAGCGCGTGTCCACCTTGATGCGCTCGCCGGTGGTCACGAACAGGGGGACCTGCACGACCAGACCGGTCTCGAGCGTCGCCGGCTTGGTACCCCCCGTGGAACGGTCGCCCTGCAGCCCGGGGTCGGTCTGGGCGATGGTCAGCTCGACCGACGCAGCGAGCTCCACGCCGACGATCTCGTCCTTGTACAGGTGCATGACCGCCGAGTCGTTGTCGCGCAGGTAGAAGCGGGCCTCGCCCAGGGTGGCCTCGCCGACGGGGACCTGGTCGTAGGTCTCCCCGTCCATGAACACGTACGACTCCCCGTCGAAGTACAGGAGCTGCATGTCCTTCTTGTCGATGATCGCCCGCTCGACCTTCTCGCCGGCGCGGAAGGTGCGGTCGACGACGGCGCCACTGCGGACGTTCTTGAGGGTGGTCCGCACGAAGGCATGGCCCTTGCCGGGCTTCACGTGCTGGAAGTCGACGATCTGGAACAGACCCTCGTCGAGGTCGAGGGTCATCCCGTTCTTGATGTCGTTCGTGGTGATGGTGGGCATGCGGACTCCGGGGGCGCGGCTGCCGGCGGGCCGGTCAACCGAGGAACGGTTGCTTGGGTGACGATGTCAGCGGCCGGCAGCCGGTCGCCGTGACGACGACCAGGTCCTCGACCCTGACCCCACCGACGCCCGGGAGGTAGACGCCCGGCTCGACGGTGACGACGTGACCGGGGGCGAGCGTACCAGTCGCCCGGTCGTTCACCCGCGGCTCCTCGTGGATCACGAGACCGACCCCGTGGCCCGTGCCGTGACTGAACGCGTCCCCGAGCCCGAGCCCGGCGAGGTGCTCGCGGCAGACACGGTCCACCTCCCGGAGGGCCACGCCCTCCGCCACCGCGGCGACGCCGAGGGCCTGTGCCTCCGTGACGGCGTCCAGCATCCGCCGCTGCTCCGCGGTGGGCTCCCCGAGCACGAAGGTGCGGGTCATGTCCGAGCGGTAGCCGTCGACCACCGAACCCACGTCGATGATCACCAGGTCGCCCCGTTCGAGACGACGGTCGGTGGGGCGGGCGTGGGGCAGGGCGGCGTTGGGCCCGGAGGCGACGATGGTCTCGTAGGCGGGACCGGTGGCACCCGCGTGCCGCATGGCGACCTCGAGGCCGAGCGCGATCTCCCGTTCCGACACGCCGGCGACGACGGTGGGCAGCACTGCGGCGAGGGCGGCGTCGGCGGCCGCGGCCGCGGCGCCCATGCGAGCCAGCTCGGCATCGTCCTTCACCATCCGCAGCCGTTCGACCAGACCGTCGGTGGGCACCGGTTCGACCCCCGCACCGAACGCCGCCGCCACGGCCCGCTGCTCCGCCCAGCTGATCGACGCCGCCTCGAGACCGAGCCGGGCGATCGGACCGGCGGCGCGCGCCAGGAGCTCGAGCTGCTCGGCCGACCGGATCTCGAGGCCGACGTCGGCGCCCGACGCGTCGAGCTGGGCGCGGGCCTGCGTCGTGTACCGGCCGTCGGTGACGAGCAGGGCGTTCGTCGGCGTGACCAGCAGCCGCCCGGCCGACCCGGTGAACCCGGTCAGCCAGCGGACGTTGGTGAGATCGGTGACGAGGAGGGCGTCGCAGCGGGCGGCATCGAACCCGGCGCGCAGACGGTCGAGCCGGCCCGTGACGGCGAGCGGCGGCAGGTCGTGGACGTTGGTCACGGCTGCGCTCCCGGTCACCGGGCGAGGAGGGCGGCGACGGCCTCGACCGCCAGCCGGTAGCCGAGACCGCCGAAACCCACGATCGAGCCCGTGGCCACCGGTGCGACCACCGAGGTGTGCCGCCAGGGCTCCCGGGCGTTGGGGTTCGAGAGGTGCAGCTCCACGACCGGACCCTCGAACGCCGCGAGGGCGTCGTGGATGGCCCAGGCGTAGTGCGTGAACGCCCCGGGGTTGACGACGATCGCTGCGCAGCGGCCACGGGCGGCGTGGATCGCCTCGACCAGTTCGCCCTCGTGGTTGCTCTGCAGGTGCTCGAGCGCGAGCCCCGCAGCGTCGGCGGCGGCGGTCGCCGTGGCGACGTGGTCGGCGAGCGTGGCCGTGCCGTAGACCGCCGGCTCCCGCTGTCCGAGGAGGTTCAGGTTCGGTCCCGACAGGAGCAGGACCAGGGGACGTTCGGACACGAGGCCTCCGGTCAGGAGAGGACGCCGGACATGGCGTCGAGCAGCACGGCACGGTCGAGCCCGGCGACGGTCTCGACGCCGGCGGGACCGTCGAGCACCATCGTGAGCCCGCTGACCGCCTTCTTGTCGCGGGCGAACAGGTCCACCAACGTCGCCGCGTCGAGGCCCGGCGGCACCTGCGTGGGCAGGTCGAAGGAGGCGACCACCCGACGGTGTTCGGCGACTCGGGCCGCGTCGATCCGACCGAGGCGGTGGGCGACCTCGGCCGCGTAGACGAGCCCGACCGCCACCGCCTCGCCGTGGCGCAGGTCGTAGCGGCCCTCGGTCTCGAGGGCGTGGGCGAGGGTGTGCCCGTAGTTGAGGATCGCCCGCCGGCCGGACTCCCGCTCATCGCCGGCGACGACCTCGGCCTTCAGCGCGGCGCAACGGGCGACCTGCTCCACGCGGGGGAGGTCGTCGAGGCGGCCGGCGCCGAGGAACTGGTACTTGGCGACCTCGCCGAGCCCGCACCGGAGCTCGCGGACGGGCAGGGTGGTGAGGGTGGCGACGTCGCAGAGCACCGCGTGGGGCTGCCAGAACGCCCCGACGAGGTTCTTCCCCTCGGGCAGGTTCACCCCGCACTTGCCCCCGATGGCCGCGTCGACCTGGGCGAGCAGGGTGGTGGCGACGTGCACCACCGGGATCCCCCGGTGGTAGACGGCGGCGACGAACCCGCCGAGGTCGGTGACCACGCCACCGCCCACGGCCACGACGCAGTCGCCCCGGGTGAGCCCCCAGGCGCTCATCTCGCTGCAGAGGCGCTCGACCGTGGCCAGGCACTTGGCCTCCTCGCCGTCGTCGACGAGGAAGACCCGGTGCTCGACGCCGGGATCGACGGAGACCGGGATGTCGGCCTGGGTGACGACGGCGACCCGCCGCACCCCCGGGGGCAGCAGGTCCGGCAGTGCGCCCAGCACGTCCTCTCCCACCAGCACCTCGTAGGAGCGTTCGGCCAGCGGGACCGGGACGCGGATCACGACGCAACCTCCGCGGCGAGCCCCGCCACGACGGCGGCGACGACCTCGTCGACCCCGAGGCCCGACGTGTCGATCCGGAGGTCGGCGACCCTCTCGTAGAACGGGCGCCGAGCGATGTCGAGCGCGCGCAGCCGCTCCGCCGGGGCGTCGGCGAGCAATGGCCGTCCCACGCCGTCCCCCACCCGGGCAGCGAGCGCCTCGACCTCGGCGTCCAGCCACACGACGACGGAGCGCTCACCGAGCAGGGCGCGGTTCTCGTCACGCAGCACGACACCGCCGCCCGTGGCCACCACGACGGGCGTCGGTTCGGCGAGGGCGGAGCGCAGGGCTGCCGTCTCCCGGTCGCGGAAACCGGCCTCACCCTCGGCTGCGAACAGCTCGGGGATCGGTCTGCCGGCCACCGCCACGATCGCGTCATCGAGATCGACGAAGGCCCTGCCCCACGCACGGGCGAGGCGCCGACCGACGGTGGACTTGCCGGCGCCCATCAGGCCGACGAGGGCGAGGTGGCGGTCGACGGCAGGCACCGGAGCAGGATACCCCCCGACGCGCCCCGGCCCCGAGGTGCAGCTACCCCCCGATGAGCTGCTCGGCGAACAGGGTCGTCAGGACGGTCGCGACGGCGAGCGCGGGCCCGAACGGGAACGCCGCGCTGATGGTGCGCACCCTGGTCCCCACGGCGGCCTCGGGATCGGCGTCCTCCTCGACCGTGTCATCGGTCGCATCATCCGCGTCCAGGGGGTCGGGCAGCAGGTCGATCCCCCGGCGCCGCAGCGCGCCGAGCGACAGGCCGACGACGACGCCGATGGCCGAGGCGATGATGAGGGTGAACAGCACCAGGCGCACGATGGTGAGCGTCGACCCGCTGATCCAGCCGATGTGGAGTCCGAGCAGCAGGGCGAGCTTCACGTCGCCGAACCCCATCCCCGCCGGGGAGACCATGTGGGGCACGAACAGGCCGACGAAGAAGATGGCTGCGCCCGCCAGTGCCCAACCGATTGCGCCGGGCTCGCCGTAGCCGACCGAGACGCCGGCGATCAGCGCGAGACACAGACCGAACGCCGGGAAGGTGATCCGGTCGGGGATCCGGTAGTGGAAGAGGTCCACCACCGTCACCGCGACCAGCGTCGGGTAAAAGACCAGGAACGGCAGCACCACCCAGCTGTCACCGAACTCGAGGACCGCAACGAGGACGGAGAGCGCCGTGACCGCCTCGACGACGGGTTCGGCGGCGCCGATCCGCTCGTCGCACCACCGACACCGCCCACGGCGGAGCAACCACGACACCACCGGGATCAGGTCCACCCCACCCAGTCGGTGCTCGCAGGCCGTGCAGCGCGGACCGGGACGGAGCACGGACGAACCGTCCGGCACACGGTCGGCGACCATCGTGACGAGGCTGCCCAGGACCAGGCCGAAGGGCAGGGCGAGCAGGAGCAGGACCGTCTGCATCGTCGGCACCTCAGTCCTCGACCGCGCCGAGGAAGCGCAGCAGCAGCGAGCGGTCGACCTCCACGTCGTCGTCCTCGTCCTCGGCCGGCGCCGCGGCGCCGGAGACCGGCGGCGGCACCGGTGCGGGTGACAGCGGCTGCAGAGGGAGCACGGCGGCCGGCAGACCGGCGCTCGCGGGATCACGCGGGGAGGTCCAAGCGTCTGGCGACCAACCTGCGATCGCCGCTGCCGGGGCGTCGACCCACGGCTGCTGCTCGACCCAGGACGGCTCCGGCTCCCAGGACGGCTCGGGCTCCCAGGACGGCTCCGAGTCCCAGACGGAGGGGGACGACGCAGCCTCGGCCTCCGCCCAGTCCTCGGCACCGAGGGTGCCGGGGACGATCGGCTCCGGGAGCTCGGGCGACGAGGCGACCGGTCGCGGTCGCTCCCCCGGTGCCACCGTGACCAGGGACCCGGCGGGTGCATCCGTACCCCGGACTGCGGCCAGGAGGTCCTCGATCGGCACGGGGGCCGCGTACGGCTCCCCCGGCGCGGCGGTGAGCAGCCCTGCCACCACGAGGTCCCGGGCCCGCCGCATGGCCACGATCTCCGGAACGCCGAGCGCCGCCGCGAGGGCATCGACACTGGTGCCGCTGCCGACGGCGACGATCACCGCCCACTCCTCGACGGCGAGGCGAACGGGCCGAGCCAGCTCCGGGGCCAGCTGCAGCCGCGCACCGGCACCGGGCACGATCCGTCCGAGCTCGTCCCACTCCTGGAGCAGGACCGCTGCCGCCGCCAGCACACCCTCGACCTCGACCGGCCCCGTCTCGCTGCTCGCAGGCACCGTCCCGGGGACGCCGGCCTCGTACCGGAACGAGCCCTCCACGTTGCGCAGCAGGGTGAACACCGCCTGGGCGGGGTCGCAGGCCTCGCCGCCCAACGCCGTGTGTTCGATGCGACCGTCCACGACCCAGATGCTGCCGGACGCGGTGGGACCGACGACGTGGAGGCCGCCGGTCTTGCCGGTGACCGCGAGCAGGCGCAGCACGTCGGGCAACGGGAAGCTGTCGAGACCACCCTGCAGCGTCACGGATCCTCCACCGCAGTTCGAGGGACCCGATTCCATCGGCACGGCACGGCCCGACCTGAGGGGCGGGCGGCAAGGGGCGGGAACGGGAGTCAGCCCGGATGGGCACGGGCGGCCAGGGCGGCCCGTGCGGCCGCACCCATGGCGTCCACCGGGGCAGGGACGCCCGTCCACGCCGTGAACGCCCGCGCCGCCTGGTGCAGGAGCATCCCGAGACCGTCACGTGCGTCGGCGCCCTGAGCGCGCGCCGCCACGAGCAGGGGTGTGTCGAGGGGTTCGTAGACGAGGTCCACCACGACCTGGCCGAACCCGAGCCGTGCCGGATCGCAGGGCAGCGCACCGTCGCCCGCCCCGGCCATCCCGAGCGAGGTGGCGTTGACGACCAGGTCGGCATCGGCCACCTCGTCGGCGCTGCCGGTCCTCCCGCGCCCTCCGGCCAGGGCCGCGGCGACCTCCGCCCGGGCGGCGGTCCTGTTCACGACCGCGACATCGGCGGCACCTGCGTCGGCGAGGGCGAGCACGACGGCGCGGGCCGCACCGCCGGCGCCGAGGACCACGCAGCGGCGGCCCTCGGGCGAGAACGAGCCGCCCTCCAGCAGAGCGTCGAGGAAGCCGCCCCCATCGGTGTTCTCCCCCACCAGACGACCTCCCCGGGGCACCACACAGTTCACGGCGCCGAGGGCTGCCGCCGCCGGGCTGCACTCGTCGACCGCTGCGGCGACCGCGGCCTTGTGGGGCATCGTGACCGAGAGCCCGCCGAGTCCGAAGGTGCGCATCGCGTCCAGCGCCGCAGGGGCGTGACCCTCGGCGACGTCGAAGGCGAGGTAGGCCCAGTCGAGACCGGTGGCGGCGAACGCCGCGTTGTGCAACGCCGGCGACAGGGAGTGCCGGACCGGGTGGCCGATGACGGCGGCGAGGCGGGTGTGGCCGCTCAACACGGTCGGTCCCCCGTCAGCCGCAGTACCCGAGGTCGCGACACACGGCGACCGCTGCGGCGAACTCGGCCTCGGTCGTGGCGAACGTGTGCGCCCCCTCGACCCCGCCCTCGTCGGTGAGGACGTAGTACATCCACGGCCCCGCCTCCGGGTTGAGCGCCGCCTCCAGCGAGGCCCGCCCGGGCGCCGCGATGGGCGTCGGCGGGAGGCCGATCACGTTGGGGTTCCGGGTGTTGTACGGACTGTCCGACGCGAGGTCCTCCCGGGTGAGCGGTTCACCCGGTGGCTTGCCCACGGCGTAGCGCGTGGAGGCGTCGATGCCGAGGGACCACCCCGCCTCGAGGCGGTTGTAGATCACCTGCGCGATCTTGGCCCGATCGGCGTCGATCTTGGCCTCCTCCTCGATCAGCGAGGCGATGATCACGGCCTCGTAGGGGGTCACGCCGAGCGCAGCCGCCCGCCCCTCGATGTCGAGCTCCCCGACGACGGTGTCGAACTGCTGGCGCATGCGCACGATCAGACCGAGCTCGTCCTGCTCCCCGACCTCGTCCACGGCGTAGGTCTCCGGGAAGAGCAGACCCTCCACGAGCACCTGGTCCGGGGGCATCAACGACCAGCGGACCTCGGGAGCGAGGTAGGCAGCGAACAGCTCGTCGGCGTTGAACAGCGGGAGCTGGCCCATCAGATCGTCGCTGATCTGGCCGAGGGTCAGGCCCTCGCGCACGGTCACCAGCAGCAGGTCGGCAGTGTCGGCGACGACCGGGCCCGCGGCCAGCGTCTCGATGACGGTGTCGAAGTCCATGCGCTCCGCAAGGACATACTGACCGGCCTGGAACGAGTACTCCTGCCCGCCGGGGCAGTCGAGGAGCCAACGGAGGGAGCCGGGACAGCTCAGGTACTGGCGGAAGACCGCGGCGTTCGACACCACGCCGGCATCGGAGAGCTCCGACGCGATGTCGTTGGTCGTCCAGCCCTCCTCGACGGTGAAGGCGACCTCCTCGCCGGGATCTCCCGGGTGGATCTGACCGTCGATCCACCGGTTGGCGGCACGCGCCGTGAACGCGCCGAAGAGCACCAGGACGAGCGCGATCACCGAGAAGCGGACGAGCGGACCGCTGCGACGACGGATCCGGGTCCAGTTGCGGGGGTTGGCGTCGTAGGCGGCCTGCGCGAGCTCGACCTCGGTCACGGGTGGCCCCGAGGGCGGACCCTCACCGAACACGCTGGCGCCGGCGAGTGCCTCCTCGGCACCGAACGAGCCGCCTCCGACGGTCCCGGCCGCGACCGTGGGAGGTCCGGCGACAGGTCGGGGGGCGGCTGCAGCAGGGCGGGGTCGGGGGGCACGCGTCGCAGGGTTCGCGCCCGTCCGGGCGGGGTTGGCACCGCGATCACGCGGCGCCTGCCCGTCCTTGGGACGGGGAGCAGCGGCACCGGGCCGGGAGGCGGCAGCCGCCGACGCGGCCTCGGCCGAAGCCGTGGCTGCGGCCTCCACCTTCTCCTGCTTGCGGAGGGCAAGCAGCTCCGCCGAGGTCAACGGGCGGCTGTCGGGCTCGTCGTCGTGCTGATCGCTCATGCGTTCCCTCGGTCCAGCCATGCCTGGAGCAACACGGCGGCGGCGACGGCGTCCACGACCCGCCGACGCTGCGGCCCGGAGAGGTCGAGCTCGCGCAATCGGCGCTCCGCGGTCACCGTGGTCAGTCGCTCATCGTAGGTCTCGACGGGGACACCCAGGGTGGCACCCAGCTCCTCCACCTCGCGGAGCACCCCCTTGGCCGCCGGGCCGAGCCCACCGTCGAGGGATCGGGGCAGGCCGACCACCACGACCGTGGCCTCCCACTCCGCGACGAGGTCTCGGATCCGCCGGTGGTCGCCACGCCGGTCTGCACCGCGGTGGACCACGTCGATCGGGGTCGCGACCCGGCGATCGTCGTCGCTGACGGCCACCCCGATCCGCTTGGTGCCGATGTCGAGGGCGAGCGCCCGTCCCGGACGGGTCACCGGCGGGCGATCAGACGGCCGACGTGCCGGCGAGGACCGTGCGCAGTTGCTCGAGCGCCTCGGGCACCTTGTCGCCGTGCTTGCCGCCGATCATCGAGATCTCCGGTTGGGCCTTCCCGCCGCCACCGACGAGCTTGGCCACGCTCTGCAGGGCGGCCCCGGCGTCGAGGCCGCTGTCGGGGGTGACGGCGACCACGAGCGCAGCGCCGCCGCCATCGGGCACGAGCCCCAGGGCCACGGCCCGGACGCCCTTGTCCCGCACGGCCACGGCGAGATCCCGCAGGGCATCACGCTCGATGCCCTCCACCTCGGCGACGACCACACCGTCGACCGCTGCGGCGGCGAGCTCGCCGGCCTTGCCGACGGCCTGCCGGGCCTTCATGGTGCGCAGCTCGTCGCGCAGCTCCTTCAGCTCGGCGAGGCGGCGCTCGAGCCCGTCGACGAGGCCGTCGGGCGGCACGCCGAGCAGGGCGGCGGCCCGGGCGAGCTCGGCCTCCGCCTCGCGGAGCCGCTCGATCGGGCCGAGGCCCGTGACCGCCTCGATCCGGCGGAGGTTGGACCCGATGGACCCCTCCGACACGATCTTGACCGGCCCGATGTCACCGAGGGCCCGGACGTGGGTCCCACCGCAGAGCTCGATGGAGTGGCGGCCGGCTTCGAGCACCCGCACGACGTCGCCGTACTTGTCACCGAAGAAGGCGATGGCGCCGAGCTCCTCGGCGTGCGACTTCGTGGTCTCGAAGTGGCGGACCGTGGCGTTGTCGAGGATATCGGGGTTAACGAGATCCTCGATCTGCCGGCCGGCCTCGGGAGAGACCGCCTCGTAGTGGCTGAAGTAGAAGCGGAGACGGTCCGGGCC
>JBEIGA010000157.1:0-9790 GCA_040382135.1 Acidimicrobiales bacterium
CCGCCACGGCCGCCGCCCGGGCGTCGCCGCCCTCGACGGTGACCGGGACCGCCGCCGCGGCGAGGAGCTCGACGTCGTTCCCACCGTCGCCGATGGCCAGGACCCGCTCGGGGTCGAACCCGGCGAGCTCGCACCAGGCGACCACCCCCGTCCACTTCGACACCCCGGCCGGGGCCGCCATCAGGCTCCAGCCCTCGTACATCCGGTCCTGGGTGAACGCCACCGCGGCGAGGCCGCTCGCCTCGATGGCAGCGGCGAGCTCGGCCAGCTCGTCGTGGGGTCGCCCCAGGATGCTGAAGCCGAGGACGGTGTGGGTCGACGCCACCTCTGCCAGGTCGGCGTGGCCGAGGTGGGGGGTGAGCATCGCGAGGTGCGTGGCGCACGTGGAGATCACCGGGCCCACGTAGGCGTCCGGCTGGGCGTGGGTGGTGTAGACGCACGGGCCCAGGCCGTGGGCGGCGCACAGCTCGAACAGCGCCCGTGCGTCCTCGGCGGTGAAGGCGGTGGCGTGGAAGTCCGTCCCCGTCGTGTAGTCGTGACCGTGGCTGCCGTTCAGCAGCACCGTCGGCAGCGCCATGCCCGCCCGCCGGTAGCCCGCCTCCGCGCTGCGCCGCCGGCGACCCGTCGCGGCGATGAGGCCGACGCCGCGGCGGGCGAGCTCCTCGACCGCGGCCGACGTCCGCGGGTGGAGCTGCTGCCCCTCGTCCCAGAAGGTGCCGTCGAGGTCCGTGACGACGAGCTCGATGCGTTCCACCGGCACACCGTAGGCGGAGGGGTGGTGGAAGACTCGCGCCCCATGGGCCCACTCCCCGCGGACCGACTCCCGCACCGGACCCTCGGCGACGGCCTGGTGGTGCCGGCGATGGGCTACGGGGCCATGGTGCTCACCGGCCTCTACGGGCGGATCGGCCGGGACGAGGCGACGGCGGTGCTGCACCATGCCCTCGACCGTGGCTGCGCGCTGATCGACACGGCTGCGTCCTACGGCGACGGTGCCAACGAACGGCTCGTCGGTGACGTGGTGCGGCAGCGACGCGCCGACGCGGTCGTCGCCACGAAGTGGGGGATCGTCCCGGCCGACGCCGGTGGCCGCAGGGTCCCGGTCACCTACGAGCACGCGATGCACGTCGACGCGCGGCCCGAGCGGGCGGGACCGGCGCTCGACCGCTCGCTCACCGACCTCGGGCTCGACGTCGTCGACCTCTGGTTCCTCCACGTCCCGGACCCGGGGTTGCCCGTCGAGGACACCGTCGGTGCGATGGCCGAGCAGCGCACGGCGGGGAAGGCCCGGCACCTGGGCCTCTCGAACGTCACCGGCGACACGCTGCGACGGGCCCACGCCGAGCACCCGATCGCCGCCGTACAGGTCGAGTGGTCCCTGTGGTCCCGCGGGGTGGAGGCGGAGCTGCTGCCCGTGGCCGAGGAGCTCGGCGTCGGCGTCGTGGTCTGGGGCCCGCTCGGTTCGGGCTTCCTCGCCGGCGGCGCGCCCGAGTCCCCCAGGGACT
This sequence comes from Acidimicrobiales bacterium, assembly GCA_040382135.1. Taxonomy (GTDB): domain Bacteria; phylum Actinomycetota; class Acidimicrobiia; order Acidimicrobiales; family JBEIGA01; genus JBEIGA01. Next base: position 1,506 of record JBEIGA010000157.1, read on the forward strand.
TCCGCACCCGCCAGCCCCGCTTCGCGCCCGACCACCTCGAGGTCAACCGGGACCGCTTCGCGGGGCTCGCCGAGGTCGCCGCCGGGCTGGGGATCACCACCGCCCAGCTCGCCCTCGCCTGGTTGCTGCACCGGTCGCCGCTCGCGGTGCCGATCCCCGGCACCCGGTCACCGGCGCGCGTGGACGACAACGCCACAGCGGCGCTGGTGGAGCTCCCCACCGACGTCGGGGCCGAGCTGGACACCCGGTTCCCGCCGGGGCTCGCGGCCGGGCCGTCGATCTTCGGCGACGCCGCCGCGCCGCGCTGACCCGAGGGTCAGGTGAGCGCCTCGGCGGGGATGGGGTTGCGGCGGTCCCGCCAGGCGACCACGAGCACGAGCACCGCGACCACCGGGACCACGCCGAAGCGCACCACGTCCACGTACCAGCCCGGGGCGCCCCCGTCGGAGGAGTTCCACACCAGGTAGGTGACGTAGAGGACGTAGAGGGCGAAGAACATCGCGCCCTCCCAGCGGTGCAGGAGGTTGCGTCCGGAGAAGAAGACCGGCAGGCAGATCAGCGCCGCCCCGATCATCACCGGGACGTCGACGTTGCGCACGGCGTCGCCGGCCACGAGGTCGCCCTTCGCCACCAGCCCGGAGATGCCGAGCACCCCGAGGATGTTGAAGATGTTGCTGCCCACGACGTTGCCGACGGCGATGTCGCGCTCGCCGCGGTAGGTGGCCAGCACCGACGTGGCGACCTCGGGGAGCGAGGTACCGGCCGCCACGATGGTGAGACCGATCACCAGCTCCGACAGGCCGAGCTCGGTGGCGATCTCGACGGCGCTGTCGACCATCCAGTTCGAGCCGAGGACCAGGAGGCCGAGGCCTGCCAGCACCAGGCCGACGTTGACGTACCAGGGCGATGGACCGGTCGGGGGCTCGGCTCCCGGTGCTGACATCTCCTGGGCGGCGGCGCTCTCCTTGCGGCTCGCCCGCACCGCCCAGACCGTGTAGGCGACCATCGCCGCGAAGAGGATCCCCGCCTCCCACCGGGCCAGCTCCCCGTCGGCGATGAACAGCCACAACAGGCCCGAGATGGCGATCATCAGCGGCACCTCGAGCCGCACCAGCCGCCAGGAGATCACGAGCGGGGTGACGAGGGCGCACAGCCCGAGGATGACCAGGACGTTGAACACGTTGCTGCCGACCACGTTGCCGATGGCGATGTCGGTCTCGCCGCCGCGCACCGCCGACACGCTCACCGCCATCTCGGGGGAGCTCGTACCGAAGGCCACGACGGTCAGACCCACGACGAGGGGCGAGATGCCGACGGCGAGGGCGAGCCGCGACGCGCCGCGCACCAGCGCCTCCGCGCCGACCACGAGCAGCACGAGGCCGGCGACGAGCATGGGGATCGTGAGGGTGTCCACGGGACCGGACCCTACGTGAGCACCGGCCCCGCGCAGCGCATCACCCGGCGACGTCCTCCAGGAACGAGAACAGCAGCAGGGGGTCGAAGCCCTCGTCGACGTCGAGGTTGTGCCCGAGCCCCGGGGAGATGCTGATGATCAGCTCACCCCCGGCGGCCTCCCACGCCACGCGCACCGGCTCACCGTCCCGGCGGCCGATGGCCACCTCGTCGAGCTCGCCGTAGAGGAGCAGCGCCGGCGGGGGAGTGGTCGCCGGGTCGACCAGCGGGGTCGCCGCCTGCACCCGTGCCGGGTCGCAGCGGTCGGCGGCGCGGCAGTCGAGGTAGGCGAGGGTGCTGCCCCCGATGAGCCCGTCGGCCGGGTACTGCAGCAGCGCGGCCAGGTTGGTGGGCGGCACTGCCGCGACGACGGCGGCGACGGCCGGTTCCACCTCGAGGTGGTCGGCCGGCAGGTCGCCGGCGACGAAGCGCCCGGGCGACGCCGCGGCCACCAGGGCGAGGTGCCCGCCGGAGGAACCACCCGACAGCACCACCCGGTCGGGGTCGATGCCGAGCCGGTCGGCGTGGACCTGGAGCCACCGCAGCAGCCGGTCGACGTCCTCGTTCGGGTCGGGGAAGGGGTGGTCCGGGGCGAGGCGGTAGTCGGCGCTGACGACCGTCCAGCCGGCGAAGCCCTGGGCGGTCACGTACTCGGGCACGTAGGCCCGGCTGCCGCTCGTCCAGCCGCCCGAGTGCAGGTAGACGATCACCGGCTGCGGCTCGTCGAGCGGGGTCGAGCCGGACCGGGTCAGGTCGAGCAGGTGCTGGTCGTCGGGCCCGTACCGGTAGGTCCTGGTCGCACCGGGGGCGAGCACCTCCTCGGGACCGCGGGTCTCCTGCGCGCCGAGCACCTGAGTCGCCGGCTCCTCGTCGCCAAGGCCGGGCAGGGCCACGACGTCACGCACGGGACCGGCGGCGTAGAGGCCACCGGCGAAGCCGAGGACCAGCGCCACGACGGCTGCGGTCCCGATCTGGAGGGCACGGGTCATGTAGGTCCATCGGCCCAGGTGCCCCCGCCATGAGGCCCGCACCTACACTCGTCGGCGATGAGCGAGACGAAGACGCGCGTGCCGGCCGTCGAGGGCCTCTTCACGATGGACCTCGACGCACCCCGGCTGATCGGCGGCAAGGTCGCCGGCCGGGAGACCTACTGCTTCCCCAAGGACCTCGGCGGCGGCGACCCGGAGGCCCCGGGCGCGGCGATCGAGGAGGTGCTCCTCAGCCGCACGGGCCGCATCTGGTCCTACACCAACAGCGCCTACCCGCCGCCGGCGCCGTTCGTCGTCACCACCGAGCCCTATGTGCCGGTCGTGATCGCCGCGGTGGAGCTCGAGGCCGAGCGCATGACCGTCCTCGGGCAGGTCGCCACCGGGTTCACCGTCGAGGACCTGCAGGTCGGCATGCCTGTGGAGCTGGTGCTCGAGCCGCTCTACGAGGACGACGAGCACGAGTACGTGGTCTGGAAGTGGCGGCCCACCGGGCAGCCGGCCGGGGAGGCGTGAGCATGGGCAGGGTCGACGAGGTCGCCATCCTCGGGGTGGGGATGCACCCCTGGGGCAAATGGGGCCGCAACTTCGTGGAGTACGGGGTCGCCGCCGCACGCGCCGCCATCGACGACGCCGGCATCGACTGGCGCGACGTCGGGTTCGTCTCCGGCGCCAACACCGTCCGCTGTGGCTATCCGGGCTACGTGTCCGGCTCCACCTTCGCGAAGGCCCTCGGGTTCACCGGCTGCCAGATCGCGTCGTCCTACGCCGCGTGCGCGTCGGGCACCACGGCCCTCGCCGTGGCCCGGGCCCAGATCCTCGCCGGGGTGTGCGACGTCGCCCTCGTGGTCGGCGCCGACACCACGCCCAAGGGCTTCCTCGCCCCGAACGCGGGCGACCGCCCGGACGACCCGGACTGGCTGCGGTTCCGTCTCGTCGGCGCCACGAACCCGGTGTACTTCGCCCTCCACGCCCGCCGGCGCATGGACCTCTACGGGGCCACCAAGGAGGACTTCGCCGCAGTCAAGGTGAAGAACTCGCGGCACGCCGTGCACAACCCGTACGCCCGGTACACCAAGGAGTACGGGCCCGAGGACATCGCCGCGTCGCCCGTGGTCTCCGACCCGCTCCGCCTGCTCGAGATCTGCGCCACCTCCGACGGCGGCGCCGCAATCGTCGTGTCGTCGATGGAGTGGGCGAAGGCGCACGGCCACACCGACCCGGTCCGCGTGTCCGGCATCTCCACGGTGTCGCCCACCTTCCCGGACACGGTCATCGACCTGCCCTACCTGGCGTCGGACTCCGCCGGCGCCGGCGACGCCGCACCGCCGTTCAAGGACACCATCGCAGGCCGCGCCTACGAGGAGGCCGGTGTCGGCCCCGAGGACCTCAGCCTCGCCGAGGTCTACGACCTCTCCTCGGCCATGGAGCTCGACTGGTACGAGCAGATCGGCATCTGCGCGAAGGGGGAGGCCGAGCAGCTCCTGCGCTCCGGCGCCACCTCCATCGGCGGCCGCATCCCGGTCAACCCGAGCGGCGGCCTCGGGGCGTTCGGCGAGGCCGTGCCCGCCCAGGCCATCGCCCAGGTCTGCGAGATGACCTGGCAGCTGCGCGGGCAGGCCGGCGGACGGCAGGTCGAGGGCGCCCGCGTGGGCCTGAGCATCAACCAGGGCCTGTTCGGCCACGGCTCCGCCGTCATCGTCAGGAAGTAGGGGCAGCCATGGCGATCCACGAATCGCTCGGGGACGACGGCGTCCTCGAGCTCACCATGGAGAACCCGCCCGTCAACGCCCTCGGCATCGCGGACACGTACCGCATCGCCGAGATCATGGACGGCATCCGTCACCGCCGCGAGGTGCGGGTCGTGATCCTCACTGCGGCAGGCCGCGGGTTCTGCGCAGGCGTCGACATCAAGGAGATGCAGCGCCTCCCGCACAACGAGGGCACGGTCGAGGCCAACCGGAGCTGCTTCGAGGCCTTCCGGGCCGTCTACCAGTGCGCCGTGCCGGTGGTGGCCGCGGTGCAGGACTTCTGCCTCGGCACCGGTATCGGTCTGGTCGGCAACGCCGACGTGATCCTCGCCGCCGAGGGCGTGAAGTTCGGCCTGCCCGAGGTCGACAACGGCGCGCTCGGCGCCGCCACCCACCTGTCGCGCCTCGTGCCCCAGCACCGGGCCCGCTGGATGCTCTACAGCTGCGAGCCGGTCACCGCCGAGGAGCTGCACGCCTACGGCAGCGTCCTCAAGGTCGTCCCGAAGGACGCCCTGCTGGAGGAGGCCCGCGTCGCGGCACGGGTCATCGCGGCGAAGCACCCCGTCACCATGCGGGCGGCCAAGGAGTCGATGAACGGCATCGACCCGGTCGACGTCACCCGCAGCTACCGCTACGAGCAGGGCTTCACCTTCGAGCTCAACCTGCGCGGCGTCGGCGACGAGGCCCGTGACGCCTTCCTCCGGGGGGAGCGGGAGAGCAACCAGGCGGCACGGTGAGCCTGCACCTGGTGGTGATGGCAGCGGGGCTGGGCAGCCGGTTCGGCGGCACGAAGCAGCTCGTCACCATCGGCCCGAAGGACGAGGCCTTCCTCGACTACGCCATCGCCGACGGCCGGGCGGCCGGCGTCGAGCGGGTCGTGCTGATCGTGCGCTCCGAGATCGAGGACGACGTCCGTGACCACCTCCGACAGCGCTACGGCACCGACGGCGTCGCCACCCTCGTCTGCCAGGACCACCACGGACCGCGCCGGGCCAAGCCGTGGGGCACCGCCCACGCGGTGCTCACCGCCGCACCGTTCGTCGACGGCCCCTTCCTGGTGGTGAACGCCGACGACTACTACGGCCCCTCCAGCTACCGGCTCGCCGCCGCCGCGCTCGCGGCGCGACCCGACGAGGCGGTGCTGGTCGGCTTCGAGCTCGCCCGGACCCTGCCCTCCCACGGCGCCGTGTCCCGCGGCGTCTGCACGGTCGACGGCTCGGGGCGCCTCGTCGGGCTCGTCGAGACGCACGGCATCGAACGGGGCGCCGACGGCATCGCCGCCACGGACCCGGCCGGTCCGCTCGACCCCGCCACCACCGTCTCCATGAACATGTGGGGCTTCCCGCGGTCGGTGCTCGACGAGCTCGGCCCGCGCTTCGAGGCCTTCGTCGCCGCCCACGCCGAGGACCCGAAGGCCGAGATGTACCTGCCCTCGGTCGTCGCCGACCTGCAGGCCGAGGGCCGCCTCGCCGTGTCGGTCGTGCGCAGCACCGAGGACTGGATCGGGGTCACCAACCCGGACGACCTCGCCGTCGCCAAGGCCACCCTCGCCGCCCGCGTCTGATACGCATCGGGGGCGGAGGGGAGGGACGAGGATGACGAGGCGACGCGTGATGCCCGCAGCCCTGCTGCTGGCGTTCGCCGCGGTGGGCGCGGCCTGCGGTGACGACGACACGACGGCGGCACCGGAGGACACGACCGAGGCGTCCGGGGGGACCGCCGTCGTCGACCTCGACGCGAACGGGGACGGCGAGGTCGTGTTCGGCATCGCCGCCTCGGGCCCTCGCGACGACGGCGCCTACTACGAGGCCGTCGTGTCCGCGGCGATCGAGCTGTCGGAGGCGAACGGCTTCGGCGACCCGATCGTCGTCGACGACATCGAGGCGGCGGAGGCCGCCACCGAGCTCCGCAACCTCGTCGAGCAGGGTGTCGACGTCGTCATCGTCGGCGCCTCCGGGATCGCCGACCCGCTGCCCGAGCTCATCGCCGAGCATCCCGAGATCTTCTGGTATTGCAACTGCGGCGTCGGCTTCCCCGAGGATCCCGGTCTGGCCCAGAGCATCGACGATGCCGCCGAGATCGGGTACACCGCGGGCTACGCCACGGGTCTCGAGCTCCAGGAGAGCGGCGGCGACGAGGTGGTCTTCCTCGGCTGCTGCGACCTCCCCTTCGAGCGCGAGTTCCTCCTGTCGTTCCGCCTCGGCCTCGTCGCCGTCGACGAGGGGTACGCGGTGTCCTACGTGGGCACGGGGGACTTCCCCTACGACTTCGAGAACGCGGCGAACGCCACCGAGGCGCTCGCGGCTGCGGTCGCCGACGGCGCCGACGCCGTGATGCCCTACCTCGCCGGCGCCCTGCGCCCCGTCGTGCAGGCGGCGAACGACGCCGGCGTCCTCACCATGAGCGCCGGATCCTCCAGCGCCTGCGAGGACCCCGAGCTCGACTTCGCCATCGCCGTGCGCTTCGACGGCGGCGACTACCTCCGCTCGGTCATGGACGGCATCATCTCGGGCTCGATCACCGAGGGCACCGTCCGGGTCTTCCGCGTGGGCGTGGACCCGGAGCCCGGCGCCGTGATCTGCGACGCCACGCCCGAGCAGCAGGCCGCCATGGACGACGTCTACGCCCGGATCGCCGCCGGCGAGCTGGCGGAGGACTTCGGCGCCATCAAGGGCGAGGCCTACGGCGCCGGCTGACCGTGACCACGGCAGCGGCGAGCGGCGACGGCGGGCAGGGGGCCGAGCTCCCCGACCCGCCCGCGGTCGTGCTGCGCGGCGTCACGAAGCGCTTCGGTCCGGTCCTCGCCTGCGACTCGGTCGACCTCACCCTGCGCCGAGGGCGGGTGCACGGCGTGCTCGGCGAGAACGGCGCAGGGAAGTCCACCCTGATGAACGTGCTCATCGGGCTGGTCACCCCGGACCGGGGGAGCATCGAGATCCACGGTGCGCCCGTCCGCCTGCGTGACCCCGTCGACGCCGCGGCCCACGGCATCGGGATGGTGCACCAGCACGACAGCCTCGTCGACGCCCTGACCGTCTGGGAGAACGTCGCCCTCGGCGACACCGGCCGGCTCGATCCCGCTGCGGTCCGGGCGCGGGTGGTCGAGCTCGGCCGGCACTACGGGCTGGAGGTCGACCCCGACGCCAGGGTGGCGGACCTGTCCGCCGGGCTCCGTCAGCGGGTCGAGATCCTCGCCTGCCTCCGCAGGGATCCGGCGATCCTGCTCTTCGACGAGCCGACGTCGGCGTTGACCCCCGAGGAGTCGGAGCAGTTCTTCCGTGCCCTCCGCCGGGTCGTGCAGGAGGAGGGTCGTGCGGTCGCGCTCGTCTCCCACCGGCTCGACGAGATCCTCCGCGCCACCGACGACGTCACGGTCATGCGTCGGGGTGCCGTCGTCGAGCAGCTCGTCACCGCCGACGCCGACGCCGACCGGCTCGCCGTCGCCATGGTGGGCCGGGCCGTGCCGCGCCGGGCCGAGCGGCGCACCGACGGGCCGGACGCCGAGGTGCCGCCCGTGCTCGTCGTCCGTGACGCCGTGATCCGACGGCCCGACGGCCGGCGCGTGCTCGACGGCTGCACCCTGGACGTACGACCCGGCGAGATCGTCGGGGTCGCCGGTGTGGCGGGCAACGGCCAGCGCGCGCTCGCCGACCTGCTGTCCTCCCTCGAACGCCTCGACGCCGGCACGGTGGAGGTCGGCGGCGCCGCCGTGCCGACCGGCCGCGCCGGCGCCATGGCCGCCGCCGGCGTTGCGGTGATCCCCGAGGACCGCCACGACTCGGGCGTCGTGCTCGACATGACGGTGGCGGAGAACCTCGTCCTCGTCGACGTCGGCGCGGTCAGCACGCGCGGCGTCCTCTCCCGCGGGCGCATCCGCGACCGGGCGCTGGAGCTCATCGACCGGTTCGGGATCGTCTGCAGCGGGCCCGACGCGCCCCTCTGGTCGCTGTCCGGGGGGAACCAGCAACGGGTGGTCCTGGCCCGCGAGCTGTCCCACGGGCCACGGGTGCTGGTCGCCGCGCAACCCACCCGCGGACTCGACATCGGCGCCATCGACGACGTCACCGCCCGGATCCGGGAGGTGGCGGCCGCTGGC
>JBEIGA010000158.1:0-9550 GCA_040382135.1 Acidimicrobiales bacterium
CCCGCCGAGGTCGCCGAGCTCGCCCGGGTCCTCGACCAGAGCCTCGCCGACGGCGCGTTCGGGCTCTCCACCTCCTGGCTGGACAGCGACGCCCTCGGTCGGCCCGTCCCGAGCCGGCTCGCCGACGACGCCGAGCTCGACGCCCTCTTCGCGGTCGTCGGCCGCCGCGGCGGCTTCGTCGAGTTCGTGCCCGGGCTGCTGCAGGGCACCGCCATGGACGACGTCGCCCGCATCGGCCGGCTCAGCGCCCGGCACGACGTCACCACCACCTTCAACGGGCTCGTCGTCTCCGGCGGCCCCGGCATGCCCGGCACGTACGTCGACGAGGTCCGGCGCCTGAAGGCCGAGGGCGCCCGCATCTGGCCCCAGCTGTCGCCCCGCACGGTCGACTTCCGGATCAACTGGGCCAGCTCGATGCTGTTCATGACCCAGACCGAGGGCTGGCACCGCATCCCCAACGCGCCCGACGACGCGACCCGCCGTGCGCTGCTCCAGGACCCGGCGTGGCGCACCGCCGCCCGCGAGGAGTGGGACCGCGTGGAGCGCAGCATGTTCCCCGTCAACGACCCCGGCCGGGTGCGCCTCATCGAGGTGACCCGCCCCGAGCTGGAGCCGTGGCTGGGCCGCACCTTCGCCGACCTGATCGCGGAGCGCGGCGGCCACCCCTCCGACGTGCTGGCCGACTGGGTCCTCGAGAACGACCTCCGGCCGGGCGTCGTGGTGGTCGGCGTGGGCAACGCCGACGCCGACGCCGTGGCCTCGTGGCTCAAGGACCCCGACGTGCTGGTGGCGGCGAGCGACGCCGGTGCCCACGTCCAGATGATGTGCGCCGCAGGCGACACCACGCTCTACCTCGCCCGCCACGTGCGCGATCGTGGGGACACGACGCTCGAGGACGGCGTGTGGCAGCTCACCGGCCGCCAGGCCGACGTCTTCGGGTTCCACGACCGTGGCCGCATCGCCCCGGGCCTCGTGGCCGACCTCACGGTGTTCGCGCTCGACGAGCTGCACTGGGACGAGGACGTCTTCGTCTCCGACCTGCCCGACGGCGGCCGCCGCCTCCGACGACCCGAGGGCGGCTACCGGTTCACCGTCGCCGGGGGAGTGGTCACGCAGATCGGCGGGCACCTGACCGGCGCCCGGCCGGCGCGGGTGCTCCGGCTCACCTGACGACCGGCGATGCAGCGACGACAGGGCGGGAACCCAGGACCACGCAAAAACACCCACTTGTGGGCCGGCAGTCGCCGGACGAACGGCGCGCGGCCGGCAAGGCCGTCCGCTCCGTCGTCTCACGTCGGAGGCACGCCGGCCCCGACGAGTGGCCGGACTTCGATCCGGTCGAGGAGCTGCTCGCCTCCGCCGCGGGCCGGGTGGAGGAGCTCGTCCCGATCCGCCACGGCCGGATGGCTTCCTCCCCGTTCGCCTTCTACCGCGGCGCGGCCGGGATCATGGCCAGGGACCTCGCCGGGTCACCGCACTCGGGGCTCATGGTCCAGCTCTGCGGCGACGCGCACCTCGCCAACTTCGGCCTGTTCGCCACCGCCGAACGCCGCCTGGTGTTCGACCTCAACGACTTCGACGAGACGTATCCCGGCCCCTTCGAGTGGGATCTGAAGCGGCTGGTCGCGAGCTTCGTCCTCGGCGCCCGCTCCACCGCCCGCGCCGAGGAGGTCGGCATCGACGCGGCCCGCGCCGCCGCAGCGCACTACCGGACCCGCATGTCCGAGCTGGCGCTCATGCCCGCGCTCGACGTCTGGTACCTGAACACCGACGTCGACGCCGTCAGCAGCGTCCTGTCCGGCAAGCGCCGCCGAGCGGTCGACGCCGCTGCGCAGAAGGCACGCCGCAAGACCCAGTCGACGGCGCTCCGGAAGCTGACCGAGGACGTCGACGGCCACGTACGGTTCCGCCACGAACCGCCCCTGCTCATGCGCCGCGAAGGCGACGACGAGCTGTGGGAGCGGGTCGCCCAGGCCGTGATCGGGTACCGGGACACCCTGCACGAGGAGCGCCGCCACCTGCTGGACCGATACCGGCTCGTGGACGTGGCGCTCAAGGTCGTCGGCGTCGGGAGCGTGGGGACGCGCTGCTGGGTGGCCCTGTTCAGCGGCCCGCTCGGCACCGAGAACGGCGACTTCGTGGTGCTCCAGGTGAAGGAGGCCCGGCCGTCGGTGCTCGCCCCCTACCTCGGCAGTCGTGCGCAGGACCACGACGGCCATCGGGTCGTGGCCGGCCAACGGGCCATGCAGTCTGCCGGCGACGTCTACCTCGGCTGGCTCACCGGACCCGACGGGACGCACTACTACGTGCGCCAGCTCTTCGACATGAAGGGCAGCTTCGACGTCACCGTGCTCGACGACGAGCTGTTCATCGCCTACGCCCGCTTCTGCGCCGACGTCCTCGCCCGGGCCCACGCCCGCACCGGCGACCCGCTCGCGATCTCCGGCTACCTGGGGCGCAGCCCCGTGATGGACGAGGCGCTGACGAGCTTCGCCGTGCGCTACGCGGACCGCGCCGAGGCGCAGCACGCAGTCGTCTGCGCCGCCATCGCGGACGGCCGCGTGCCCTCCGCCACCGACCTCTGATTCCGACCGCCCAGCAGGAGCACCCGTGCGCTACGAGACCCGACTGCGACCCGCCCAACCGGAGACCCCGCCCGCGGACGCCTTCGCGGTGCACCGCAGCGAGGTGCGCGACGGTCTGCACCTCGCGTACCTGCACGAGGGGAGGGGCGGCATCCCGCTGCTCCTGATCCACGGCTACCCGGAGACGAAGCGGATCTGGTGGCGGAACGTCGCACCGCTCGCCGCGGCCGGCTACGAGGTCATCGTCCCGGACCTGCGCGGCTACGGCGACTCCGACCTCGCACCGGACGACGTCTACGACCTGGCGGCGTACAGCCGCGACCTCCACGCCCTCGTGCACGACGTGCTCGGGCACGAGACCGTCGGCGTGGTGGGCGGCGACGTCGGCGGCGCGGTGGCCGTCGACCTCGCCCACCGGTTCCCCGGGTTCGTGCGCAAGCTCTGCTTCTTCAACACGGTCCCGCCGATGCTCTTCGAGGAGTTCGCCGCGGCGGGCATCGACCTCGCCTCGATCCGTTCGATCCAGCCCGACCACCCCACCGGCGACTACCGCGTCTGGCAGGGCGCCGAGCCCGACGCCCTGGCCGCACGGCTCGACACCCCCGAGCGTCGGCGGGCCTACGTCGCCGGCATGTACACCCACCGGCTGTGGGGCTCACCCGGCACCTTCACCGCGACCGACGTCGACTTCATGACCGAGCCGTTCGCCGAGGAGGCGCGGCTCCGCGCCGGATGGGCCGTGTACCAGGGCGCCTACGGACGCCCCCAGAGCGAACCGGCGCTGCTGTCCCAGCCGGTCGAGATCCCCACCCTGCTGCTCTACGGCCCCGACGACCAGGTCGTCGGCCCCGACTTCGTGCACTGCTGCGAGGTCGCGTTCCGCAACCGCATCGGCCCGTTCGTGGTCCCCGGCGCGGGCCACTTCCTGCAGTGGGAGCGGGCCGACGTGCTGAACCCTGCGGTGGCCCACTTCTTCCGCGACCTGGGCGCCTGAGCGACGCCGCGGCCGGTGGCCGCCCTCAGTTCAGCCAGGGCGAAGGCGGGTACGAGGCCAGGAGCCCGATCCATCCCTGCTGGCGGCGGAGCACCGCCGACCACAGGTCGTCGGGATCGGGGGTGCTGACATCACCGACCTCGGCCTCCACCACGATCCAGGCGCCCTCCTCCAACTCCCCGTCGAGCTGGTCCGGACCCCAGCCGGCGTAGCCGGAGAACACCCGGAGGGTGCCCGGGACGAAGTCGCCGTCGGGATCGTCATCGAGGTCGACCACACGGAACCCGTCCCGGTCGGCCGCCACGGCCACGGCGAGCACCGCCGACCGGTCCACGGGCCCACCCCCGAACACCACCTCCGGCGCGGCGAGCTGCCCCGCCCAGGAGCTCTCGACCACCCCGAGGGGGCGGTCGGTGGGCCGGTTCAGCACGACGCCGAGCGCGCCGTCCCGGTTGTGCTCGAGCATGAGCACGACGGTGCGCACGAAGTTCGGGTCGAGCAGCGTCGGGGCGGCGACGAGGAGGTGGCCACGGGTGGAACCCGGATCGTCCCCGCCCCCCTCCTGGTCACCCTCGCCGCTGCCCGCTCGGTCGGCCCGGTCCGTCATGGCCCCCATCTTCGCCGATGCCCACACGCCCCACACCGCCAGGGCCCGACCAGCGCCGGAGATCCGAGCGGCGTCCCGGTGTACCGTCGTGGGGTGGCTCTCCTGCTCACCGCCGTCGTCGCCGTGCTCGCCGGGCTCCTGCTCGGTTGGGCGCTCTGGCGTTGGCGGAAGGGTCCGGGTGGGCGCGCCCGTCTCCTCCGGGCCGAACTCGAGCGCACCACCGCCTCGCTCGAGGCCCGCACCGCGGATCTCCGGACCGCCACCGACGACCTGGCCGAGACCCGCCGAGCGGCCGACGCCGTCGGCGCAGAGCTCGCCCGCACCGCCGAGGAGCGCCGCGGCCTCGAGCTGGAGCTCCGAGCCGCCCGCACCCGCCTCGAAGCTGCCGACGCCACCGTCGCATCGCTCCGCAGCCGTCTCGCCGAGGCGCGGAGCGCCCACGGATCGGCCGTCGCTGACCACCGTGCGGCGCTCGGGGAGCGCGATGCGGTGATCGCGGAGATGGCCGGCCTCCGAGCAGCGCACGACGAGCTGCGGGCCACCGTGGCGCGGCTCGAGCGGGAGCACGCCTGCGCCCAGGCCGCCCGCTGCTCCGCCGTGCACCAGCGCGACGAGGCCCTCGCCGCCCAGGCTGCGGCAGTGGGGGAGCTCACCTCCTTGGAGGAGCGGGTCCGGACCTACCGGGCCGAGCGGGACACTGCGGAGACCCGTCGCCGCGACCTCGAGCAGCAGGTCGCCGCCCACCGGTCGGCCGCCGTCGAGGCCGATGCCCGGATCGTCGCCGCCGAGACCGAGGCGTCCCGCGTCGCGCTGGAGTACGCCGGCCTGCTCGTGGAGCGCGAGGCGCTGGCCGGCGACTGCGACGAGCTGGAGCGTCGCCTCGAGGCGCTCCAGGTCATCGATCTCCGGGACCCGGCGGGGGAGGGGATGGCCCAGGCCGTGCAACCCCAGGCCGTGCAACCGCATGCCGTGACCCCGCAGCCGGCTCCGGCGAAGGACGGCGACGACCTGAAGGCGATCCCCGGCATCGGGCCGGTGACCGAGGCCATGCTGCGGGCGAACGGGATCCGCACCTACGGGGAGCTCGCGGCCCTCGACGACGCTGCGCTCGACCGACTGGCCGGGACCGTGCCGGTCCTCGCCGACCACGGTCGACGCACCGCCTGGGTCACCGAGGCCGCCCGTCTCGCATCGGTCCTGGTCGCCCGCCGATCCTGACCATCCCTCCGGCCGGCGACGCGTACGCTGGAGGTGTCGGACCACGAAAGGCATCGCGCATGTCGAACCCCATGCTGAACGACAAGCGGCTCCAGGCCGCCGCCACGGGAGGCTCGTCGGTCGCCGACAGCGGGCAGTGGACCCCGCCGATCGACGACGGCCCCGTGAGCACCTGGAACCCGGAGGTCATGACCGTCCGGGGGACGGCCTGGGCCACCACCATGCTGCTGGGGCTGCTCCTCGTGGCGGCGGTCTTCGGTTGGAACATGGTCGACGCCCCCGAGGGGGAGGTCTACGAGTTCCCGGCGATGGCCATCGGCGGCGTCCTGCTCGGCTTCCTCGCCGTCGTCGTCCTCCACTTCAAGCCCACCTGGGGCAAGATCCTCGGACCCGTCTACGCCGTGGCGCAGGGCGTGTTCGTCGGCGCCATCTCCCGGGCCTACGAGACCGCGTACGACGGCATCGTGCTGCAGGCCGCCGGCGTCACCGTGGCCGTGTTCGCCACGATGCTGTTCCTGTACGGCACCCGGATCCTCAAGGTCACGGATCGGTTCCGCCGGATCGTCATCGGCGCCACCATCGGCATCGCCGTCTTCTACCTCGGCTCGCTGCTGTTCAGCCTGTTCGGCGCCACGCCGCCGTTCATCTCGAGCACCAGCATCTTCGGCATCGGCTTCTCGCTGTTCGTCGCCGGCCTCGCCGCCTTCAACCTGGCACTCGACTTCGACTTCATCGAGCGGGGCTCCGCGGCCCGCCTGCCGGCCCACGTCGAGTGGTACGCCGCCGTCGGGCTCCTGGTGACCATCGTCTGGCTGTACCTCGAGATCCTGCGCCTCCTGGCCAAGCTTCGGGAGCGGTGAGCCGGCAGGGTCCGCCCGACACGGACCCTGGTGCCGCATACTTTCGTCAATGACGAATTCACCCACAGGGGAGCAGGGCGGGAGCGGGCGTCCGCACCGGTGCACCTGGTGCGGACGGGTCCTGCTCCAGCCGGACGGGCCTGGGCGCCCGCGGTCGTACTGCCAGCAGGCGTGCCGCCAGCAGGCCTACTTGGCCCGCAGGTTGGCCGGACCGACCGGCACCGACGGCCTGGTCGTCGACCGGGAGGCGTGGGACCGGATGCTCGATCGCCGGTACGAGCTCGAGTTGGCCGCCGGCGACGTCCGCCGGGCGCTGGCCGCCGCAGACCCGGACGAGGCCGCCGACGCCCACGACCTGGTCTCGTGGCTGCTCGAGCACGTCGACCGGCTGCTCGCTGCGGACGTGGGGGCCGCACGGCCGTGAGCCTCCGCCCCTCCCGGTTGTCCGCCCATAACTTTACAGAACGAGGATTTCCGGCGGAAGCCCCGTGTCTCCGACCGGGCCGTTGCGCTCAGGCGAACCGGCGGCGGTACTCCTCCGTGACCAGCAGCCGGTCGATCTCCTGGGCGAGCGTCCCTTCCCCTCTGTCGAGCGCCGGCCCTACGGCAGCGAGCTCCGTTGCACTGGGCGGCCGGCGCAACAGGCCCTGGTGCGTGGCGATCACGTCGAGGGTGCCCTGGTACCTGACGACGAACTCCCGGGACTCCGAGAAGCCGACGACGAGCGCCGCCCGACTGAGCCCCCGCTGCAGCTCCCCTACCCAGTACGCCCGGCCCTCGGGATCGGGAGCCCGGCCGAACAGGTTGCCGTAGACCAGGTCGACCAGACGCCCGTCATCGACGAACAGGCCGAACCGCTCGATCCACTCGGGCGACTCGACGAAGTAGGCGGCGATCTCGAGGAGCCCGATCTCCCGGCGGTTGTAGCGGTCGAACCAGTACTGGTAACCGCCGGGGTCCGGGATGCGGGCGAAGACGGCCTGGTACAGGCGACCCAACTGGTACCAGGGCGCGAACTCGGCGGCGCCGAGGAAGGCCGCCACGATGACGCTGCGGTTGGAGCCGTCGGCGGCAAACCGACCGACCCAGTACGCCAGGCCCCCGCCATCGGGCTCACGGCCGAGCAGGTCACGGTACTGCTGCGCCACGAAGGTCTCGGCCGAGGCGAAGGGGGCGAAGGGACCCGTGCCCGTCTGCGGCGCTGGCGGTGGCGGTGGCGGTGGCGGTGGCACGATCGGCGGCACGGTCGTGGTGCTGGTGGTCGAGGTCGTGGGAGCCGGGGGTGTGCTCTGGGCGAACCGGTTCAGCACGTTGCGCGTCGCCTGCTGGATGGCGGCATGGGTGTAGCCGGACCGACCGAGGCCCCACGCCCAGGAGATCGTGCCCGTGGCGAACACCCACGCTCCGCTCGGCGCCCGGTAGATGCTGGCGTTGGAGGTCACCGTGGTGCCGTCCTGGCCGGTGAACGGCGACGCACCGAGGATCGTGTCTTCGGTGTTCGTCGGCAGCGCCACGTTCGAGTACCTCGTGTCGACCTCGTAGCCCACGATGTTCACGGGGAGCGCGACCCCCTCGCTCGCCCCGCTCCCCTGCCAGACCCAGTGGCTGGTGGACGTCGGGACGAACCGGGTGTTCGTCGATGCCCACCTGACGTACTGCACGCCCACGAGGGTCTGCTCCGGGTAGCCCGAGGATCGGAACAGGTTGGTTCTCGGCGCCCCGGGGTCGCGGCTCGCGGCCTCCTTCCACGCGACGATCCTGCGGTTCGGTCGGCCGTCTGCCGACGGCTCGAAGCGGACCCGCCAGTAGGCGGTGTTGGCGCTGGCGAAGAACAGGTTCACGCCTCGATCCCTGGCGTCGGCGAACGCTTCGTAGACCTGCTGGGACCAGTACTCGTCATGACCCGCGGAGATCACCCCCGCACGGTTTCGCAACGAGACGGCGCCGGCGTGCGTATCCACGACGGTGGCATAGGTGACGTCGTAGCCCTCGCGTTCCAGGAAGCGGACGAGATCGGCCTCGTAGGCGAAGAAGGTGCCGGCGCCACTGTCCTGGTGGGGCCGGTCGAAGCTGACGTGCACCGCCTGCGGCCCACCGGCGACCGTGGGCGCCCCGTAGCTGATGGAGCCGTACAGGCTCTTGCCCGTGGTTCCGTTCTCCGGGTGGCAGTTGTAGGCCGCATAGGTGGTGATGGGTTGCTGGTACAGGAGAGCGCCGGCACGGCCGTCCCGCACGGTGAACATCGCCCAGGTGTCCCAGCCACCGGCGTTGACCAGGCGCACCACGTAGATGCCGCTCAGCCAGTCGGAGGGGACCACGAACGGGAAGGCGGTCGCCCAGGGACAGACGATCTCGCCGGTGGTGGCGTTCACCTGCGGCGCAGGCTGCCGGTCGACCGTGCGGCTCCCGAGGTCCTGGACGAGACGCCCACCGGTGCCGCCGTACCAGCCGAGGCGGAACACCCGAGCGGAGACGGACTGGGACCGGTCGACCTGCACCGCGATCTGGACCTGCTCACCCGCGGCCACGCTGGTCTGGCGGGCGTAGGCCCGCACCTGTTGGGCTGTGTCGTTGGAGCGCCTCGTCAGCGCCCATGCCGTGGTGCCGGGCTTCTGGTTCTCGACCACGATCGGGTTGACCGCTGCGCCGGCCACCGGGGGACCCAGCCGCTGCTCCACCCCGAGCCCCGCCAGGGCGAGACCGGCACCGGCGCCCGCCAGCATCGACCGCCGGCTGAGACGGCGCGCCTCGTGCGCCGCATCCCCGATGCAATGACCGTCTGCACCATGTCGTCCGCCCACGACTGCTCCCGCTCATCCCACCGACCCCGGACCGCCGCCAGGACCGCTGCCATTGTGGCCACCCAGAGCGCTCTCCACAAGACGACTCCCCACCCGATGTGGGCTTCCGATTGGAGGGCGGCCCACGGTGCCACCGGCGCACCGGGGCGACTACGGTGCGTCTCCTATGTCTCGGCGAATCGAGATCGAACTGACGAGCGCTCGCGACGACGGGTCCTGGACCTGGCGGGCGGCCGGCGCCAAGCAGCCCAAGGGTGAGCTGGCCGGCTCCCTCCTGTACGAGGGCGCCAAGGTCGGCGACGTGGTGCGTGCCGAGGCGGAGTTCCTCCTCGACGGCATCGAGATCCTTGCGGTCCTCCCCCCGAAGGGCGCGAATCCGCGACCATACAACTTGATCGAGGTGATCTGATCGAGCATCATCGAAACGTTCGTCACGACACCGCTCTTCTAGAAGCGCTGCATGGTCTGCCGCGAGCTCGGATACA
>JBEIGA010000159.1:0-9403 GCA_040382135.1 Acidimicrobiales bacterium
GCGATCACGTGGCGCCACAGTGACAGGGCGTTCCGGTCCAGCGCGTCCAGCGAGACCCATGCGAGACGTGCGGGATCGGTCCGGGCCGCCCAGCCTGCGACGGCTGTCGTCTTCCCGTACCCGGGGGGCGCCGTCACGAGGACGACGGTGCCGCCGTGCTCGATCGCATCCTCCACGCGCCGACGGGGCACGAGGTCCTTCGGGACCTCGAACGGCCGAAGCTTGCTGGCGACGAGGGGGACCGGGGTCGGGCCACGATCCGGGTGGGGCACGGCGCGAATCTACCGTCCGGCACGGTGGTGTTCGACCGCGTGCCGCACGCCATGGGTCACCGCCGGGTGCGGCGCCGTCCCCGACCACCCCGGATCCGATCCGGTACTGTCCCGCCCCTACCGACGTCATGAGGGGCCACGGACAGGATGAGCAGCGCGAACGGGTGGGACGAGATCGTCGACGTGGTGGTCGTCGGGACGGGTGGCGCGGCGCTCACCGCGGCCACGCTCGCCCACGACCAGGGCGCCACGGTCCTCGTGATCGAGAAGGAGCCGATGCTCGGGGGCACCACGGCGGTGTCGGGCGGCGGCGTGTGGTTGCCCCGCAACCACGTCCAGGCCGCGGCCGGGGTCGACGACAGCCGCGAGGAGGTGCTGGCGTACCTCCACCGGGTGTGCGGCCCCCGCGTGCCCGACCCCGAGCTGCTCGAGGTGTTCGTCGACACCGCCCCGGAGGTGCTCCGCTACCTCGAGGACCACACCCCGCTGTCGACCCACATCCAGCCCCTTCCGGACTACTACTGGCCCTGGTTCTTCCCCGGCACCAAGGTCGTGCCCGGGCGCACGGTCGAGGCCGACCCATACCCGGTGCGGGACGAGCTCCCGGACTGGGCTGACCGGATCGTGAAGCGGGGCACGCTCATGTCGCTCGGCGCCGCCACCACGCTCTCCGAGGACCTCCTCCCCCAGAGCCCCGACCTCGCCGAGGAGCTCGCCCGCCGGGAGGCCCAGGACATCCGGCCGAAGGGCGCCGCCCTCATCGCCCGCCTCTTCAAGGGGTTGGTCGAGCGCGGGGTCGAGACCCGGCTCGAGACGCCGGCCAAGGAGCTCGTCACCGACGACGCCGGCGACGTGATCGGCGTCGTGGTCGAGCACGCCGGCGTCCGGACCCGGATCGGTGTCCGCAAGGGCGTGGTCCTCGCGTGCGGCGGGTTCGACTGGAACCCCGCCCTGGTGCGTGCCCACATCGGCTACGACGTGTACCCCCTCAGCCCCGGCGGCAACACCGGCGACGGCCTGATGATGGCCGTGGGAGCCGGCGCCCAACTGGGGAACATGGACTCCTACTGGGGCACCCCGGTGATGTTCGACCCCGAGATCACCCGCGACGGTGCACTCGTGCCGCAGTTCGAGTGGGGCCGCGGCGCTCCAGCGTCGCTGATCGTGAACCGCAAGGGCAGGCGCTTCGCCAACGAGGCGCTCCCCTACAACGACTTCCCGAAGGCCTTCGGCACCTACGACACCGAGAGGGTGGAGTTCCCCAACGCCGGTCCCGGCTTCCAGATCTTCGACCGCACCGTGCGCGACTCGCAGCGGATCCTGTCCATGTTCCCCGGCGAGCCGGACCCGGACTGGGCCGTCAAGGCCGACTCCATCGCGGAGCTCGCCGAGCGGATCGGCATCGACCCCGAAGCCCTCGTCGCCACCGTGGAGCGGTTCAACGAGCACGCCGCCGACGGCGAGGACCCCGACTTCGACCGGCACAAGCACGGCCTCATGAGCCCCGGTGCGGTGAAGCCCCTGCTCGAGGCGCCCTTCTACGCCGTGCCGATCCACCCCGGCATGCTCGGCACCAACGGGGGCCCGCGGCTCGACCGGAACGGGCAGGTGCTCCGCTTCGGCGGCGGGGTGGTGGGTGGCCTCTACGCGGCCGGCAACACCGCCGCCAACGTGTTCGGCTGGGCCTACCCGAGCGGCGGCGGCACCCTCGGGAACGGGCTGGTGTTCGGCTTCCTGGCCGGCCGACATGCGGGAGCGCAACCGGCGCGCAACATCTGACGCAGCCACCTCGGGGAACCCCCACCGGTCCTGGCGCGTGAGCTAGCGTGCTCGTGACGCGGGCGGTCGCAGAGCCCCCGCGCGCGGGCTCGAGGAGTAGGGGTTCCCACATGCAGCGTCATCGTCTTCGTCGGGCCGGCGCCGCCGCCGCCATGGTCGCCACCATCGCCGGAGGCCTGGCCGTCGCATCGAGCCCGGCCGGGTCGCAGAGCGGTTCGTGCACCGGTTCGTCGTTCGTGCTGTCGCAGGGCGTCGGCGTGCTCAACGACCGCACCGCCACCATCTTCAGCTTCGTCCTCTACGACTGGGTCACGAGCCGCACCTACGACGTGCCCACCATCCCGGCGGGCACGTACGCGCTCGATGCCCGCAGCTACGACGGCTACACCGCCCGTGCGACCAGCCCGGCGCAGCCCTTCGAGATGTGGAAGGTGGAGTTCCTCGCCACCGACGGCCGGGTGCTCGCCACGAGCGGCACCACCGGCGACATCCCGGACGGGGTCCAGGAGGCCTGGTGGGTCGGTTCCATCGGAAGCGTCACGCTCTCCGAACCCGTGAGCCGAATCCGCGTGGTCCACGCCTATCTCGCCGACGACGCCTCGCCGAACTCGGTCAACCCGGTCTGCATCGGTGGCACGCTGCAGGTCCCGCCGACGGTCCCGCCCACGACGGCACCGCCGCCCACGATCCCGCCCACCACCCCGCCCACGATCCCGCCCACCACTTCGACGACGGTCCCGCCCACCACCTCGACGACGTCGAGCATCCCGGTCGAGGTGCTGCCGGAGGTCCTCCCGGGCGTTCCCGGCACGCCGCCGGCGCTGCCACAGGTGCGCGAACCCTCGTACACGGGCTGATCGCCCACCGGCCGCTCGTCCGTCAGGGCCCGGGTTCCGTCGACACCGGCGTGACCCGGGCTGTCCGCCGTGCGGCGACGGTCGCCACCAGTCCGAGCACGGAGAGCAGCGCGAACGCTGCGGGGTAGCCATCGGTGTCGCCCTCCAGCGCGTCTTCGCTGACGACGGTCACCATCACCGCCACACCCAGCGCGTTCCCCACCCGTTGCAGGGTCTGGGTCACGCTCGCGCCGCTGGAGAAGTCGGTGACGGGGAGGCTGCGCATCACCACCGCGAAGCCGGCACCCCACACGAGACCGCTGCCCACGCCGGCCACGAGCACGAACAGCAGCCAGCGCCCGAGGTCCCGCTCCCCGTCGAGGCCGAACGCGAAGAGCAGCAGCGACAGGCTCCACACCAGGGCGCTCGGCGCGAGCAGCTGGGGGCCGACCCGGTCGACGAAGCGTCCCGAGAGCGGTCCGGTCACGGCGATGAACAGGAACATCGGCGTCGAGAGCAGGCCGGCGGTGGCGATGTCGTAGCCCCACGGGCCGGTCAGGAACTGGATGCTCGTGAACTGGAAGCCGAAGAAGCTGATCGCGAGGAACAGCATCATCACGTTGCCCGCACGGTAGGAGGGGATCCGGAGGAGGTCCGGCCGGACGATCGGACGGGGATGGCGCTGCGACCGCCGAGCCATCAGGGTGAGCAGCAGCGCACCCAGGCCGATCACGCAGAGCGTCCGCGCATCCGCCCAGCCCCACTCCCTGGTCTGGACGAGGCCGAGCACCACGGCACCGACGCCGAACATGAGCAGGACGGCGCCGACGGCGTCGGGCCAGGGCCGGCGCTCCTCGTCCCGGGACTCCCGGAGCACGACCGCTCCGGCGCCGAGGGCGAGGACCCCGAGCGGCACGTTGATCCAGAACGACCACTGCCAGCCGCCCTGCTCGACCAACCAGCCGCCCAGCGACGGCCCGGCCGCCCCGGCGATGCTGCCGGCCCCGGACCACAACCCCATGGCCACCCCGCGGTGGCTGTCCGGGAACTCCGTGAGGATCACCGCAGCGCTGACCGGCAGGATCAGCGACGCCGCCAGCGCCATGAGCGCCCGGGCCACGATGATCCACACGGGTGCGGGGGCGAGCGCCGCCAGCACGCTCGCTGCGGTGAACCCGCCGACCCCGAGGAGGATCGCGCGCTTGCGCCCGATGCGTTCCGAGACCGCACCGCCGAGCACGTTGGTCGCGGCGCCGACGATGCTGAAGATGTTCAGCACCCACGAGAGCGTCACGGCCGAGGACCCGGGGAAGGCGTCCTGGATGTCCGGGTACGCCACGAACACGATGGACAGCGCCATCGCCGTCTGGAAGCCGGCGAGGCCGACGACGGCCAGGACCAGGTAGGCGCGTCGGAGGTCCGGGGCGCTCATCCCCCGAGCCGGGCGCGGACCTGGCCCGCCACGTCGTCCAGCACCCCGGCCTTCGCGTCACCGGCGTACGCACGGACGATCCCGATCATCTCGTCCAGCTCCTCCACGCCGAGGTCGCCGGACTGCAGCGCACCGCCGAGGTGGGCGTGGGCGGGCAGGGCCGCGCCCGTGCAACCGACGCACGCGATCGACAGGAGCCGACGGTCCCGACGACTCAGGTTCGGGCGGAGCCAGACCCCGCCGAACACGATGCCCAGGACCCCGGCCACGAGGTAGGGCGAGTCGTCGCCGGTGATCGGGAAGCCGTTCACCTCGGCGAAGCGCTCCCGCCCGAGGCGGAGCCGCTCGGCGTGGTCCTCGGGTCCGAGCGTCTCCGGGCCCTGCGACGGCCAGGCCGGGACCGGCTCGCCCCGCTCCTCATGGAGCCGGCGCCAGGCGGCCCGGGTCGCACCGTCGAGCGTGGTGGAGCGCGGCCAGCCGCTGTAGAGCGCCACGTGCAGACTCACCTCGAGCATCTCCTCGAGCGACAGCTCACCCGCGGCCCACGCGTCGTGCACCTGTCGTTCCACGGGGCCGACCGGATCCGCACCGGGAGTGGGGTCGATGCTCGTGAGGCAGGCGATGGTGACGAGGCGCCGCTCGCGGGCGGACAGAGAGGCGGCGGCGCCGCGTCCGAGCCCACGGTCTTCCCCGGTCACCACCGAGACCGCCCCGTCGAACGGGAACGGTCGCCGCTGCGCGTCGTCACGACCACACCTCCCCCTGCCCGTGGGCAGGCTCCCAGAGGTCCGCGCGGCCGTCAACTGCGGTCGACGTCCAGGGCGTGGGTGCGCCCGCGCCGGATGCTCAGCGCTCGGTGATCTTGTCCTTCACCGTGTCGACCACGTCCTCGGCCTTGTCCTTGACGGTCTCCAGGAACTCCTTGGCCTCGCCGGCCACCTCGTCGGCCTTGCCTTCCTTCTTCAAGTCCTCGTTGTCCGTGAGATCACCCACGGCCTGCTTCACCCTGCCCTTGACCTGATCCTTGTTCTCCATGACAACTCCCTCTCTCCCGGTCGCAACCGGTGACGTCTGGCGTGTTCACCCTTCATGCACCGAACGACCGTGTGACGAAAGCTCGACGGTCGTGGTGACTTCCTCGGGGTCTCCCCATCTCGGGCCAGGAAACCCCGAGCCGATCAGCGGCGCAGCAACAGGACGACGACGACGATGATCAGAATGAGCAGAATTGCTCCTCCACCGATGTACATGGTCACTCCCTTCGTGGCGAACCTCGTGCCACATCTGTCCGAGCAGCATCCGCTGCTGATGGGCTTCACCGGCAGAGGCGAATGCCCCAGCCCCGGACGGCGGCCTCACCTTCTGCGTGGCTCATCGTGAGGTACCCGCCGGGTACCGAACCGGCCTGACACCGCGGTCTCGAGCGCCGTCGCCGCGCGGGCCTCAACCGGAGCGACCAAAGGTCGCCTCGTCCACCAGCTGCGCTCCCTAGACCTGCGCGAGGTCGACGACGCCTACCGGGAGCACCGGCGCCGGTTGCTCGGCGAACTCTTCCGAACGGTCATCGGCCCGCACGTCGCGGTCGTCGACGTCGAGACCCCCCCGGCCCGACCACCGTCGCGCCGACCGCCCGCCGATCGACCGCTGCGCCGGGAGCCACGATCGCACGGGCGGCACGGACCGGGGGCCGTATCGCAGCGGTGCACACAGGCCCCGGTCGAGTGCTTCGATCAGCTCGAGCAGCCGCCGCGGCGCTCCGACGGGGTTCACCATCACCAGGGAGCCGCCGCGATGTTCGAGGATCGATGTCGAGGTGACGAGGGCGTCGTAGCCCGCGCAGCCCATGAAGGTCAGACCCGACAGGTCGACGAGCACATCCAGGTGGTCGGGGAGCGTGCACGTGCGTATCGCCTCGACTCGGCCGGCCTCGTCCAACTCCCCCGACATCTCCACCACGTGCAGCGGAGCGTCGAAGTGGGCACGGGCGGTGAAGCCACCGCCAGGGAGGACATCCGTCATCGCGCATCTGCTCAACGAATCGGTCACCTCTCGCCTCCTTGGCGATCAGGCGTTACCGGGGTTCGGAGCAACGCAGTGGAGCGGACTCGCTTCCTCGGCCGAACCTACGACCAAGCACACCAGCGACGCAAGGCGACGTCGGTCTCGGCGGAGACGGCAGCGTCGGCCCTGCTAACGTCGAAGCACATCTGGTGGCTCGCTTGGGACCCCGCGGTGCGCGAAAGGCTCGGGCAGCATCGATGAGACACCACCCACGACACCGGGCCGTGTCGCCAGGGCACCCGGTCGCATCGACAGCGAGGCGGGTCGTCGATGGTCCCTGAGCGCCGCCTCCGGATCCTCCACCGACTCGTCCAGCCCGGGCTCCCACTGCTGGACATCGAGCGGCTCTGCCGGGTGTGCGCAGACCTGACGGCGACGGACGGGGCAAGCATCATGCTCGTCCACGACGGCGTGTCGCGCGGCTCGCTGTGCGCCACCGACCGCGTCAGCGCGCTCATCGAGGAGCTGCAGTTCACGCTTGGCGAAGGGCCGAGCATCGACGCCTGCCGCGAGGGGCGACCGACGCTGGAACCGGACCTCGTATCCCCCACGACGAGCCGCTGGATCGCGTTCGGCCCGCCGGCGATCGAAGCCGGTGTGCGGGCCGTCTTCGGCTTCCCGGTCCGCATCGGTGCCGCCGGCCTCGGCGCACTGAACCTCCATCGCGGTCGATCAGGACCGCTCACCGACGAGCAACACGCCGATGCGCTCGTCCTCGCCGACATCGCCGCCGAGTGCATCCTGCTCATGCAGGCCGACGCAGCACCCGGGGAGCTGGCCTCCGAGCTCGAGGCGGGCGCGAGCCTCCACTACGTGGTCCACCAGGCATCGGGGATGGTGTCCGCCCAGCTCGATGTGAGTGTCGAGCACGCCATGATCCGCCTACGCGCCCATGCCTTCAGGACGGGAACGCCACTGATCAACGTCGCGAGACGTGTGGTGGACCGGACCCTCCGCTTCGATCCCCACGACGGGATCGGCACCGTCGCATGACCGACGCCCTTCCGGCCGACGAGGGCCCCTGGCGTACCATGTCGTAGGGCCGACCGCCCACGCAGTCGACCGCGCTCCCCGCAGAGCGACACCTACCCGGCAGGAGCGCTCGTGACATCCAAACAGACCCTGCTCGGCGAGACGATGGTGACGCTGGCCGACAACCTGGTCGCCGACTTCGACGTGATCGAGCTCCTGACCATGCTCGCCGACCGCTGCGTCTCCATCCTCGGCGTGAGCGCGGCCGGACTCATGCTCGCCGGACCCGACGGCTCCCTGCGCGTCATCGCCTCGTCCAGCGAGCAGATGCGCCTCCTCGAGCTCTTCGAGCTGCAGACCGAACAGGGTCCCTGCCTCGAGAGCTTCCAGACCGGCGAAGCGGTCACCCACCACGATCTCGCGACCGCCACCGCCCGCTGGCCGAAGTTCGCGCCGGAGGCGATCGCCAGCGGGTTCCGATCCGTCCACGCACTGCCCATGCGCCTGCGCGGCGACGTGATCGGAGCGTTGAACCTGTTCCACACCGACACCGATGGCATCAACGACGAGGGTCTGCAGGCCGCCCGGGCGTTCGCCGACATCGCGACCATCGCCATCCTGCAGTACCGGGCCACCATCGGCTCGCAAGAGCTCATCGACCGGCTGAACACGGCGCTGAACACCCGGATCGTGATCGAGCAGGCGAAGGGCATCATCGCCGAGCACCAGCAACTCGACATGGAGCACGCCTTCGCCGCACTTCGCCACCACGCCAGGAACACCAACCTGCGCCTGTCCGACGTCGCCGCAGCCGTCGTTGCCGGCACCCTGAAGCCATCCAACCTCACGAAGCCATCGGCCAGGAGGCCGCGGCGCGCCGAGGCGTGAGTCGGCGGTCGGACCCGGCGCATCCCACGGGTTCGATCCCGCCACGAACCCGGAAAACGCAGAACCCCCGGTGCTCTCGCACCGGGGGCTCTGCAGAGCGGATGACGAGACTCGAACCCGCGACCCTCACCTTGGCAAGGTGATGCTCTACCAACTGAGCTACATCCGCATCGGGACCGCCATGGTAGCAGCGCCGCCCTCCGCGCCAACCAACCGGGCACGGAGGACGACGAGATCTGCCGGTCCGTTCAGCCCGCCCGCCCGCGCGCGGCGGCGGCGAGCTGCTGGGCGAGCGCGATGTCGCCGATGTGGTCGACGTGGACGAGCTGCACGCCGTGCTGGGAGAAGGTCAGCGCGGCGGCACGATCGTCCGCCATGCCCTGCACCACCAGCCCCGGCGTGAGCGGGATCTCCACGACGCGGGGGCGCCACTCCCGCTCGTCCACGACGACGAGCCGGCGATCGGTGAGGACGAGCGCCGCGGGCTGGTCGCCCACGCGTCCGACGACGAGCTGCTCGGCCCGTTCACCGTCCTCGAGCAGCGAGCTGGCGACGAGGATCGCCGCCCGGGCGCTCCGGCGTGAGCCACCCGAGATCCGACCGACCAACGCCGCCATCCCGTTCGGATCGGCGGGGCCGACCGTCGGCGGTGCCGGCGGAGGGGGCGCAGGTGCGGCCGCCGCCGGAGGGGGCGCAGGTGCGGCCGCGGCCGGAGGGGGCGGAGGCACGGGCGTAGGCGGAGCAGACGACGGCGGAGGGGGCGGAGGGACCACCGTCGGCGGGGGAGGCGGAACCGACGACGCAGGTGGTGGAGGAGCCTCGACCGGCGCGGGCGGCGCCGGGGGTGGGGGCACGAACGCCTCGGCGAGGGGCGGCGGCGAGACCTCGACCGGTGCAGGCGGTGGCGGGACCTCGAACGTCGACGCCGGAGGCGGGACCGACGAGGGAGGCGGCGGCACGTCGCCGGCGGCGGGTTCGAACGAGGGCTCCGACGGCGGCTCGACCGGCGGCGGGGGCACGAACGCCTCGGCGGGAGGCGGCGGCGGGGGCAGATCGATCGGCGCAGGCGGGGCAGGCGGCGCCTCGAACGACGGCGCAGGCGGGGCAGGCGGCGCCTCGAACGACGGCGCAGGCGGGGCAGGCGGCGCCTCGAACGACGGCGC
>JBEIGA010000160.1:0-9368 GCA_040382135.1 Acidimicrobiales bacterium
CCGGCCCGCCGTCAGGGGCCCTGGGCGGGGCGACGCGACGGACCCGTTGGGGGGCAGCCGTGCTCGCGCTGTCGCGGGTCGCCGCCGCGTGCGGCGACGACGACGAGGGCGGCGAGACCACCGAGACCACGGAGGCTGCGGAGACCACCACGACCGCAGCCGCCGAGGACGGTGGCGAGACCACCACCACCGCGGCCGCCGAGGACGGCGGCGAGGAGGCCTCCGGCCCGATCTCCATCGACCCCGAGACCGGCCGCCTCGTGGCCGGCGAGTGCGCCGAGGGCACGGCCAACGCCGACGAGGCGCTGGGCGTCACCGAGGACACCGTCAACATCGCCACCCTGGGCATCGACTACGGCCCGCTGGCCGACATCGGCTTCGCCCCCTCGGGCGAGGACGGCCGGGTCTTCTTCCAGGCGCTCGTCGACGACCTCAACGCCAACGGCGGCGTCTGCGGCCGGCAGATCGCCTACCAGGGCGTCAACTACGACATCATCCGGCGTGAGGGCCCGCAGGGCTGCCTCCAGGTGACCGAGGACCAGCGCAACGCCGTCGTCTTCGTCCAGGGCGGCACCCCCGACGCCGTGTGCGTCGCCGAGTCCGGCACCGTCACCTACTCCCAGCACGAGTTCTCCGTCGACGACGTGACCACCGTGCCGGACCTGCTGTTCATGCGGGCGCCGTCCTGGGAGGAGCAGCTCGAGTTCACGATGCAGTGGGCGCTCGACAACAACCTGCTGCAGGGCAAGAAGGTCGGCCTCTGGTACGGCGCCGTGTTCCCGACCCAGGGCGCGGGCGTCGAGAAGGTCGTGATCCCGGCGCTCGAGGAGGCGGGGATCGACTTCATCTCCTACCGGACCGACTACCTCGGCCCGTCCGATCCGCAGGGCAACGCCGTGCTGCTCGCCGCGGCCACCGACTTCGTGGCGAACGAGATCGACGTCTTCTTCAACATGACCCAGACCACGAACCACGTGGGCATCAAGTCGGAGATGGCAGCCCAGGGCTTCGTCCCCGAGCTCATGATCTCGGCACCGGTCGGCGGCAACAGCTCGAACGCCCTGTTCGAGACCGCCTACGCCACCAGCGAGATCTCCGACGGTCAGCAGATCTTCAGCTACACCATCCCGCCGAACGAGGCGCCCGAGGGTCCCTTCGCCGCGGCGCTCGCCTCCTGCAACGAGCAGGTGAACGAGCTCACCGGCGCCGATGCCTTCGAGCCCGGCACGTTCGACTACGCGGCGCTGGCGAACTTCTGCTTCCAGTTCGACATGATGGTGGCCCTGCTCACCTACGTCGGCCCGGAGATCACCCAGGAGAAGCTGGTCGAGGCGTTCGAGGCCCTGCCCCCGCACCCGACCTCCCTCGGCTACAGC
Source organism: Acidimicrobiales bacterium (assembly GCA_040382135.1). Lineage (GTDB taxonomy): Bacteria > Actinomycetota > Acidimicrobiia > Acidimicrobiales > JBEIGA01 > JBEIGA01. The sequence goes on from JBEIGA010000160.1 coordinate 1,377, forward strand.
GGCAACGACTGGAACCCGGGTGAGCGGTTCCCGACCGGCTCGGTCTACGGCGTCCACCAGTACGACGCCGCCACCAACACCTACACCACCGTCGAGACCATCGAGCCCTGACCGGGCCCGCCTCGGCGGTGCATGACCGGCCACGGTCACCCGGCCTCCCCGTGGGGCCGGGGGCCGTGGCCGGTCCGCGTCCGGGGGCGGGAGCGGGGGCGCTCGGCTAGTGTCTAGCCAAACGGCTAAGGGAAGGGGGCGGTCGTGGGCTACGACCTCGTGATCCGCAACGGCACCGTGGTGGACGGCTCGGGCCTCGGGGGGTTCCGGGCCGACGTCGGTGTCGTGGGGGACCGCATCGCCACAGTCGGCCGCATCACCGCCAGGGGCACGGTCGACGTCGACGCCGAGGGCCACGCCGTCACCCCCGGGTTCATCGACGGCCACACCCACCTCGACGCCCAGGTGCTCTGGGACGGGCTCGGGGCGAACTCGTGCTGGCACGGGGTCACCACGGCGGTGATGGGCAACTGCGGGTTCACGCTGGCGCCGGCGAGCGAGGCCGAGAAGCAGCTGGTGGTCCGCAACCTGGAGCGTGCCGAGGACATCTCCGGCAAGGCGATGGCCGCCGGCATCGACTGGTCCTGGACCAGCTTCGCCGAGTACCTCGACACGGTCGACCGGCTCCCGAAGGGCATCAACTACGCGGCCAACATCGGGCACTCGGCGCTGCGGACCCACGTGATGGGGGAGCGGGCCTTCACCGAGACCGCCGGGGAGGACGACCGCCGCACCATGGCCCGGCTGCTCCGCGAGGCACTCGAGGCCGGCGCGTTCGGGTTCACCACCTCGCGCACCCGGCACCACATGACCTCCGACGATCGGCCCGTCGCCTCCCGCATCGCCGACTGGTCCGAGGTGGAGGAGCTCGTCCGCGTGATGGGCGAGGTCGGGGTCGGCACCTTCCAGTTCGTCGAGGACCCGGCCCCGGCCGACCGGGCCGACACCCGCCGGGACGAGCTGATCGCCCTGTCGGCGGCCACCGGGGTGCCGTTCGCCATCGGCGCCACCAGCGGGGGCGAGCGGGTCACCACCACCCTGAACCTCGCCGCGGCGCGCGGCGCCCGGTTCTTCGGCCTGACCCACTGCCGCGGCATCGGCACCATGTCCTCGTTCCGTTCGCAGCTGCCCTTCGACACGCTGCCCGTCTGGCAGGCCTTCCGGGCCCTGCCCGTGGAGGAGCAGAAGGCCCGGCTCCGCCACGACCCCGACACCGTTGCGCAGCTCGTCCGCGCCGGGCTCGAGGGGCCCTACCGCTCCACCTACGGGGGCGAGGCGCGTCCCCCGGACTTCGAGCGCATGCGGGTCCTCGACGCCCCGGTGCCGCCGAACCCCACCGTCGCCGAGGTGGCGGCAGCCCGCGGCGTCGACCCCGTGACCGCCATGATCCAGCTGGCGCTCGAGACCGACTTCGCCCAGTTCTTCGTGCAGACGATGTCGCCGTTCGAGCACGACGCCGTTGCGGCGATCATGCGGCACCCCCACACCGTGATGGCGTTCTCCGACTCCGGCGCCCACGCCAGCCAGATGTCGGACTCCTCCATCCAGACCCACCTGCTCGCCCACTGGGTGCGCGCCTGCGGCGAGTTCACGTTCGAGGAGGCGATCCGCATGCTCACGCTCGCGCCGGCCCGGGCCTGGGGCTTCGCCGACCGCGGGCTCGTGCGCGAGGGGCTGGTCGCCGACCTCAACGTCATCGACCCCGCCACCGTGGCGCCCGCCATGCCCCACCTGGTCCACGACCTGCCGGCGGGGGAGCGGCGCATCGAGCAGCGCGCCGTGGGCATCCACGCCACGATCGTCGGTGGCCGGGTCCTCGTCCGCGACGCCCGGGACACCGGCGACCGCCCCGGCCGCCTCATCCGCTCGCGCCTCCCCGTGCGCTGACCCGTTCCAGCGGGCAAGGTCCTCTCCCGCACGCGGACCGGCGGGTGTGCCATCCTCCGAGGGGACGGGACACCCGCCGGTCCGGCGGAGAGGCCGTGGATCAGCGCTTGGCGGCGGCGGCCTGGGCGGCGGCGCCCCGGTTCACGATCGCCTTCCCGCTGGCGAGGTCGCGCTCGTCGGCGAGGCGACCGACCCGGGTGACGGTGTCGACGTCGGGCGACTCGGCCCGCAGCGCGCCGGCCGTGCAGAGCTCACGGGACCGGTGGGCGAACGGGTCGAACTGGTAGTGCGCCATCGCGTTGCGGTGGGTGATCTTGTCGATCTGCTCGTCGGTGCAGCCGGCGAGCGTCTTCAGGATCTCCTCGGGGGCGTTCGGCCAGGTGCCGTCGGAGTGCGGGTAGTCGGACTCCCAGCACACGTTGTCGAGGTTGAAGTGGTGGAGCAGCTCGGGGCCCACGGTCTCCTTGATGAAGCACACCAGGATGTGGTCCTTGAAGATCTGCGTGGGGCCACCGGTCTTCGAGAAGTCGTGGGAGATCCAGCCGTGGTGGCGGTCGTTCACGTGCTCGGAGCGCCACAGGAAGTACGGGATCCAGCCGATGTCGCCCTCGGTGAGGGAGAACTTCAGGTCCGGGAAGCGGTCCCAGAACGTGGCCCAGACGAGGTCGATCAGGGTGTAGATCGTCGACGCCGAGGAGATCGACATGTTGACGCCGGCGGGGGCGTCGGGTGAGGTGCCGGCGGACTTCGACGACGAGCCGAGGTGGCAGCACAGCACCGTGCCGGTGTCGCTGGCGGCGGCGAACAGCGGATCCCACTCGCCGGAGTGGATCGACGGCATGCCGAGCGCCTCGGGGTTCTCCGAGAAGGTCACGGCGTGGCAGCCCTTGTCGGCGAGACGGCGCAGCTCGGCGGCGGCCTTGTGCACGTCGAACAGGGGGAGGACACCGCAGGGGATGAACCGGCCGGGGTAGGCGCCGCACCACTCGTCGATGTGCCAGTCGTTGTAGGCCTTGATCATGACCTCGTTGAGATCACGGTCGGGACCCTGGTTGAGGACCTGGCCGGAGAAGCCGGTGAAGTTCGGGAAGTTCAGCCCCGCCAGCTGGCCGCCGGCGTTCATGTCCCGGACCCGCTCGTGGACGTCGTAGCAGCCGGGCCGCATCTGGTCGTACCGGCTGGCATCGATGTTGTACATCTCCGGCGGCTTGCCGGCGACGGCGTTCAGCCCGAGGTTGCGGCCCTTCACGTTGCCGTACCACCACTGCTGGATGCCGTTGTCGTCCTCGACGACGCGGGGGGCCTGGTCCTTCCACTTCGCGGGGACGTGGGCGTCGAACATGTCCGCCGGCTCGGCGATGTGGTCGTCGACGCTGATGAGGATGAGGTCTTCGGCCTTCTTCATGGCGCTGCTCCTCCGCTGCTGGTGGGCGATCCCCGTGCCCGATCGGCTCGAGCGCCGTCGCCCCTCCGCGCTCCGGCGCATCGTATATCCCGAGGCCCGCACTGCCCGGTCCAGCGGCGCCTGCGCCCTCGAGGTCCGGCCTAGGGCTCGATGACGCCCTGGGCGAGCAGCCACGCACGCGCCTGTTCACCGTGGCCGCGCATCATCTCCCGGCAGGCGCTGAAGGCCTTGTCGCCGTCTCGCTGTCGCACCGCCCGGACCACCGCGGCGGCGCCCCGCTTCTGGCCGGCGATGGTCTGGGGGATCAGCTCGAACATGTTGCCGGGCAGCAGGCCGTGCATCATGCGGGCGATGGCGCGGGTCCGGGGCGAACCGCCCACGTCGAGGATGATCTCGTTGAAGGCGAGGGTGCGTTGGCGCACCTCGGTGGGGTCCTCGGCGGCGGCGAGCTCGGTCTGGGCCACGCGGAGCCGGGCGACCTCCTCGGGTGTGGCCCGTTCCGCGGTGCGCTGCGCGGCGAGCCCGTAGACCACCCCGAACAGCTCGAAGTGGTCGAGCACCGAGCGCCCGTCCATCGCCGTCACGAAGGCGCCGCGGTGGGGGATGATCGTCAGCAGGCCCTGCTGCTCCAGCGCCACGATGGCCTCCCGGACCGGGATGCGGGAGATGCCGAGGTCGGCGGCGACCTTCGCCGGCGGGACCGCCTGTCCGGGGCGCAGCTGACCCTCGAAGATGAGGTTGCGGATGTGGCGCGCCGCCTCCTGCGCTGCCGTCGCGGGCTTCCCCTTGGGTGCCGAGACCGTCGGTGCGATCCTGGATGTCGAGGTCATGTGCGTTCTCCCGGAGCCGGGCCGAATGTACCTGTTCGTGCGACGTTCGGCCGGGAGAGGATCACGGCGATCGCAGGGCACTAGCGTCGTGCCCGGCCCGGAGGACGGCGATGACGACGAGCACAGGGGCAGGCGCCGACGAGGAGGTCGGGGAGGCGTCGGTCGCGCCTGCGGTGCTCGACCCGGAGAGCCTCCCAGCAGGGCAGCGGGCCCGCCGGGCCCGCATCGTCCGCGCGGCGATCGAGTTGCTCGAGGTCGGGGAGTACGACCGCATCCAGATCCGTGACGTCGCGGAGCGCGCCGATGTCGCCCTCGCCACGCTCTACCGCTACTTCAGCTCGAAGGAGCACCTCTACGCCGCAGCGCTGGTCGAGTGGTCGGCGGACTTCCGACCGCGGACCCGGCCCGGCAACGAGGGTGAGACCGACGAGGAGCGGTTGCGGGCGCTGTGTCGCCGTGCCGTGCGCGCCTTCGAGCGCTGGCCGCAGATGTTGCGGGCCGAGATCGTGATCGAGAGCTCGCACGACGACAACGCCAGGGCGCTCTTCGCCCGGTTCGGCGAGCAGAACCGGGCGGCCATGGCCGCAGCCTTCCGGGCGCAGCCGAGCGAGCAGACACCGGCGGTCATCGACACCGTCCAGAGCGTGCTCGGCAGCCGTCTGCGGTCCTGGGCGCTCGGCCGCTGCACCATCGCCGAGGTGGACCGCGCCGTGCAGCAGACGATCACGCTGATCTACTCGCCACCGCCGGCCTGAACGTTCCGCACGGGGGTTGCGGGACCGGCGGGCCAGGGCTACGGTCAGCCTTAGCCACTTGGCTAGCCCGTCCCCGGGGGGAGACCCATGCGCTCGCCGCTGCCCTGGATCATCTCGATCGACGACCACGTCGTGGAACCGCCCGACGTCTGGACCAGTCGGCTGCCGGCCCGCTACCGCGACGTCGGGCCACGCGTCGTGCGCGACACGTACGAGACGGTCAACGACCCGGTCAGGCAGATCACCCGGTACGTGAAGGGTGGGGAGGGGCCGGTCACCGACTGGTGGGTCTACGAGGACCTGCTCCGGCCGATCCCCCAGGTGATGGCCTGCGCCGGGTTCCCGCCCGAGAGCCTCACCCTCGACCCCATCGCCTTCGACGAGATGCGCCGTGGCTGCTGGGACCCCGCCGCCCGCCTTGCGGACATGGACGTCAACCGCACCGAGCGCTCGCTGTGCTTCCCCACGTTCCCGCGCTTCGCCGGCCAGCAGTTCCTGGAGGCGAAGGACAAGGACCTCGCCCTGCTCTGCGTCCAGGCCTACAACGACTGGATGGTCGACGAGTGGTGCGGCCCCACCGGCGGCCGGCTCATCCCGCTCTGCCTCGTGCCGCTCTGGGACCCGATCGCCGCCGCGGCCGAGGTCCGGCGCAACGCCGCCCGCGGCTGCCGGGCGGTCTGCTTCACCGAGCTCCCGGCCAACCTCGGCCTGCCCACCATCCACGACCCCAACCGCTGGTGGGACCCGTTCCTGCAGGCGTGCGACGAGACCGGCACCGTGATCTTCATGCACATCGGCTCCGGCTCGGTGATGCCCAGCACCGGTCCTGACGCCCCGGCGGGCGTGAAGATCGCCCTCACCTTCGTCAACGCCGAGCTGTCGCTGGTCGATTGGCTGCTCTCGGGGGTGCTGTTCCGGTTCCCGAACCTGAAGATCGCCTATGCCGAGAGCCAGGTGGGCTGGATGCCGTTCGTGTTCGAGCGGGTCGACAAGCTCTTCGTGAAGAGCGCGGCCTGGGCCGAGCTGGACCCCGTCATCACGGACGTGCCGTCCTCGGTGGTGCCGGGCCGGGTGTTCGGGTGCTTCTTCGACGACGACGCCGGCATCGAGGCCCGCGACGCCATCGGGGTGGGGCAGCTCGTCTTCGAGACCGACTACCCCCACCAGGACACCACCTGGCCCGACACGGCGGCCGTGCTCGAGCGGATGCGCACGCTCGTGGCGGACGAGGACGACTTCCTGCGGATCGTCCGCACCAACGCCATCGAGATGCTCGGGCTCGACCCGCGACCGCTCGTGCCCGGCGCGACCGGCTGACCGGCAGGGCGCCGCCTCCAGTAGCGTCGGCGCGGTCGATGGACAGCCCGGGGGGATCGTGGAACGGCTCGTCTACAACCCGTACCTGTTCGAGACGCAGCACAACCCGTTCCCGATCTACCGGCGGATGCGGGACGAAGCGCCCGTGTACCACAACGAGGAGTTCGACTTCTACGCCCTCACCCGCTACGCGGACGTGCTCGCGGCGTCGCTCGACCCCGCCACCTTCGTGAGCTCGAAGGGCGTCACGATCGAGGGTGGCGAGGCGAACCAGTCGCTGCTCATCACCAAGGACCCGCCCGAGCACGAGTGGCACCGCAAGGTCGTGAGCCGCGTGTTCACCCCGCGGCGCGTCGCCGGGCTCGAACCCTTCATCCGACGGCTCGCAGCCGACCTGCTCGACCCCTTCCGCGACGCCGACGGCTTCGACGTCGTGGAGGAATTCTCCATCCAGCTCCCGCTCCAGGTCATCGGTGAGCTGCTGGGGATCCCGGTGGAGGTCCGCCAGGAGGTCCACCACCTCGCCGACCGCCTGTTCACCCGGGGCGACGACGGCGGGGTGGGCGCCGACGCCGAGGCCGCCCGCATCGAGCTCGGCACCCTGCTCTACGGGCTCGTCGTCGAACGCCGGGCGAACCCGGGCGACGACGTGATCAGCCTGCTGATCCGCAGCGAGGTCGTGGACGACCAGGGCAACGGCCACCTCCTCACCGACGTGGACCTCGCCACCCGGTTCCTCGAGCTCGCCTTCGCCGGCCACGAGACCGTCGCCCGTCTGATCGGCAACGGTGTGGTGGCGCTGCACTGGTACCCGGAGCAGCGGCGCCGGCTCGTCGCCGACCCGTCGCTGATCCCGCAGGCGGTGGAGGAGATGCTGCGGTGGGACCCGCCGTCGCACTACCAGGGTCGCTGGTCCAGCCGGGACGTCGAGCTCCACGGCACCACGATCCCGGCGGACCGCCGCGTCATCCTGGTCACCGGCGCCGCAACCCACGACGAGCGGGAGTACCCCGACCCGGAGACCTTCGACATCGACCGTCGGATCGACCGCCCCGTCTCGTTCGGCTTCGGCGTCCACCTGTGCCTCGGCGCGGCGCTCGCACGCATGGAGACGAGGATCGCGTTCGAGGAGCTGCTCGCCCGGTTCCCGGACTTCTCGATCGAGGAGTCCGGCGTGGTGCGGATGCGCTCGAGCAACGTGCGCGGCCTCGCCCACCTGCCGATCCGTCTCGGCGCCTGACGTGGACGCCAGGCTCGACGAGGACCAGCTTCTGCTGGTCGAGATGGTCACGCGGCTCGCCGCGGACGTCGCCGTCACCACGACCGTCGAGGCCACGGCGGGCGCCCGTCACGACGACGGGTGGGCTGCGCTCCGCGACACCGGCCTGCTCGCGCTGCCGCTCCCCGAGTCCTCGGGCGGGGGCGGCGCCGGTCTCGTCGAGGTCGTCCTCGTGGCCGAGGCGCTCGGCCGGTCGCTGAACGGCGCCCCGTACCTCGGGCAGGGTGTGCTCGCCCCCGTGCTGCTCCACGCCGCCGGCGCATCCCCCGAGGTGCTCGGCGCGGTGGCCGGCGGCGCGCTGCGGGCCGTCCCCGCCAACGGGACCGACCTCGTCGGGTTCGCCCGATCGGGTGCCGGTGGGGTCGCGCCGGACGCGGCGGATGCCGATGCGGTGCTCGTGCTCGACGATGCCGGAGCCCTCCGGGCCGTGGCCCCGGGTCCGGTGCTGGAGGGCGCCACCGACCTGAC
>JBEIGA010000161.1:0-9312 GCA_040382135.1 Acidimicrobiales bacterium
CGCCTGCAGTTCCCGGCCGCGCTGCCGGCCATGATCGCGGGGTTCCGGATCTCGGCGGGCCTGTCCGTGATCGGCGCCGTGGTGGGCGAGTTCTACTACCGGCGCGGCGAGAAGGGTCTGGGCATCCTGATCGACGAGTACCGTGCTCGTCTGGACTACCCGGAGATGTACGCCGCGGTGATCCTCGCCAGCCTCCTCGGGATCGCGGTCTTCCTGGCCTTCGGGTTCCTGGGCCGTCGCCTCGTGGGGAGCTGGTACGAGGAGACCCGGGCGGCCTGAGCCCGCCGACCGCACCCCCACCGCCAGCCAGCCAGGTCCGAGGAGGACACCGGTGAACACCCGAGCCACCCGCACCCTGTGGGGCGCCATCGCCACGATCGGGTTGCTCGCCGCCGGCTGCGGCGACGACGACGACGGCGGTGCGGGCGACGGGACCAGCGGCGGCGAGGGCGCCCTCGCTGAGGTCTGTCCGAACCCCGTCGTGATCCAGACCGACTGGAACGCCCAGTCGGAGCACGGCGCCGCGTACGAGCTGCTCGGCGACGGCTACGAGATCGACGTCGACCGGGGTGCCGTTCGCGGCCCCCTCGTCGACGCCACCCGCGCGCCGACCCGCGGCGACGTCGAGATCCGCCACGGCGGTGCGGCCATCGGCTTCCAGACCGTGACCTCGCAGCTCCACCAGGACCCCGACATCCTGGTCGGGTTCGTGAGCACCGGCGAGTCCATCCTCAACGCCGACGAGCTGCCCACCGTCGCCGTCCTGGCCCCGCTCGAGAAGAACCCCCAGATCCTCATGTGGAACCCCGAGGAGTTCCCCGGCGTGGAGACCGTCGACGGGATGCCCGAGGGGACCCTGGTGGTCGGGTACGGCCCGGCCACCTACCTCAGCTGGATGGTGTCGGCAGGGCTCATCACCGAGGAGCAGATCGACGGCAGCTACGACGCCAGCCCGAGCCGCTTCGTGGCCGACAACGGCGCTTACCTGCAACAGGGCTTCGCGACCAGCGAGCCCTACATCTACGAGGTCGAGGTGGAGGAGTGGGGCCGGCCGGTCGCCTACCAGCTCGTCCACGACATGGGCTACGAGCTGTACTCCCAGGCCCTGGGCGTCACCCCGGAGACGCTGGAGGCCGAGGCCGACTGCCTCGCCGCCTTCGTCCCCGTCTACCAGGCCGCCCAGATCGCCTACGTCACCGACCCCGCGGCGACCAACGCGGTCATCCTCGACATGGTCGACACCATCGACAACGGCTGGGTCTACTCCGAGGGCGTCACCGAGTTCTCCGTGCAGGCCCAGCTCGACCTCGGTGTCGTGGGCAACGGTCCCGACGACACGCTCGGCAACTTCGACCTCGATCGCGTGCAGGGCGTCATCGACGAGCTGCGTCCCGTCCTCGAGGCGCAGGGCTCGCCGATGCGCGACGACCTCGCACCGGACGACGTCGTGACCAACGAGTTCGTCGACCCGTCCCTCGGGCTTCCCTGACCCCGGCTCCTCCCGGGCCGGCGGCACCCGTCAGCAGAGCTCGGCACGCAGCTCGGCGCGGGCCACCACCCGGCCACCACGGATCGTCCGGCGGTTCATGGGCGCCGACGCGACGGCCTCGCGCACGCCCGCTGCGTCGATGGCGAGCAGGTCCGCCACCATGCCCGGCTCGGTGCCCGCAGGCGGCAGGCCGAGCACGGCGCGTGCGTCCGCGCTGACCGCCCGGTAGGCGTCGTCGGGAAGGTGGTGGGCCGCCATCACGAGCAGCGCCGCCGTCTCGAGCGGGTCGCCCCGGCCCACGAGGTTGAACGGGTCCTGCACGTTGTCGCCGCCGCCGGCCACCACCACGCCGGCCTCGCGCAGCACCTTGATCGCGGTGAGGCCCCGCGGGGTGGCGACCGGCTCGTCGCGACCCTGCAGGTACAGGTTGGTCTGCGGCAGGGTCACCACACCGATCCCGGCCTCGGCGACGAGCGCAGCGATCCGCCGCTGCTCCTCCACCGGCAGCACGCCCAGGCTGACGCAGTGGCTCGCGGTGACCGGGTGGGCGAACCCGCGGTCGAGCACCTGCCGGGCGAGCTCGGGCAGGCACCGCATGGCGGGATCGAGGGTCTCGTCGATGTGGAGATCGACGGGCACGCCGAGCTCCGCCGCGGCGTCGAGGCAGAGCGAGACGACCTCGGCGGGACGGGGGTCGAGCGCCGGGCAGCCGCCGATCAGGTCGACGGGCAGCTCCATGGCCCGGCGCAGCCACGCCCGGTTCTCGGCGCCCTCGACACCGGTGAGCGGGCTCGTGGCGAAGGCGACGACCTGGAGGTCGAGGCGGTCCGCGACGGCTGCCTTCACGTCGAGTAGGGCCTCGAGGGCGCGCAACCCGATCCCCTCGCCGACGTCGACGTGGGTGCGCATGGCGGTGTGGCCGTGGACGATCGCCAGCCGCACGGCCTCCGTGGCCCGGGTCACGATGTCGGCGTGCTCGAGGTGGGGCCGGGCGGCGAGCCACGCGTCGACCGCGCCCACGAGGTCCCCGGTCGGGTTCGGCACCCGCTCCGCCGACAGCGCCTTGTCGAGGTGGGCGTGCGGTTCCGCCGGCGCCGGCAACAGGAGCATCCCGCCCAGGTCGTGGACGGTTGCGCCCGGGACGGCCGCGCCACCGTCGTGCAGATGCACCTCCCGGACGATGCCGTCGATGACGAGGAGATCGAACGTGTCCGACGCCATGGCGTGCGGGAGCCGTGCGTTGGCGAGGAGCACCGTCATGGGCGTCTATCGTGCCGGATCTCATGGTGGTACTCGTGGTCCACGCCCATCCGGATCCGGACAGCCTCGGCGCTGCGCTGGCCCGCGCCGCGGTGGAGGGCCTCCGCGACGCCGGGCGGCAGGTCGAGCTGGTGGACCTGTACGCCGACCGCTTCGACCCACGGATGACGGCGGACGAACGGCGGGCCTACGAGTCCGATGCGCCGATCCTCGACCCGACCGTGCAGCGCTACGCCGAACTCCTCGGGCGCGCCGACACGGTCGTCTTCGTCTACCCCACCTGGTGGTTCGGGATGCCGGCGATCCTCAAGGGCTTCCTGGACCGGGTGTTCGTGGAGGGCGTCGCGTTCCGCCTCGACCCCCGCACCCGCAAGGTCCGGCCCGGCCTCACCCACGTGCGTCGGCTGGTCGGCATCACCACCTACGGTTCGCCGCGGGCCTACGTCCGGTTCTTCGGCGATCCGGGACGGCGCACGGTCGCCCGCACGATCCGACCCATGTGCGGCGTCCGCTGCCGGGTCCGCTGGTTCGGGCTCCACGCCGTGGACACCGCCACGGCGGAGGAGCGCCAGGCGTTCATCGACCGGGTCCGGCGGGAGGTCGCCCGGTGAAGGTCCTCGTCGTCCACGCCCATCCGGTTCCCGAGAGCTTCAACGGCGCCGTGCACCGCACGGTGGTCGAGGCCCTGCGCCGGGGCGGCCACGACGTCGTCTCCCTCGACCTGTACGAGCGCGGCTTCGACCCCGTGCTCTCCCGGGAGGGCCGCCTCGGCCACCTCGACCCGCCCTCCACCAAGCCGGACATCGCCGAGGACGCCGCCCACCTCCGCTGGGCGGACATGCTCGTGCTCACCTACCCCACCTGGTGGGGCGGTCCGCCCGCCGTCCTGAAGGGCTGGCTCGACCGGGTGTGGACCTCGGGGGTCGCGTTCGAGCTGCCGCCGGGCGGGAACCGCATCGTCGGCCGGCTCCGCAACATCCGCCGGCTCGAGGTCGTCACCACCCACGGGTCGCCCCGCTCCGTCAACGTGCTCCAGGGACAACCGGGACGGCTCACGTTCCTGCGGGGGATGCGCACCATGTGCCACCCCCTGTGCCGGCCCTCCTGGCTGGCGATGTACGGCCTCGACACCGCCGCCGACGCCGACCGCGCCGCGTTCCTGGCACGGGTCGATCGCCGGTTCTCCCGACGCTGAGCGCGTCGGCGCCACGACCCGCCCGGCTCAGCGCGGGAGCGACAGCTCGACCGTGGCGGCGTGGGTGAGGCCGAGCGACGTCCAGGTGGCCACCTCGAGCTCGACGCGCCGGTCGCCGTCGACCTCGGACCGTCCGACCACGCGCGCCTGCGCCGTCAGCGTGTCGTCCAGGTACACGCGGCCGTAGGTCCGGAACTCGAGGCGTCGGAGCTGCGCCTCGGGACCGGCCCAGTCGGTCGCCACCCGCCCCACGAGCCCGTGTCCGAAGTGCACGCCGATGAACAGGTCCGGGTCGCCCGAGGCCTTGGCGTAGGCCGGGTCGTGGTGCACCTCGTAGAAGTCCCGCGTGGCGGCGACCCACATGATGCCGCGCTTGAGGGTGACGGGCAGGGCGACCGGCGCGCCGAGCTGCCCGTCGACCACGTCGTCCCAACGGCGGGTCTGGTCCCGGGCGAGCGGCGGCGCCACGGGTCCGGACCACTCGGGGGCGGCCGGCTGCACCGGCTGCTGCCGCTCCCGGTAGCGGAGCTGGTCGACCTGGTGGACGGCGAGCTCCTCGCCGTCGGCGTCGACGAACACGAACCGCTGGGGCACGATGCGACCGCGGCCGCGCTCGGTGTCGACCTCGGGCGAGGGGTCGCCCTGCTCGAGCCGGATGGTGGGCCGCTCCCCCATCCGCATCGGGCGGCGGTAGGTCTGCACCACCCGCAGCAGGGCGGCGTAGGGGTGCTCCGGCGTCCCGGACGCGAGCTGGTCCTTGATGCCGGCGCGGGCGCCCGTCGGCGTCCACTCCGGTCGGGTGGTGAGCGACATCAGCATCGGCGGCGGGGCGATCAGCCCGCCGAAGCGGGAGGCCGCGGCGAACGCCTCGTCCCAGTAGGCGGTGTTGGCGTCCTCCAGCACCTCGCACCAGAGGCGCACGAGCGCTGGCCCCATCTCGTCGTCCATCGGCCAGGTGTCGACCACCCGGCCGGTGAACCCGTCGTCCTCGGCTGCCCCCATGGCCGCACCCTAGGCCGGGCACCCGGCGGCTACCGGAAGCGGAAGCGGGCCACCTCGGCGAGTTGCTCGCCGAGCACCGCGACCGCCGTCTCGAAGAGCCGGCGGCCGTCCTCGGCGGAGGCGGTCGTGGGATCGCCGATGTGCCCGTCCGGCCCGAAGTCGTCCGACGTCCAGCCGAAGGGGACCGCGCCGCCGAAGCGGACGTGGCGGTTGTCGGCCAGGTGCTCGGGGACGTTGCGGGAGGCGAGGTCCATGCGCACCAACTCCGGGCGGAGGTGCAGCAGGACGGAGGTCTCGTCGTGGCCGCCGTGGATGCCCATCCCGAGCTCGCCGGCGGCCGACGCACCACCCTGGTCCGGGGGGAGGAACGTGTGCAGCACGAAGGTCATCAGCCCGTGGGCGAGGCGCAGCTCGCGGGCGGCCACCTGCAACAGGGCGCTGTTGCCGCCGTGGGCGTTCAGGAACGCGAGCCGGGCGGCGCCGGTGGTGGCGACGCACCGGCCGAGGTCGTCGAGGACCCGCAGCATCGTCTCCGGCGAGAGCCAGAGCGTGCCCGGCGACCACGCGTGCTCGTTCGACCGGCTGACGGTGAGCGTCGGCAGGAGCCACAGGTCGAGGGCATCGCCGTGCGCGGCCACGACGGCGCGTGCCGTCTCCTCGGCGATGACGGCGTCGACCGACAACGGGAGGTGCGGACCGTGCTGCTCCACTGCGCCGATCGGCAGGACGAGCACCGACGACGGCCCGATCCGCTCGGCCACCTCCGGTGCGCGGAGGTCCTCCAGGCGGCGGCTCGCGGAGGGCATGGCGGTCATGCGTGCACCGGGGCCCGACGGTCGGCCCAACGGACCTCGGCCTCGAGTTGGGCGGCGACCTGGAGGAGCAGGTCCTCCCGGCCGTAGGCGGCGACGAGCTGGGTCCCGACGGGCAGCCCCTCGGGCGTGGTGCCGACCGGCAACGAGATCGCCGGCTGCCCGGTGTTGTTGAACGGCGCGCAGAACGCCGAGTAGGGCACCGACGCCTTGGCGCCGTACAGCGGATCGTCCGCCCGGGGCACCAGCTCGCCGAGCACCGGCGCGGGTGCCGCGGTGGTGGGCGTGAGCAGCAGGTCCCAGCCGTCCTCCCACCAGGTGGCCATGGCCCGGCGGTAGCGGTTGAGGGCCGCGTACGCCTCCGCCAGGTCGGCGCCCGAGGCGGCCAGCCCTGCCTGCGCCATCACCCACGTGGCCGGTTCGACGTCGTCCGGACCCAGCTCCCGGCCGATCATGGCCCCCATCGCCCGGAGGTTCATCGCCGCGTTCACTTGCCAGAGCGCGCCGAACCGGGCCGCCTCGGTCCGGTCGTGGAACGCCGCCGGGTGGCCCGGCTCGATGCGATGGCCCATCCCTGCGAGGAGTGCGGCCGTGCGCTCCGCCGCCGCGGCGCACGCCGGGTCGACGGCGACCGACGGGTGGGTGAGGCAGAGGCCGATCCGGAGCGACCGCGGGGTCTCGGTCACGAGCTCGGCGTAGGGGCGCGGTGGCGCCGGGGCCCAGACGCCGTCGCCGAGGAACGGTTCGGAGGAGGCGTCGAGGATCGCTGCGCTGTCACGGACGGTACGGCTCACGACGTGCTGGACCGACACGCTCCAGTCGTCGTAGGGCCCGAGCGAGGTCCGGCCCCGCGACGGCTTCAGGCCGACGAGCCCGCACATGGCGGCGGGGATGCGGATGGACCCGCCGCCGTCGGAGGCGTGGGCTGCCGGCAGCATCCCGGACGCCACGGCGGCCGCCGCGCCGCCGCTCGAGCCGCCGGGGCCACGGCCGGTGTCCCAGGGGTTGTGGCAGGGTCCGAGGGCGGCGGGCTCGGTGGTGGCCACGAGCCCGAGCTCGGGGGTGTTGGTGCGTCCGACGATCACGAAGCCCGCCTCGCGGTACCGGCGGACGAGGTTGCTGTCCGCCGGCGCCCGGTAGCCCGCCTCCCGCAAGGCCCGGTTGCCGTTGGTCATCGGGTCGCCGGCGCTCGGGGCGAGGAGGTCCTTGACGAGCATGGGCACGCCGCGGAACGGACCGTCGGGCAGCGGTCCCGCCGCCTCCGCACGGGCCTCCTCGAACCGGCGGTGCACGACGGCGTTCAGCTGTCCGTCGAGCGCCTCGATGCGGGCGATGGTGGCGTCGACCAACTCCGGGGGCGTGACCTCGCCGCGACGCACCAGGTCGGCGAGCGCCACGGCGTCGAGGGGGACCAGCGCGTCGTGGGGAACGGTCATGGCGCGGACAGTACCGTCCGGTCGCCGTTAGCGTTCCACCGGTGCAGCTGCGCATCGACCCCCCGGAGATCTGGATCCACCGTCTCGACGCCGGCGCGCCCGTCCCGCCGGAGGCGCTGGACGCGGCCTGGTCCGTCGTGGCCCGGACCCCGGGCGAGACCACCATCGCCGTGCCCTGGCCCGCGCCCGGCGCGAGCGGGCCGTACCGGGTGCTGCGCATCGAGGGCACCCTCGACCACGCGCTCGTCGGCGTGCTCGTCCAGCTGCTCCTGCCTCTCGCGGGCGCAGGGGTGCCGGTCTTCACGGTCTCGACCTTCGACACCGACCACGTGCTCGTACCCGCCGATCGACTCGACGTCGCGGTCTCCGCGCTCCGGGCCGCCGGGCACGCCGTCGAGCTCGAACCCGCCGACGTGGTCCTCGGCCCCGCCGCCGCCGGCGAGCGGGACTGGACGCAGGTGGTGACCGGCCGCTGCCCGGAGTGCGGCCTCGACGCGGCCGCCGTCCCGGTCGACGCCGTGGCGTTCGAGGTCGCCCGCGTCGCCGAGGCGTGGACGGCGTTCCTGCTCGGCACGGACGACCACCTCCTCCGCGCCCGGCCCGCACCGGACACCTGGTCGCCGCTGGAGTACGCCTGCCACGTCCGCGACGTCCTGTCGCTGTTCGCCCAGCGGGTGCTGACCACGCTGCGGGAGGACGAACCCGACCTCGGCTGGTGGGACCACGAGGCCGCCGTGCAGACCGACGGCTACAACGAGCAGGACGTCGCCGCCGTGGCCGACGACCTGCGCCGCAACGCCGAGGTCCTCGCCGCCGCCCTGGCGCGGGCGGACGGAGGCTGGGACCGCAGGGCGCTGCGGCGGGGCGAGGAGCCGTTCACCGTGGCCGGGCTGGCCCGCTTCGCCCTGCACGAGAGCCACCACCACCTCGCCGACGCGCGGGCAGCGATGCGGTGACCGTCCGCCACGATGGGGTCGGCGGCCGGCTCGGCACCGTGCCGCCCGAGGCGTTGTTCGTCACCGGCGCCGTCTCGCAGTACGCAGGGGCCGCCGTCGCGGTGCACCTGTTCGACCAGCTCGCCGCTGCGGGCGTCGCCTGGCTGCGGGTCCTGTCGGCCGCCGTGATCCTCGTGGCCTGGCGGCGACCGTGGCGTCGGACCTGGAGTCGGGCGGAGCTGCGGGCAGCCGCGCTCTTCGGCGTGGCGACCGCCGGGATGAACCTGACCTTCTACCTGGCGATCGACGAGCTCGACCTCGGGACCGCGGTCGCGATCGAGTTCATCGGACCGATCGCCGTGGCCGTCACCGGGGCCCGCACCTCCCGGAACGTGCTCTCCCTCGTGCTCGCCACCGCCGGCGTGCTGCTCCTGGCCGAGGTCCGCACGGAAGGCGACGCCATCGGGCTCGTCTACATCCTGCTGGCCGCCGCGCTCTGGGCGGCCTACATCCTGTTCGGCTCGCGCGTGGCCCGGTCGGGCACGTCGCTCGACGGCCTGGGCGTGGGTCTGGCGATCGGCACCGTGGCGATCGCACCGTTCGGTCTCCCCGCCGCGGTCCCGGCCCTGGACGACCCGGCGCTGCTCGGCCTGGCGCTCGGGACCGGCCTCCTCTCGAGCGTCGTCCCGTACGGCCTCGACCAGATCTCGCTGCAGCGCCTCGAGCCGGCGCGCTTCGCCCTGCTGCTCGCCCTGCTCCCGGTGACCGCCACCGTCATCGGCATGATCGGCCTCTCCCAGATCCCCACGCCCGCCGAGGCGCTGGGCATCGGGATCGTGATCGTCGCGCTGGCGGTCCGCGACCGCTCGGGCGAGCGGCCCCTCCCCGCGTCAGCAGAAACCTGACATTTCCGATCGGGTTTGGGTTGAATCGCGGCACCTGCTCCGGTACGGTGCCCCCCGATATCCGACTATTCAGATCGTGATTTGGGCGATTCGAGCATGACCTCCGTCGAGACACCGGTGCAGCTGACACAGACGGCCCCCCTGGGCCGACGCGAGCTCGCGGACCTCAACGACCGGTTCGAGCACGCCGACCCCCGCGAGATCATCGGGTGGGCGGCCGACCGCTTCGGCTCCCGCCTCGTGATGACGGCCTCGTTCGCCGACACCCTGCTGATCGA
>JBEIGA010000162.1:0-9277 GCA_040382135.1 Acidimicrobiales bacterium
ATCGGCGCGGCATGCCGAGGATGCGCTCGGCGATGAGGTTGCGCTGGATCTGGGAGGTGCCGGCGGCGATCGTGTACTGCAGCGACCAGAGGTAGTCGCGGGCGACCTCGGCACCCTGGATCCCCCGGAACGCCGCACCGCCGAGCGCCGGGCGGCCGAGGGTCCTGAGCGCGAGGTCGGCGATCTCCTGGGTGAGCTCGCTGTAGCGGATCTTCACGGCGGGACCCGACGCCGGCGGCGTGCCGGTGGCCTCGGCCTCGGCGATGCCCTGCTGCGTCATGCGCCAGAGCCCGTCGACGGCGGCCTCGAGCCGACCGACGTGCGCCCGCAGCGCGGGATCGTCCCACTTCGAGCCGCCGGCGGCCGGCATGCACCGGGCGATGGTGACCAGCGCCCGGAGCTGGGAGCGCATGGTGATCACGTGCTGGGCGAAGGCGGTCCCGCGCTCGAACCGCAGGGTCACGTTGGTGACGCGCCAGCCGTCGTTCTCCTCCCCCACCCGGTCGGCGACCGGCACGCGGGCGTCGGTGAGGAACACCTCGCAGAAGTGGCTCTCGCCGTCGATGGTGCGCATGGGTCGGACCTCGACGCCCGGCTGGTGCATGTCGAGGATCAGCCAGGTGATGCCCTTGTGCTTGGGGGCGGTGGGGTCCGTGCGGACGAGCAGCTCGCACCAGTCGGCCACGTGCGCCCGGGTGCTCCAGATCTTCTGGCCGTTGATCACGTACTCGTCGCCCTCGCGGACGGCGCTGGTCTTGAGCGAGGCGAGGTCGGACCCCGCGGTCGGCTCGGAGAAGCCCTGGCACCACACGGACTCGCCGCTGAGGATCCGGGGCAGGTGGTACGCCCGCTGCTCGTCGGTGCCCTCGGCGATGAGGGTCGGTCCGGCGTGCATCATCCCGACGAAGTTCACGCTGATGTACGGGGCGTCCGCCCGGGCGTACTCCTCGAGGTACACGAGCTGCTGGGTGACCGGCGCACCCCGGCCGCCGAACGCCTTCGGCCAGTGCAGGCCGGCGTAGCCGGCGTCGAACAGCTTGCGCTGCCAGGCCGTGTCGTAGGCGCGGCGGGCGGGCCAGTCACCCGGCGGCGGTGGTGCGCCGTGCTCGGGGACGGCGGTCTCGAGCCAGGTCCGCACCTCGGAGCGGAACCGCTCGTCCTCGTCGCTGTAGGTCAGGTCCATCAGGGCTCCTCGGCGAACAGGTCTCGCACGGCGGTGAGGTCGACCTTGCCCGACGGGGTCCGGGGCAGGTCGTCGACGATCAGGATCCGGTCGGGCAGCTCGTAGCGGGCGAGGCGGTCGGCCGCCGACGTGAGCAGCTCCTCGGCGGTGACCAGGCCGGCACCGGCGCGCAGCTCGACCGCAGCGACGGGCACCGCGCCGAGTCGGGCGTGGGGCACGCCGACGACGGACGCGCCCCGCACGCGCGGGTCGGCCTCGAGCGCGCCCCGCACGGTGTCGGGGAGCACCTTGAACCCTCCCCGGATCACGGCCTGGTCGGCGCGACCCAGGATCCAGAGGAAGCCGTCGGCGTCGATGCGGGCCAGGTCGGTGGTGCGGTTCCAGCCCGAGTCCGCGCCGAGCTGGCCGGCCTTCACCTCGAGGAGCCCCTCCTCGTCGGGACCGAGCGGCTCGCCGGTGTCCGGGTGCATGACCCGGAGCTCGCAGCCGGGATGGGCGCGCCCGACGCTCCCCCGCTTCCGCGCCCGGAACTCGGCGTGGTCCGCGAGGTTCCAGCCGGCCACGCCGCCGCCGAACTCGGTGGCGGCGTAGGAGATCAGCACCGGCACGCCGTACGCCTCGAGGAAGGCGTCGGCGTCGTCGGGCGAGAGGGGCGCGGTCCCCGAGATCACCGAGCGGACGCTCGAGAGGTCGTCGGGGTCGAGGCGGGCGTCGAGCACCATCCGCAGCGCGGCGGGGACGAGGCTGACGGTGAGCGGCCGGTGGCGGCGCACTGCGTCGGCCCACTCGTCGACCCGGAACCGCTCGAGCAGGCAGAAGGACCGGCCGTCGTTGACGCACTGCAGGATCCGGAACAGACCGCCCAGGTGCACGAGCGGCGAGTTGACGATCACGACCCCGGAGCGGAGCTTGAGATCGGTCTGCGCGTTGCGCTCGTAGTGCTTCGCGCCGACGAGCACGCGCAGGAAGATCTCGTAGGTGAGCGGGACGCGCTTGGGTGGACCGGTGGTGCCGCTCGTGAGCATCTCGACGGCGACACCCGGGCGGCGCTCGCCGGCGCCGGGGGCGCCCTCCACGCGGACGCTCCCCGCGTCCTCGGCGACCAGGAGGCAGGGCGCGGCACCGACGCCGAAGCGCCCGAGGTCGGCGGGCTCGCCGCCGAGCGCGTCGAGCCCGAGGGTGGCGAGGTCCTCGCGGACCCGCTCGTCGCCGCGGTCGGGGTTGATGGTGACCACGCAGGCGCCGGCCCGGAGCAGGCCGAGGAGGAGCGACACCTGCGCCGGGCGGTTGCGGAGCAGCACGCCGACCCGGGAGCCCGGCTCGACCGAGGCGGCCACGAGGTCGGCCACTGCGCCGAGGTCGCCCCAGGTGCACCAGCTCCCTTGGAACTCGAACGCCGGCGCCGACGGGTCGAGGGCGAGGACGCCGGCGATGCGGGCGCTGAGCTCGGGAACGGCGACCGGGACGGCTCCTGGGGCGGGCACGGTCACCGGAACCTCGGCTCGGGGCGGTCGGGGCCGCGCTCGGCGATCTCGGCCTGGCCGACGGGGTTGCCGAGGCGGGTGTAGATCAGCCCCTGTTCCATGGCGGCGCGGTAGGGGCGGTCGAGCGACTCCCAGATGGCGCGCACCGTGCCCTGGGTGGCCGAGGAGGGCTTGCGGGCGATGCCGGCGGCGATCTCGTGGGCGCGGGCCCACAGCTCGTCGCGCGGCACGATCTCGGTGACCAGGCCGATCCGGAGCGCGGTCTCGGCGGTGACGCGCTCGTCGTTCCCCGACAGGGCGATCCGCAGCGTCTGGGCGAGCCCGACCTTGTGCATCAGGCCGATGGGCTCGAGGGCGCAGACCAGGCCGTAGGTGACGTGCGAGTCGAAGAACGTGGCGTCGGGCGAGCAGATGACGATGTCGGCCTCGTTGAGGAAGTAGAAGGCGCCGGCGGTGCAGATGCCCTGCACGGCGCAGATCACCGGCTTCCAGCACTTCTGCCACTTCGGGCTGAGCAGCTCGCCCGGATCCTCGTGGTTCCAGATGTCGTCGGGTTGGCCGTAGGCCGTCTTGGTGTCGAGGCCCGCCGAGAAGGCGCGGTCCCCCTCGGCCCGCAGGACCACCGCGTTGACCGCGGGGTCGAGCTTGATCTCGTGCCAGACGTGGCGGATCTCCTCGCACATCGTGCGATCGAAGGCGTTGAGGACCTCGGGACGGTCGAGGGTGATCGTGGCGACCTTGTCGTCGCCGACCTCGTAACGGATGGTGGTGTACGCCATCGGTCCCCCCTACCGGCCGCGGAACTCGGGGCGGCGGCGTTCCCGGAAGGCGGCCAGGCCCTCCGTGAAGTCGCCCGTGCGGGAGCTGAGCTCGAGGGCGTTGGCCTCCATCTCCATGGTGTCGGTGAGGGAGCTGTCGAGGCCGCGCTGGATGCACCGCTTGGTGAGCCCGACGGCGACCGTGGGGGCGTTGCCCAACCGGGCGACGAGGTCGGACGCCGCGGCGTCGAGCTCCTCGGCCGGCACCGCACGGTGGATCATCCCCCAGTCGGCGGCCTCCCGGCCGGACAGCTCCCGGCCGAGCAGCAGCAGCTCCTTCGCCCGGGCGACGCCGACCAGCCGGGGCAGCAGCCAGGTGGCGCCGCTGTCGGGGCTGAACCCCCGCTCCAGGAAGGGCTCCCAGAAGCGGCTGTCCTCGGCCGCCACGGTGAAGTCGGCGGCGAGGGCGAGCTGACAGCCGAGGCCCGCCGCCCAGCCGCGGACCACGCACACCACCGGCAGCTGGATCTCGAGGAGCAGCTCGACGAGCCGGTGGGCCTGCAGCGGGGTGCGGCGCTGGATGCTCCCGGTGCGCGGCTTCTCCCCCGACCCGGTGTTGGCGGCGACCCAGTTCGCGCCGGCGCAGAAGTCGTCGCCGGAGCTGCGCAGCTCGACCACGCGGAGCGAGTCGTCGGTGGCGGCGTCCTCGAGGGCGCGCACGATCCGCACGATCACGTCGGAGTCGAGGGCGTTCTTCCGCTCGGGCCGGTCGAGCACGATGCGGAGCACGCCGTCGACCGCCACGATCCGGGCACCGGCGGGTTCCTCCCCCGTCGGGTGCGGGCTCATCGCGCCGCGACCTCCTCACCCAACAGGGTGCCCAGGCGCTCGGCGTGCGAGGCGCCGGTGCCGAAGGCCTGGTCGAGCGCCCAGCCCCGCTTCAGGTAGTAGTGCGGCAGCATGTCCCAGGTGAAGCCCATGCCGCCGAGCACCTGGACGGCGACCCGCCCGTTCATGGTGGCGGCCTCGCCGGCGAGGATCTTGGCGCCACTCGTGGCCCGCTCAGGGTCGCCGGCGGCGGGGTCCGTGACGATCGCCGCCGCCGCCGTGGTCTCGGCCCGGGCGAGCTCGCAGCGGACGAACATGTCCGAGAGCATGTGCTTGATCGCCTGGAAGGAACCGATCGGCACGCCGAACTGCTCGCGCACCAGGGCGTAGTCCCGAGCGACGTCGAGCGCGCCCTGGGCGGCACCGACGAGGGTGGACGCCGCGAGGGTCACCCCCTGCAGGCGCAGCGTGCGGGCCGCCGCGGCGTCGCCCACGACGTCGCCTGCGGGAAGCGCGGGCAGCACGATCGCCGGGGTCAGTGGGTCGAGCGGGACGCCCGCCTCGGCGCCGGCGAGGTCGGCGCGCCCGATGCGCTCGACACGGTCCGCGTGGAGCACGAGCACCACGTCGGCCTCGGCGCCGTGCTCGACCACCACGGGCACGCCGGCGGCGACCTCGGCGGCGGACGGCGCGAGGAGGCCGGCGACACGGACCGAGCCGTCGGCGGCGCCGGGGACGAGCGGGGCGGCGATCGTGGACCACAGGACCGGCCCCGAGGCGAGGTGCCGGCCGAGCTCCTCGAACACGATGGACGCCTCGACGAGGCCGAGACCGGTGTCGTCGTCGGGGAGGAGCATGCCGAGCACGCCCATGCCGGCGAGCTCCTGCCAGACGCCCGCATCGGCCGGCACCAGCTCCCGTTCGGCCACGCGGCCGAGGTCGATGCGGTCGGCACAGAAGGCCCGGACGGCGTCCCGGAGGGCGAGCTGGTCATCGGTGAAGTGGAAGTGCACGGGCGGGCTCTCTCGTGGAAAAGATCTAAACGAAACAGTATTCTCGGAGGGTTGAAGCCGCAACGCTGGGGGCACGTCGTGACGGAGAACCCGGAGAATCCGGAGAAGAGGAACCGTGGGTGACCCTCGAGTCGTGCTGGAACGGGACGAGGCCACCGGGATCGCCCGCATCAGCCTGAACAACCCCGAGCGGAAGAACACCTACGACCCCACCATGCGCGAGCAGGTCGGCGAGTACCTCGACGAGCTCGCCATGGACGACGCCGTCAAGGTCGTGGTGCTGCGGGGCGAGGGCGGGGTGTTCAGCACCGGTGCCGACATGGGCAACGCCTACGCCTGGTACGAAGACAAGCAGGCGGCCGCAGCGACGCGGCGGCGTCCCAGCCAGCGCCGACGCCTGGCGGTCGACCGCAGGTCGTTCAGCTTCTACCACGAGTTCATGGGCTACCCGAAGGCCACGGTGGCCGAGGTCCGGGGCTACGCCCTCGGCGGCGGGTTCGAGCTCGCGCTCATGGCCGACATCGCCGTGGTCGGCTCGGACTGCCGGCTCGGCATGCCCGCCACCCGCTTCCTCGGGCCGGCGCTCGGCTCGCTGCACCTGTTCTTCCACCGGCTCGGCCCGGTGATGGCGCGGCGTCTGCTGCTCACCGGCGACATCGTCGAGGCATCCACCCTGGCGCACCTCGGCATCTTCACCGAGGTCGTCGACGACGACAAGGTCGAGGCCCGCGCCGACTGGTTCGCACAGAAGATCGCCCGCATGCCGGCCGACGGCATCGTCATGGCGAAGGAGGCGTTCCGCCTCGTGGAGCAGTTGCAGGCGTACCAGGGGGAAGAGGTGGCCAGCTACCTCTTCCACGCCTACGGCACGAACCTGCAGTTCGACGAGGGCGAGTTCAACTTCGTCAAGGTGCGCGCCGAGCACGGCACCAAGGAGGCGTTCAAGCTGCGGGACGCCCACTTCGAGATCCCCGAACCCTGAGCGTCCTGGCCGGGTCCGCCTGGCTCAGTCGTGGTGGTCGAGCAGGTCGACCACGGTCGATGCCGCCCCGCCGAGCATGATCTTCGACACCGCCTGCATGTGGGCCCGCCAGTGCTCCTCGGCGGCGGCACCGTCGCCCGCCTCGATCAGGTCGAGAAGCCGGAGCTGGGAGCGGATGCCGCGCCGTCGTGTGGCCACGGAGTCGCCGGCGTTGACCGCCATGTGCATCCGGCTCACCGCCGCCACGGCACGGGCCACGATCTCCGAGAGCATCTCGGCCACGATGCTGAGGGTCTGGTTGCCGCCGAGCGCGACGAGCCGCTGGTGGAAGGCGGCGTTCGCCTCGCCGAACGCGTCGGGGTCCTCGATGCAGGCCTCCTGCTGCGCCACCAGCGTGCGCAGCTCCTTCGCCGCCGCCTTGCGGGAACGCTGACCGGCGATCGCCCTGGCGGCGATGGGCTCGATGAGCGCCCGCGCCTCGAACACGTCGGCGAGCGCCACGTTCCGGGCCTGCAGCACGAGGGCCGCGGTCCGTGCTGTCATCCGCTGGTCGGGCTCGTGGACCACCACGCCGCCGCGGACGCCGCGCACCACGGTGATCAGCCCCTCGGTCTCGAGGATCCGCAACGCCTCCCGCAGCGACGGACGGGACACCCCGAACCGCTCCACCAGGTCGGGCTCGTGGCCGAGCGAGTCACCCTCGACGAGCTCGCCGGAGACGATGAGCGCCCGGAGCTCGTCCGCGATCTGCTGGGGCTTCTCCCGCTGCCGCGTCCGCGGACGCTTCACCTGGGCCACGGGACCTCCGGAGGTGGACGAACGGCCGACCCGGCCGAGGCTACCCACGCCGCGTTCTGTGAGGTGGATTCCATGACTGTCAAGGGTTTCGACTCACAGAACCTGGGCGAGGCGGTCGTGGAAGAACCGCTGGGCGTTGCCGTACAGGTAGTTGTCTCGGACCTCGTCGGGCAGGTCGAGGGCCATCGCCTCGGTGACCGTGCGGGTGATGGAGAGCACCGGCGCGTCCGACGCGAAGATCACCTTCGTCTTGCCCCGGGTGCGCATGTAGTGCAGCAGCGACTCGGGCAGGTACTTCGGCGCCCAGGCCGAGGTCATCAGGTGCAGGTTCGGGTACTTGATCATGAGGCGGATCGCCGTGTCCCACCACGGGTCGGCGCCGTGCATCATGCAGAGCTTCAGCTCGGGGAACCGCACGCACACCCGGTCGAGGTGGATGGGGTTCTGGGTCTCGCCGGGGATGGGCGGTCCGGGGAGCCCCGTGTTGAGCGTGAGCGGGAGGTCGAGCTCGCAGCACTTGGTGTAGAGCGGGTAGTAGACGGCGTCGCTCGCCGGGTACATGCCGTCGCCCCAGAACGACGGGCCGACCGACGCGAACGCCACCGGCCAGTCCTTCACGAAAGACTCCAGCAACCGCAGGGTGGGCATCGGCCGGAGCAGGTCGAGGCCGCCGGCCGTGAGGGCGAAGCGGTCGGGGCGGGCGTTCACGAAGTCGAACGGTGAGCCCTTGCCCGCGCTCTTCATGTTCGCGGTGATGATCGCCTTCTCGACGCCGTTCGCGTCCATCTCGTCGATGACGCGCGACAGCTCCCACTTGCCGAAGATCGAGTCCTCGCGCTTGAAGTACTCGTCCTTCACCCGGAACATCCACTCGGGCTGGTCGTCGTCGCCGAAGTGGACGTTGATGAGGCAGTCGTGCGCCCGCGGTGCGGTGGTCATGGGTTCTCCTTGCGGGTCGGGCGGTCGCTCGGTGTCGAGGGCGCCGGACGGGTCGCGGTCATCGCGCCTCCCAGGTGGTCTCGACGACGCGCTCGGCGAGCATCTCGCGCAGCTCGTGCTTGGCGATCTTCTCGGTGGCCGTCTTGGGCAGCTCGTCCACGATCGCCAGCGCCTCGGGGCACGTGAAGCCGGCGATGCGCTCGGCGGCGAAGGACCGCAGCTCGCCGAGCGTGACCGACGCGCCGGGGCGCGGCACCACCACGGCGCAGACCCGCTCCCCCATCACCGGTTCCTTCAGACCGACGACGGCGACCTCGGCCACCGCCGGGTGCTCGTGCAGGGCCGCCTCCACCATGGCGCAGTACACGTTCTCGCCGCCGCGGATCACCACGTCCTTCAGCCGGTCGACCACCGAGACGAAGCCGTCCGCGTCCACCAGGCCGAGGTCGCCGGTGTGGAACCAGCCGTCGACGAACGAGGCCCGGGTGGCGGCCTCGTCGTTCCAGTAGCCCGTGACCACCTGCGGCGAACGGACGCAGATCTCCCCGACCTGGCCGGCGGGGAGCTCGCGCCCCTCCTCGTCGACGATCCGCACGTCGGCGGTCAGGTTGGGGCGGCCGACGCTGTCGGGCCGGGCGAGGAACTCGACCCCGACGTTCGCCACCACCGCCGAGGTCGTCTCGGTGAGGCCGTAGCCGTTGAACACCTGGGCCGCGTCGCCCAGCACCTCGTTGGCGCGGACGGGCAGATCCGGCGCCACGGCGGCGCCGCCCATCGGGATGCCGTCGATCTCCAGCCCGGCGTCGGCGAGATCGGGGTGGTCGAGGAGTTGGCGCAGCATGGTGGGCACGCCGCCGAGGTTCGTGACGCCCTCGGCCTTCGCGAGGCGGAGGGCCTCGTCGACGTTCCACTTGTGGAGCAGGATCGTCTTGGTGCCGCCCATCTGGCCGCCGATGATCCCGGCGATGCCGCCGATGTGGAACATGGGGCCGGCGGCCAGGACCGCCGCCTGCCTCGGCGCCTTCGGCGGGCGCCCTGCGATCACGGCCTCACGGGTGTTCACGAACGCCATGTTCCAGAGGTTCGCCATGTGCGAACGGTTGGTGCCGAGCGCGCCCTTCGGCCGGCCCGTGGTGCCCGACGTGTAGAGGATGGTCACCGGGTCGTCCGGATCGAGGCGGACGATCTCGTCGTCGGCGACGCCCTCACCGGCGGCCAGGTCCGCGTAGGGCAGCTCGGCATCGGGTGCGCGGACGCCGACGACGTGGGTGCCCGCCGGTACGCCGGCGGCG
>JBEIGA010000163.1:0-9273 GCA_040382135.1 Acidimicrobiales bacterium
AGATGTTCTTCGACAGCGAGGTCGCGTCGGACGACGTCCTCGAGTCCTACGGGACCGTGCGGGTCGCGGTCGACCCGTCGAGCGCCCAGCTGCTCTCCGGCGCCACGCTCGACTACAAGGACGGCCTGAACCAGGCCGGCTTCTCGATCGACAACCCGAACGCCCAGCGCACCTGCGGCTGCGGTCAGTCCTTCAGCTGACCCCACCGATCCCGATCACCGGGCCGGGCCCTTGTGCCCTGTCCGGTGATCCGCGTCTGCCCGAGGATGGTCCTCGTCCGAACGGACCAGGAGGCGGGCATGGCGTGGACACGAGCGGTGGGGCGGGGATCGGCCATTGTGCTGACGCTCGGTCTGGTGTTCGCCGGGTGCGGTGACGACGACGACACGGCGACGGACGGGGACGGCGGGACGACGAGCAGTGTCCCGGCCGCCGACCTGACCGGTCTGCTGCTGGCCCCCGAGGACGTCCCCGGCGACTGGGTGGTGGTGACCGAGGCGATGGCGGCGGACTTCGGCAGCGTGGCCGACCTCCCGTGCGAGGACACGGCGGTGAACCCGACGATCGTCGAGCGGCTCACGGCCGAGGCCGGGGTGATCATCGAGCCGGCCGACGGTTCGTTGCAGGGCATCCGACAGGTGCTCGTGGACGGCGAGGCCGACCAGCTCGGCTCGGATCTCGATGCGGTGTTCGGCGAGCTCGAGTCCTGCCTCGGCAGCGAGTCGACCGCCCCCGACGGTGAGCGCCTCACCTCCGAGGTGTTCGCCGTGCCGGAGTTCGGCGACCAGCGGACGGCCATCGTGACCGTCGTCGGGGAGCCGCCAGACTTCGAGACGACGTGGCAGGTCCACTCGCTGTTCGTCCGCGTCGACGACGTGGCGATGCAACTGGTCCAGTTCGAGATCGTGCGCGGTGGTGACGAACCGACGGTGACCGACGACGAGGTGCTCGCACTCTTCGAGACCGCGGTCGAACGGCTCGAGGGTTGATCCGGCGCGCCTCTTGCGGGTCCGACGAGGTTGTTCCTACCCTTTGGACGTAGTGGAAGGTGGCGCGTCGACGGGAAGGCGGACGGTGCTGCGAAAGACGATGACACGGGCGCTCGGTCTGGCCCAGGGCACGGTCCAGGGGCTCGCAACCAAGCGAGGTGTGGAGATCGGGCGGGTCTACCCGGGTCCCCAGCAACCGCTCGACGTCCTGGATCTGTGCGTCCGGGACCACCTCACGCGCCGTGGGAGCGAGAACTTCCAGCTCGTGCAGGTCGGTGCCAACGACGGAGCGACCTACGACCCCGTCCGGGAGATCCTCGACGCCTATCCGGTCAAGGGCCTCCTGATCGAGCCGCACCCGGTGATCTTCGAGCGGCTACGGGCGAACTACGCCGGTCGCCCCCGTACCGAGGTCGCGCAGCTCGCGATCGGTGACCAGGACGGCTCCATGAGCCTGTGGGCCATCCGCCAGGACGTGCCGGAACTCCCGGCGCACGCCACCCAGTGTTGCGGGTTCCGCCGCGACGTCGTCGAGCGGATGGGGCAGCGGTTCATCGAGGCGGCAGGGATCGGTGACCGGTACAACGCCGCCGATCTGGTCGAGGAGGTCGTCGTCCCGACCCGCACGATGGCGTCGGTGCTCGAGGACCACGGTATCGAGCACGTGGACTGCCTGGTCATGGACACGGTGGGCTTCGACTGGCCCATCATCCGGTCGTTCCCCTTCGACCGGTGGAAGCCCGACATCCTTCAGTTCGAGCACAGCTACATCGGCCACGACGACCGGCGGGCATGCATCGACCTGCTCGAGGGGCAGGGCTACAAGGTGACCAGGGTGTTCATGGACACCGTCGCCTACCTGCACGGGCGTGGGCACCGGCTGGGCGACTGAGGACCCCGCGGCCGCCCTGCGCCGGACGCCCGCAAGCGCCTGCGCGGGTCCGGTCAGGCGCCGGCGGTGTCGAGGGCGGCGCGCACCTCGGTGCGGTCCATCGAGTTGTTCAGCACGGCGGTGACCGTGCCCGAGGCGTCGGCGATCACGAGCTGGGGCTCGAAGTCGAGGCCGTAGACGTCGATGACCTCGGTCGTGTCGCCGGGGTCGCCGTCGGCGGCGTAGGGGTCGAGGTAGACCTCGGCGTGGATCATCGTGAGGGCTCGGCCGGCGTCGCGCTCCTCGAGGAGGAACTCGAGGATCGGTCCGCAGACGGCGGTCTGGCAGAAGGCCGGGGTGCCGATGTAGAGCGCCACCGGCGTACCTCGGGCCAGCGCCTCGGACAGGGACACGTCGTGCAGCGGGCACGGGTCCGGCGTGCGGGTGCAGACCGGCGTGACCCCACGGGGGTCGTCGAA
The DNA here is from genome assembly GCA_040382135.1 of Acidimicrobiales bacterium. Classification (GTDB taxonomy): domain Bacteria; phylum Actinomycetota; class Acidimicrobiia; order Acidimicrobiales; family JBEIGA01; genus JBEIGA01. Next base: position 2,340 of record JBEIGA010000163.1, read on the forward strand.
CGTGGGGGTGGCGAGCGGCCGCAGCGTCTCGCCGACCTGGATCACGCGGGTGGCGCCCGGCTCGAGCACCTGGAACTCCACCGGGAGATCGCTGAACGAGGCCGTGGCCACGTAGGTGCCGGCGGCGTCGGGGGTGAAGGTGAGCGGGTAGTAGGGGACGGCGAGCCCGTCGCCGTGGCGCGGGACCGTGAAGGTGCCGAGCTCTGCGCCGCCGCGGGTGACCGTGACGTCGATCGAGGCCGGCGCCTCCGTGGTCAGCGGCCCGAGCTGGTCGATGACCACCAGCGGTGCCCGGGCGGGGAGCCCGGCCACGAGGATCGCCGGGGTCCGGAACCCGTCGGGGAACGCCGCGGTGATGTACCGGGCGTCACCGCCCTCGGTGCCCGCGTCGTCGTCGCCGCAGGCGTTCAGGAGGACCGCTCCGATCCCGAGGGCACCGGCACCCAGGAGGAACCGGCGGCGGTCGACGCTCCGGTGCCACGCGGCGCCCGGGTCTGGGGCAGGGTGCAGGCTGGCCATGGCGGCGACGCTAACGGTCCGGTGCCCCGATCGGGACGCGCCACGGCCGAGGCTGATCGTGACGGAAGGCTGATCGTGACGGCAGGGAGGTGTGCGGTGACGACCGAGGTGCGGTTCGTGCTCGACGGACGGCCGGTCACGGTGCCGGCGGACGGCACGCTGCTCGATGCGCTGCGCGGTCCGCTGGGCGAGCGCAGCGTGAAGGACGGCTGCGCCCCGCAGGGACAGTGCGGGTGCTGCACCGTGTTGGTCGACGGCGAACCGCGGGTCGCCTGCGTGACCCCGGTGCGCCGGGTCGCCGACCGTCGGGTGACGACGGTCGCGGGGCTGCCCGACGCGGCGGCGTGGGCGGAGGCGCTGTGCGCGACCGGGGGGACGCAGTGCGGGTTCTGCACGCCGGGGATCATCGTGCGGCTCGCAGCGGTCACGACCGCCGGCGGGGACCGCGAGGCCTGCGCCGAGGCGCTCGGCGGTCACCTGTGCCGGTGCACGGGGTGGCAGCCCGTGCTCGATGCGGTCGGGCGGCGTGGCGCGCCGGTCCCCGAGCGGGATCCGGGCCCTGCCGAGGCGCGGGCGGCGATCGAGGGCGGGGTCCCCCAGCGGGTGGGGGCGGCCGTCGCGCTCGGTGCGGGGGGTTTCGCCGCCGACACGGCCCCTGCCGAGTGCCTGATCGCCCTGCGCGACCGCTCCGGCGGGTGGGTGGTGGCCGAGACGATGACCGAGGCCCGTCGGCTGGCCGGGAGGGTGCAGGGTCGCCGCACCACCATCGCCGCGTGCCCACCCCTCGACGCGCCGCCGGGCGACTGGGTGCGGGTGCTGCGCACGAGCTGGGTCGAGCCCGCCTACCTCGAGCCCGACGCCGCCTGGTGCGAGCCCGGCGGCGCGCCGGCCTCGCCGCTCGCCAACGGCGGCGCGTTCGGCGGCAAGGCGGCGTCCCCGCTCCCGGCGGTCGCCCGAACGCTCGCCGATCGGCACGGTCGTCCGGTCCTGGCGCTGTCCACCCGCGAGGACGTCGCCAGGCTCGGGCCGAAGCGTCCGCCGGTGGCTGCGGGCATCCGTTCGGACGGCAGCGGGGTGCTGCGGGTCGTGGCGACCCCGGGGATCGACGAGGTCGTGCGGACGGTGGCACCCGGGCTCGTGGTGGAGCAGGTGGCCGTGCCCGGTCCGCCGACGAGCACGGACATCCGCGGGGCCGGGTGGGCCGAGGCCCTGGTCCTCGCCTGCTCGCTCGGCGAGCGCGACCTGGTCCGCTTCCGCGGGGGCGAGGCCGAGGCGGTCGTCGACGACGACGGGATCCACGTCCGGGTCGTCCCAGGAGCGGTGCTCGACGAGGTGGTCCTGCGCTCCTACGTGACCGGGGCCGCGCACCAGGCGTACGGCTGGGTCACCAGCGAGGGGGTCGCGGTCGACGGCGACGGCGCGGTGCTCGATCTGACGATCCGCTCGTTCGGGGTGGTGCGGGCCGCCGCGCTGCCCGAGATCCGCATCGAGGTGGTGCCGTCCGACGCGCCGGCAGTCCCGGTCTCCGACGCGGTGTTCGCCGCCGTCGCCGCTGCGACCTGGCGGTGCCTCGGCTACCCGACGGACTGGCCCGCAGGGGTTCCGTAGAAGACCCGCTCCACCACGGCCCGGCAGCGGGCGGCGGTCGTGAGCCACTGCGCCGCCAGTGCGGCGCCCGAACCGACGCCGAGGGCGGCGGCGATCACGTCGAGATCGGCCGGATCGGAGGGCAGCTCGTCACGCGCCTGCCCCCGCTCCAGGAACAGCCGGTCGCGGAGCCGGCTCGCGAGCCGGTACGCATCGCGCAGCGCCTCGGTGTCGGGAGCGCTGAGCAGCCCTGCGGCCTCGAGGCGATCGAGGGCATCGAAGGTCGACGGCGTCCGGAGGGTGGGGTCCGCGCCGCCGTGCTGCAACTGCAGGAGCTGCACGGTGAACTCGACGTCCGACAGCCCACCCGGACCGAGCTTGAGGTGGCGGAGGCGTCGGTCGTCCTGGGGGCAGCGCTCCTGTTCGATGCGGCGCTTCATGGTGCGGACGGCCTCGGCCGCCTCGTCGGCCAGGACGGCCGGGTGCACCATCGGTGCGATCGCCTCGACGAACCGCGCCGTGAGGTCCGCGTCGCCCGCCACGTGGCGGACCCGCAACATGGACTGCAGCTCCCACTGCCCGCCCCGACCGGCGTAGTACGCAGTCGCCCCGGCGAGCGTGGTCAGGATCGGCGCGTTGGGTCCCTCCGGCCGGAGGCGCGCGTCGATCTCCCAGAGGCGGCCGCCGCGTCTCGGATCGTGGATGCGCGCGACGATCGCCTTCGCGGCAGCGGTGGCCCGCTCCGCAGCGTCGGCTCCTGTGGTCTCCGCGAGGAACACGACGTCGAGGTCCGAGGAGTACGACAGCTCCTCGCCTCCGAGCCGACCGAGTCCGATCACGGCCACACCGGGCGGGTCGCCGGCCGCGGCCAGGGCGGCGGCGAGCAGCGCGTCGGCCATCGTGCTGAGCGAACGTCCGACGGTGCGGACGTCGGCAGCGTCGAGCACGTCGGCGATCATCACTGCGAGCTGGTCCCGGCGCAGCGCAGACCCGATGGCCTCGGGCCCCTCCCGCATGGCGGCTGCGTACTCGTCGACGCCGAGCTCGACCGGCGCGTGACGGTCACGCGGCTCGAGGAGCACGACCGCCGCAGGGTCCCGGCGCAGGATGCCGCTCGCCGCGCCGCAGGATCCGAGCAGCCGGCACAAGCGCTCGAGTAGCGCGGGCGACTCTCGCAGGGCCGCAGCGACGACGGGCCCGCGCGTGGGGCCGTCGCAGATCCAGGACAGGCGGACGAGTGCGAGGTCGGGGTCCGGTGCGGCAGCGAGCCCCTCGACCAGCAGCGGTACGAGGTGCCGCAGCAGGCGCGAGGTGGGCCCGAGCCCGTCGGTGAGACGGCCGAGGATGGTGTCGGCCTCATCCGGCTCCCGGAAGCCGAGGGCGCGGAGCCGTCCCACCCGTTCCCCCTCACCGATGCGGGGTGCTGTCGCCACCGGTTCGAGCGTGCGCCGGTGGAAGAGCCGCGCATGGATCTCCCGGACCGCCTCGAGCCGTCGTTCGTGCCGACGTCGGAAGGCGGCGACGGCGGCGTCGGGGTCCTCCTGGCGGTTCCCGAGGACCCGGGCGAGCCAGAGCATCCCTTCCGGGTCGTCGGGGAGGTCGTGGGTCTGGGCCTCGTCGCGGAGCTGGAGTCGGTGCTCGACCGTCCGCAGGTAGCAGTACGACTCGTCCAGCCGGTCGGCGTCGGCCTGGGTGAGGTGGCCGGCGCGGACGAGCTGCACCAGCGCCTCGAGGGTGGACGGTGAGCGGATCGACGGGTCGTTCCGGCCGTGCACCAGCTGGAGCAGCTGGACGGCGAACTCGACGTCGCGGATGCCGCCCGGGGCGCGCTTCACGTCCTGGCGGACGGCGGCCGTCGCCCGTTGCTCGACGCGCTCCTTGATCGCCCGGATGTGGTCGAGGGCGCCCGGTGGTAGCTGGTCGCCCCAGACGACGGGGCGGATCGCGTCGAAGTAGGCGTTGGACACCGAGACGTCGCCGGCCACGTACCGGGTCTTGATCAGGGCCTGGTACTCCCAGGGCTGGGCCCACTGCCGGTAGTAGGCCCCGTAGCTTCCGGGCGTGCGGCTGAGGGCGCCGCTCGGGCCCTCGGGTCGGAGGTCGAGATCGGTCCGCCAGATCGTCCCTGCAGCCGCGCGGTCGGTCATGATCCTCAGGAACCGGCGGACCGCCTTTGCCGCCTCCTGCGGATCGCCGTCGTGGACGACCACGAGGTCGACGTCGCTCGCGTAGTTGAGCTCCCTGCCCCCGAGCTTCCCCATGCCGATGATCGCGAGGGGGACCGTCGGCTCCGCCAGTGCGAGCGCCTCGGTCACGACCACGTCCGCGAGGGCCGCGAGCTCGCGGGCCGCGGACGGCAGGTCGGCGATGCCGGTCACGTCCCGGGCGGCGATGCGGACGAACTCGTACCGCTTGAACCGCCGGAGGTCGTCTGCGGTCGCGCCACTCGTCCGGAACCGCTCCGTCAGCATCGGGGCATCGAGCTCCCACCGCGCATCGACCCCCTCGCGCAGCGCGTCGAGCAGGCCGGGATCGCGCAGCAGGGAGGCCGAGATGGAGCGCGAGAGGTCGAGGAGCCCGATCAGGGCACGGGCGAAGGGGCGCTGCTCCTGCAGCTCGTCGCCGAGGCGCGGGTCGGCCTCGACGAGGGCGTCGAGTGCCGCGCCGGTGGAGCCCGGGAAGGCGCTGAGCTCCTCGACCAGCGCGCCGAGCCCGGTACGGTCCATCGCTCCGTCAGGCGGGCTTGTGCGCGACGGCCTCCACCTCGACCACCGCGCCGACGGGGAGGGCGGCGACGCCGATCGTGGAGCGGGCCGGACGATGGTCGCCGAACTCCTCGAGGTAGATCCGGTTCATCTCGGCGAAGTCGGCCATGTCGACGAGGAACACGGTGGTCTTCACGACGTCCTCGAGGGTGGCGCCCTGGGTCTCGAGCACACCTCGGAGGTTGGCCATCAGCTGGCGGAGCTGCGGCTCGAGGCCCCCCTCGACCATGGCACCGTCACGAAGACCGATCTGGCCACTGGCCAGGAGCAGGTCCCCGGCACGCATGATGGGGGAGTACGGACCGACCGGCTTGCTCATCGAAGGCTCCTCTCGAATCCCGGCATCATGCCGCGGGAGTGGGCGGGCATGTCCACCGGTGAGGCAGAATGAGCCCCATGCTCGGTGGCATCGTCATGGCCGTGATCCTCGTCCTGGTCTTCCCGGTCCTTTTCCTGATCGGGATGGCGCTGCTCGCCTCGGGCCTCGGCTCGTTCCTCAAGCGCGACAGCGACGTGCGCAACGCGGGCACGGAGCTCTTCGAGGTCAGCGAGGCCGACTTCTCCAGCCGCCGGAACTGACCCCTCCGCCCAGCGGGCTCAGAGGCTCCAGCGGGACTGCCCGAAGCGGTAGCCCACCGACCGCACGGTCTGGATGAGGTTGGCGTGCTCCTCGCCGAGCTTGGCCCGGAGCCGCCGGATGTGGACGTCCACGGTCCGTGCCCCGCCGTAGTAGTCGTACCCCCAGACCCGGCTGAGCAGGGTCTCCCGGGTGAACACCCGGCCGGGGTGCGACGCCAGGAACTTGAGCAGCTCGTACTCCATGTAGGTGAGGTCGAGCGGCTGGGCATCGATGGCGGCCTGGTAGGTCTCGAGGTTGAGGACCAGGGGCCCGTACTCGACGAGGTCGGGACGGCTGCCCCGCCCCGTCTTCCAGAACAGGTGGCGCAACCGTGCCTCGAGCTCCCGGGGGTGGAACGGGGTGAGGCAGAAGTCGTCGAAGAGGTCCTCGCGGAGCTCGAGGTCGTGCAGCTGGGCGCCCGACAGGAGCAGGAGCAGGGGCTGCAGGGGGCTGTCGCCGCGGCGGAGGTGGCGACACATGGCGAACGCGCCCTCGGGGTCGGTGTCGGCGACGATCACTGCGCCCGCCCACCCGTCGTCGGGCTCCTTGCCCCGCGCCTCGTCGGCCGAGCCGACGGGCAGCCAGGACCAACCGGCGAGGTCGAGCGTCTGCACGAGCTCCGGGGGCGCAGGGTTCGGGAACAGCAGGAGTGGGTCCATGGCGGCGGCTACCAGATCGGGAGGTACCGGGTCAGCTCGAACGGCGTCACCTGGCGCTGGTAGTCGGCCCATTCGGACCGCTTGTTGCGGAGGAACCACTCGAAGATGTGGTCGCCGAGGGTCTCTCGGACGAGGTCGGATCGCTCCATCTCGTCGAGCGACTCCTCGAGCGACAGGGGCAGGGACATGATCCCGGCGGCCGCGCGCTCCCGGCTGCCGATGCCGAACAGGTTGCCCTGCGCCTCCGGCGGCAGCTCGTAGCCCTGCTCGATGCCCCGCAGGCCGGCGGCCAGCAGGAGGGAGAAGGCGAGGTAGGGGTTGCACGCCGAGTCGATGGCCCGGTACTCGATCCGGGTGGAGTCGGTCTTCCCCGGCTTCGGGATGGGCACGCGGACCAGCGCCGACCGGTTGTTCCGTGCCCAGGAGACGTACTGGGGTGCCTCGAACCCCTCGGCGAGCCGCTTGTAGGAGTTCACGAGCTGGTTCGTGACCGCGGTGATCTCGCGGGCGTGGTGGAGCAGACCTGCGATGAACGCCCGCGCCGTGGCGGACAGCCCGTGCTCCTCTGCGGGGTCGTGGAACGCGTTGGCCTCGCCGCGGAAGAGCGACAGGTGGGTGTGCATCCCGGACCCCTGCACGCCGTCGAGCGGCTTGGGCATGAACGTGGCGTACACGCCCTGCTCCAGGGCGATCTTCCGGACCGCGAGCCGCAGCGTCATGATCGAGTCGGCCATGGCGAGCGCCTCCGTGTAGCGGAGGTCGATCTCGTGCTGGCTCGGTGCGTC
>JBEIGA010000164.1:0-9267 GCA_040382135.1 Acidimicrobiales bacterium
GAGGGCCATGGCGATCTTGGCGGCGAGCGCTTCGCTGTCGCCGGGGGGCACGCACAGGGCGGTGTCGTTGTCGGCACCGACGACCTCGGGCAGGGCGCCGCCGGTGGTGGCGAGCAGGGGCACCCCGCTCGACATCGCCTCGATGGCCGGAAGCGAGAACCCCTCGTAGAGCGACGGGACGATGGCGAGCTCGGCCTCGGAGTAGAGCTCCACGATGCGCTCGTCGGGCACGCCGGTGACGAAGGTGACGATGTCCTCGAGACCGAGGCGGCGCATGGTCTGGGTGGCGTGGCTGTCCCGCTTCGGCTTGCCGATGATCACGAGCTCCACGTGCCGCTCGGTGCGGACCTTCGCCAGCGCCTCGAGCAGGACGTGCAGGCCCTTCATGGCGACGTCGGCCGACGCGGTGGTGATGAGCCGGCCCGGGACGCGCTCGACGCCGGGCATCGGACGGAAGAGCTCCGGGTCGACGCCGACCGGGACGACGTGGATGCGGTCGAGCGGGACCCTGTGGTCGGCGGAGATGTCCTTCTTGGAGGACTCCGACACGGTCATGACGCGGGTCATCCGCTTGGCGACCTGGGTCTGCATCTTCGTGAACGCGTACCAGCGCCGCTTGCCGATCTCCTCGCGGAGGTTGCGGGCGTGCTCGATCTCGAGCTTGCGGTCCACGGTGATGGGGTGGTGGATGGTGGACAGCACCGGCCAGCCGGTCTGCTGCAGCGCCAGCACGCCCCAGCCGAGGGTCTGGTTGTCGTGCACGAGGTCGAACTCGGCGCGCCGGTCCTTCAGGGCGCCGTAGGCCCGCCAGCTGAACGCCATCGGCTCGCTGAACGTGCCGAGCGAGAACGACATGAGCTCGAGCACGTCCGGCGCGGACTTCAGCTCCCAGACCCGGGGGAGCCGCATCGGGAAGTAGTCGTTGTAGATGTCGAGGCTGCGGAGCTGGTGCAGCGGCACGCGCTCGTCGACCACGGGATAGGGCTGTCCGCCGAACACCTCGACGTGGTGGCCGAGGTCGACCAGCGCCTTGCTGAGGTGGCGGACGTAGACGCCCTGGCCCCCGCAGTGGGGCTTGCCCCGGTACGAGAGCAGGGCGATCCGGAGCGGGTCACCGTCGCGGGGGACGGGTCGCGCCGCGGTGGGGGCGGGACGGCGGAGGCTCGGCACGAGGGAAAGTCTGCCCGCGGTCCCCGCATCTTCCTCACCAGTAAGGGATCGGAGCGCAGGGCTTCACACGCCCGTGACGTAGGGTCGCCGCCGTGCGCGGTCTGGTCCAACGGGTGTCCTCGGCGTCGGTCACGGTCGCAGGGGAGGTGGTCGGTGCCATCGACCGCGGCCTGCTCGTGCTGGTCGGGGTCACCCACGACGACGACGAGGCGGGCGCCCGTCGCCTCGCCGACAAGATCTGGAACCTGCGGGTGATGGACGACGACGACGGGGTGATGAACCGTTCGGTGGCCGAGACCGGCGGACAGGTGCTCGTCGTCAGCCAGTTCACCCTCTACGGCGACGCCTCCCGGGGTCGTCGGCCGTCGTGGATCGCGGCCGCCCGGCCCGAGGTGGCCGAGCCCCTCGTCGACGCGGTCGTCGCCCACCTCCGGTCGTTCGGTGCGACCGTCGCCACCGGTCGCTTCCGGACCGAGATGCAGGTGGCCCTCGTCAACGACGGCCCCGTCACGGTCCTGCTCGAGGTCTGAAGCCGCCTGCGGGTCGGGGGGTTCAACGGGTGGCGCGCGGCCGGGCGAGCACCCATGCCGCGGCGAGCGCCGCCGAGGCGGCGACGGCCATCGGCCAGAACCCGAGGCGGGTGGCCAGGGTCTGGCCACTGCGCCGCTCGACGTCCGCGACCATGGCTCCCTGTTCGCCGATGCCGATCCGGTCGACGACGTCGCCGTCGGGGGTCACCACCGCGCTGAAGCCGGTCGGCGCCGCCTGCAGGACCCAGCGGTCGGTCTCGAGCGCCCGCAGGCGCGACGACGCCACCTGCTGGGTCTGCACGATCGACAACCAGTAGGAGGAGCCGTTGGTGGGGTTCAGCAGCACTTCGCCACCGTCTCGGGCGGCATCCCGGGCGCGGTGCTCGAAGAAGATCTCCCAGCTGATGGAGACGCCGAACGTGCCCTGCGAGGTCACCAGCACCGCGGGCCCGGTCCCCGGCCGCACATCGCGTGCCGGGAGCTCGCCGGAGAACCGCTCCACGAGGCCCCGGAGCGGCACGAACTCACCGAAGGGCACCGTGCGCACCTTGTCGTACCGACCCGAGACCGTGCCGTCGGGCTCGACCGACTCCGTGTAGTTCAGGTTGGCCGACGGGTCCTCCTCGTCCTCGCGGAACCATCCGGGCAGCACCACGGCATCGAGCTCGCCGGCCAGCTCGGCGAGGGTCGCGGACGCTTCCGACGGGTAGAGCAGGTCGCCGCAGGAGCGCTCGGTCCCCTCCGGCTCGGTGTTGACCACGTTCTCCGGCCAGAGCACGACGTCGACCGGCTCGGTCACGAGCGCGGTGGCCTCGAGCTGCCGGGCGAAGACCTGGGGTGCGTTGCACGGGTTGAACCGGGTGCGCTGCTCGCCCCCGCCCTGCGCCACCGCGAACCGCACCGCGCCCACCGCCTCGGCCCTCGGCGCCACCGCCGCGACGGCGAGGGAGAGGACCAGGACGCCGGCGAGGGCCCCGGCGATCCTGAGGTCGCGCCGGTACAGCGCAGCGAGGGCCATGCCGCCGGCGACGACCAGCGCCGTGAGGAGGAGGCCGCCCCCGACCCGCACCGTCGGGGCGAACGGCCCGGCGACCTGTCCCATCGGCAGGGTCGCGAGCGGGACCCCGCCGAACGGCACGCTCCACCGCACCAGCTCGAGCAGGACGATCACGGCCGGCAGGGCGAGCAGCCGCCCGCGGCCGGGCGGGACGAGCATGCCGCCGAGCCCGTACAGCACCGCGTAGATCGCCCCGGCCAGGACGTAGCCGGGGAGGGTGAGGTCGATCATCCAGAACGTGGCCGGGTAGAGCCACGCCGCAGCCACCAACGCCGTGCACCGGAAGCGCTCCTTGGCGGTCGCCCCGTCGAGGAGCACGTCGAGCAGCGCGACCCCCACGAACGCGAGCGGCCACCAGCCCCACGGGGGCACCGAGGCGGCCAGGCACAGACCGGCCACGACGGCCGACGCGGTCGCGGCTCCCCGGGTCATCGCCGCCATCATCGCCGCGCGAGGGCTCCCGGACCAGTCAGCCCGCACCCACCTCGGCGGCGAGGGCGTCGCGTCGCTGACGGGCCCGTTCGCCGGTGAGCAGGGCGAAGCCGAGCACGACCCCGACCCCGACCGCGCCGACCACGACGGAGGCCACCACGTAGCGGCCGGCGTAGGGCACGGTCCGGAGACCCTCCGCGTCGAGCGCCACCCACAGGGCGAGGAGCAGGAACGCCGCGATCGCCGCGGCGGCGACCACGAGCAGGCGTCCCGACGGACGACGGTCGGACGGGGTGGCGGCACCCCGAGGATGGGGGTGGTGCTCGTCGAACCACTGCAGGACGAGGTGGCCGGCCGCGAACCAGGCGAGCGCAACGGCGTAGGCGCCGACCACGTCGGAGGGCCGGTGCCAGCCCGAGGCCATCACCGCGGTCCCGAACACGGCGGCGAGCACGGAACCGGCGACCGCGGCGACCCGTCGCAGCGCGGACGGCGCCACCATGACGATGCCCAGGGCGAGGACCATGCCGATGGTGGCGTGGCCGCTCGGGAAGCTGTTGTTCGCGGACCCGGCCACGCCCGAGAACGAGGGGCGCTCGAGGAGGTGCAGCTTCAGCACCTCGGTCGTGAGCACCGCACCGCTCATGCAGCAGCCGACCACGATCGCCAGGCGCAGTCGTCGCTGCGCCAGCGCCGCCAGGACGATCGCCCCGCCGAGCAGGAAGAGCGACTGCTCGGTGACGGTCCGCAGCATCCGGTCGAGGTTGCGGGTGGCCCCTGCCGACACGGCGCGCCGGCCCTCGAAGGCGAGGTCGTCGACCTCCTGCCCCCATCGGGTCCGCACGAGGACGAGGTAGAGGACGGCGACGGTGACCACCGATGTCGTCACCAGAACGATCGGCCCCCGGCGCGTCTGCACGGCGCCGGAGGCTAGTGCTGTGCCGGTCGTGCCGCCGTCAGATGCGGCGGCCGCAGTGCGGCCAGGGGGAGCGGCCGGCCTCGCTGTAGAGGGCCCGGGCCATGGCGTCCTGCCAGTAGAAGTCGGCGGTGGCCGGATCGACGCCCACCAGCCACGGGTAGTGCCGTTCGGCGACGCCGTTCCAGGTGGACTGGCTGAACTGGTAGGCGCCCCGGTAGGTGCCCGATCGGCTGACGGCCCCGTAGTCGTCCCTGGACTCGCACATCCGCAGCCGGTGCAGCTGCTCGTCGCTGAGCACCTCACGGGTCGGTGTGGTCACGGCGTCGAACAGGGCGAACTGTTCCGGCGTGCACGCTCCGAGGAGGACGGGGGCGGCAAGTGCGATGAGGGCGATCCGGAGCCTGCGCACGATTCGGGTTCCTCCTCGGATGGCTGTTCATCCGCTGGGCGACAGGTCGTGCACCGGGTCGGTCGTCCTCGGTCGGGCGCGCAGGGACAGCGGGGACGGGATCTCGTCCACGACGTCCGGGCCTGGGGAGGTCGCGAGCTCGCTCGAGCGACGGCCGAAACGGTGCGGGTGGTTCTGTTGCGAGGGGTTTACGACGTTCCGTCACGAAAACGCAACACTTCTGTGACGCCAGTCACGGCAAATCGTCGGGAAATCTCTGCCCGCGCGCGGACCTGAGCGCCCGTCGTCCCATCTCGGGGTCTTCCGGACGGACGTCCGACGGCCCATCGGGCCGGGGTCGGGTCAACCGGCGAGCGCTCGGGCCGCGACGTCCCGGCCCTGCCCCACGCAGGCCGGGATGCCGATGCCCCGGTAGCCCGCTCCGGCCACGTACACGCCGGGTGCCGCAGCGGCGAGCGCACCCTCGAGCGTCGCCAGACGGTCGAGGTGGCCGGGCAGGTACTGCGGGAACGAGTCGGGCCAACGGGTGATCCGGACCTCGACGGGCGCCTCGGTGACACCCATCGTGTGGGCGAGCTCGGACCGGACCCGGGCGACGATGCGCGCGTCGGACCAGCCCAGGACCTCCGGGTCGCGGACGTGGCCGAGCGACGCCCGGAGGACGACCTGGCCCGGGCGGGCGAGGTGGGCCCACTTGCTCGACGCCCATGAGCAGGCCGTGAGCCGCATCCCGAGGTGCCGGGGCACGACGAAGCCGCTGGCGTCCAGCGGGATCGGCACCGCGGACGCCCGATGGACGAGCCCGACCATCACCACACCGGCCGAGCGGGTCGCGGCGAGGATCCCTGCGGCCTCGGGCGCGGCGTCCTGGAGGATCGGGGCCGCGTCGGCCGGCTGCGTGGTGAGGACGACGGCGTCGGCGGCGACGGAGCCCGAGGTGGTCACCACCTCCCAGGCGTCGCCGGAACGACGGACGGCGAGCACCGGCCCGTGCCGCACGGCATCGCCCAGGGCGGTCCGCAGGGACTCGACGATGCGGTGCATGCCCTCGGGGTGGGCGGCGAAGACCGGCGCGTCGGACGGGGCGCCACGGACGCTGCGGCACGCCGCGATCAGCGAGCCGCCGAGGCGGGCGGCGGCCGCCAGCTGCGGGACCCCACCGGCGAGGCTGAGGTCGTCGACCGCGGAGGCGTAGATCCCGGCGAGGAACGGGTCCACGAGACGGTCGGTGACCTCGTCGCCCAGCCGGTGGCGGGTCAGGGTGCCGACCGAGTCGTCGTCCGGCGCCGGGCCGAGCGTCCCGTCGAGGTCCTGCGCCGCCCGGGCGACGCCGGCGTCGGAGACCCCACCGCTCGCAGCGAGCGCGTCGAGGTCGAGGGGGACGCCCAGGAGGTTCTCGGGGATGGGGCGCAGCGCGCCGCGGCTCCAGACGAAGGCGTTGCGGGTGGCGGGGTGCACGAGCTCGTCGGCGAGCCCGAGCTCCTCGCACAGCTCCACCGCTACGGGGTTCCGGACGAGGAAGGCGTCGGCGCCGAGGTCCACGGGCATCCCGCCGAAGGGGCCGGTGCGGAGCTTGCCGCCCATGGTGTCGTCCCGTTCGAGCAGGACCACGTCGGCGCCGGCCCGGGCTGCCGTGAACGCCGTCGTGAGACCGGTGATCCCACCGCCCACCACCACGACGCGGCGGCTCATGCGCGCACTCGCCCCTCGGCGTGCACCAGCTCGACCACCCGGGTGAGGACCTCGGGGTCCGTTTCGGGGAGGACGCCGTGGCCCAGGTTGAACACGTGACCCGGATGCCCCCCGGCGCGCGCGAGGACGTCGCGGACGGCGGCCTCCACGGCCTCCCAGGACCCGAGGAGGATGGCGGGGTCGAGGTTGCCCTGCAGCGCCACGTCGTCGCCGAGACGGTCCCGGGCGCGGTCGAGCGGGACCCGCCAGTCCACGCCGACGACGGTGGCGCCGGCGTCGCGGAGCAGCGTCAGCAGCTCGCCCGTGGCGATCCCGAAGTGGATCATCGGCACCCCGGCCGGGGCGAGCGCCTCGAAGACCTTGCGGCTCGCCGGCAGCACGAAGCGCTCGTAGTCCGACGGCGTGAGGGCGCCCGCCCAGCTGTCGAACAGCTGGATGGCGGCCGCACCGTTGGCGACCTGGGACTGCAGGGAGGCGATGGCGATGTCGGCGAGGCGGTCGGCGAGGTCGGCCCAGAGTCCGGGATCCCCGTGCATCAGCGCCTTGGTCCGGGCGTAGTTCTTGGAGGGTCCCCCCTCGACGAGGTAGCTCGCCACGGTGAAGGGCGCCCCGGCGAACCCGATCAGCGGCACCGGGAGCTCGGCGACCAGGTTGCGGACGGTCTGGAGCACGTAGGGCGTGTCGAGCTCGGGTTCGAGCGGCCGGAGGCGTTGCAGGTCCTCCCGACGACGGAACGGCTCGGCGATCACCGGGCCGACGCCGGGGCGGATCTCGACGCCGAAGCCGATCGCGTGCACCGGGACCACGATGTCCGAGTACAGGATCGCGGCGTCGACGCCGTGCCGGCGGACCGGCTGGAGCGTGATCTCGGTGGCGAGGTCGGGCTCCGCGATCGCCTCGAGGATGGAGCCCGTCCCACGGATCGCCCGGTACTCGGGCAACGACCGACCCGCCTGGCGCATGAACCAGACCGGCACGCGGTCGTGGGGTTCCCGCCGGCAGGCGGCGAGGAACGGGCTCGATGCGGTGGCCTGGGAACCGTCGGGCGCCATGCCCGACACGCTAGGGGTGGGCGACGGTCCGGGCGGCACCGGCCGCGGCCCGCAGGACGGTGGCCGCCTGCCGTGCCCGATCGAGCGCCTCGACGGTCCGGCGGTGGCCGAGCGCGGCCGCCTCGGCGCTGCGGCGTCCGTCCATGTTCCCGCCGGCGAAGACGTGCAGGTCGTCCTGCCCGGGCTGGACGACGAGCACGTTCGTGGGGCCCGCCACGGCCCGGACCTCGCGCCGGAGGACCCTGGAGTGCCAGGCGCGGCCGGTGGGGAGCCGTCGTCCCCCTCCCGCATCGGCGGTCATGGGTGCGGAGACCACGACGAGGTCCATGCCGAGCCCGGCGGTGAGGTCCGCGTTGGTGGTGGAGTGCACCCCGCCGTCGACGTGGTCGATCCCGCCGACGCGCACGGGTGCGAAGTACCCGGGCACGGCGGACGAGGCGGCCACGGCCGTGCCGATGTGGTCGACGTGGACGTCCTCCCGTCCGAACACGACCCGGCGGCCCGTGCGGACGCTGACGGAGCAGATCCAGGTCGGGGCCGTGGGCCAGGGTTCGGGGTGGCACTCGCGGATCCGCGCCGCCATCGCCCCCGTGGAGGCGGTGCCCTTCGGCAGGAGCCCGGCGACGCTGACCACGGGCCGGATCGGCCCAGGGGCCAGCAGCCCCTCGACCATGAGGCGGACGGAGGCCGGTGGCCGCAGCAGGCCGGCGTCGTGGCTGCCGAGGGAGAAGGGCGTCCGCACCCGGGCGGTGACCGCTTCGCCCTCCTCCGACAGCGGCCGCCCGACGATCCGGGCCATGTGGTCCGCCGGCGGGAGGCCCGCCCGCAACGTGGCCGCGGTGTTCGCTCCGGCCGAGGTGCCCACGAGGAGGTCGGCGCTGCGGGCGTCCCAGCCGGTGGCCTCCTCGAGCGCGGCGACCACGCCGTCGTGGAACGCGCTCCCGAGGACACCGCCGGCCCCGAGGACCATTGCGACGAAGGTCATGGCGGCAGAGCCTGCCACCGTGCGGCCGTCCCTGCCGATGCGACCGGCGGATCGGTGCCGCCGGACGGCGGGTCGGTGCCCCGGAGGAGCCGGGTAGGCTTGACAATCCCCCGGGCGGGCACCCTGCGGAGCCCGCCACCCCACACCGGAGGTCCTCGGATCCACCCCGAGCTCGCAGCGGAACAGGCGTACATCGACCACGCCTATGCGTGCCTCGAGCGGGCGCGGGAACGGGCGCGGTCGCTCACCGACGGCCTGGAGCCGGAGAAGGGCGGGACCTTCCAGGCCCAGTTCGAACGCGACGCCATGCACGAGCAGGTCCAGCAACGGCTCGCCCGGCTCGCCCTGGGCGACCGCAGCCTCGTGTTCGGCCGCATCGACCGCGCACCGGAGTCCGGCGGCGACCGGCTCTACATCGGCCGCTTCGGCGTCTGGGACGACCGCCAGGACCCGATCGTCGTCGACTGGCGGGCCCCCGCCGCCGAGCCGTTCTACCGGGCCACCCCCTCCGACCCCCTGGGCCTCGAGCGGCGGCGCCACTTCGCCACGCGCGGCGCTCGCCTCCTCGGGATGGACGACGAGCTGTTCGGCGACCTCTCCCGGCTCGACGAGCCCGGAGGGCTGAAGGGCCAGGGTGCGCTGATCGCCGCGCTGGAGGAGGCCCGCACCGGTCGTCTCGGCGACATCGTCGGCACCATCCAGGCCGAGCAGGACGAGATCATCCGGGCGCCCATGTCCGGCGTGCTCGTGGTGCAGGGCGGGCCCGGCACGGGCAAGACCGTCGTGGCCCTCCACCGCGCCGCCTACCTGCTCTACACGCACCGCTTCCCGCTCGAAGGGCAGGGCGTCCTGGTCGTCGGCCCGAACCGGCTGTTCCTGTCCTACATCGAGCAGGTGCTCCCGTCGCTCGGTGAGGCAGGCGTCGAGCTCGCCACCATCGGCGACCTCGTCCCCCAGGTCGCGGTCGACGGCCGTGACCCGGAGCCCGTCGCCCGCGTCAAGGGCGACCTCCGCATGGTGC